>CAUJJO010000171.1 GCA_963205125.1 Pseudomonadota bacterium | reverse complement strand
CCGAAGGCCTTCTGCGCGAACCTGGCGAGTTCGTGCCCGTCGCGGGTGTTGAGGAACTCGGTCTCCGCGGGCGCTCGCGGGCCCGCGGTCTTGTCGAACAGCCAGGCCTTCAGCAGCTGGAAGGCGCTCAGCCGGCCTTTGCGCGGCGTGCTGCTGTCGTCGATGGGCTGCATGCTCATGGGCTCCGAGGAGCGCGCATTCTGACATCCGTGCCCGCCGCGGCGCGCGAGCGGCGGCACGGATGCCGGCCGGTCAGCCCATGTGCAGGCCGCCGTTGCAGCTCAGTTCGGCGCCCGTGGTGAAGCCGGAGTCCTCGCCGGCCAGCCAGGCGACGATGGAGCCGATCTCCTCGGGCGTGCCCAGGCGCTTGATCGGGATCGTCGCGACGATCTTGTCGAGGATCTCGGGCTTGATCGCGCGCACCATGTCGGTCCCGATGTAGCCCGGGGCGACGGTGTTGACGGTGACGCCCCGGCTGGCAAGCTCCTGCGCCAGCGCCATCGTGAAGCCGTGCATGCCGGCCTTGGCGGCCGAGTAGTTGGTCTGCCCGGCCTGGCCCTTCTCGCCGTTGACCGAGCTGATCTGGATGATGCGGCCCCAGCCGCGCTCGACCATGTCGGGCACCACCTGCTTGGTGACGTTGAACATGCTGTTGAGGTTGGTGTCGATCACCGCGTCCCAGTCCTCGCGGGTCATCTTCACGAACATGCGGTCGCGCGTGATGCCGGCGTTGTTGACGAGCACGTCGATCGGGCCGTGCTCGGCCTTGGCCTTCTGGAAGGCCTGCACCGTCGAATCCCAGTCGGCGACGTTGCCGGCCGAGGCGAAGAAGGTGTAGCCCAGGGCCTTCTGCTCGTCCAGCCACTTCTGCGCGTCGCGGCTTGGCCCGCAGCCGGCGATGACCTTGAATCCCGCCTTGGCCAGGCGGTGGCAGATCGCCGTGCCGATGCCGCCCATGCCGCCGGTGACGTATGCCAGTTTTGCCATTGCTCGCTCCTTTTCGTGGTCGTGGGTCGTGGTGCCCTCGATGCGCGCTAGCGTGGTCCGGAGGTCAGCTGCCGTCAAGCAGGGTTCCCCCGCGGCGACTGCATCGCGGGCCGGGGGTTCAGGCCCGGGCCTTGACGTAGCGCCCGGGCGCGGGCTCGATCGCCTTGAACTGGCGGTTGCCCGGCACCTTCGGCGCGGCCACCAGCTTGCCGCCGTGGCCGGCGAGCCAAGCGCTCCAGTCGGTCCACCAGCTTCCCGGATGCTCCGTCGCGCCGTCGAGCCAGGCCTCGGGGCTGGCCGGCAGCTTGTCGTTCAGCCAGTGGCTGCGCTTGCCCTTGGCCGGCGGGTTGATGACGCCGGCGATGTGGCCGGAGGCGCCGAGCGCGAAGCGGCGCTTGCCGCGCAGCAGGCGCGTCGAGCCGTAGGCCGAGGTCCAGGGCACGATGTGGTCCTCGCGCGAGGCGTAGATGTAGGCCGGCGCCTCGATCGCGCCGAGGTCGACCTTCTCGCCGCACACGGTGGCCGCGCCGGGCACCTTCAGCTTGTTCTCGAGGTAGGTGTTGCGCAGGTACCAGCAGTACATCGGCCCGGGCAGGTTGGTCGAGTCGCCGTTCCAGTACAGCAGGTCGAAGGGCGGCGGCGCCTCGCCCTTCAGGTAGTTGCCGACGACGTAGTTCCAGACGAGGTCGTTGGGGCGCAGGAAGTTGAAGGTCGTCGCGAGGTCCTTGCCCGGCAGCAGCGCCGGGCCGGTGGGCGCGTTCTCGCCGATGGTCATCTCGCGCAGGCGCACGGAGGCCTCGTCGATGAAGACGTCGAGGATGCCGGTGTCGGTGAAGTCGAGCAGCGTGGTGAGCAGCGTCAGCGAGTTCGCCGGCTGCTCGCCGCGCGCGGCCAGCACCGCCAGCGCCGTGGCCAGGATGGTGCCGCCGACGCAGAAGCCCAGCATGTTGATCTGCTCGACGCCGCCGATCGCCTGCACGGTGCGGATGGCCTGGATCGCGCCCTGCTCGATGTAGTCGTCCCAGGTCGCGCCGGCCAGGCTTTCGTCGGGATTGCGCCAGCTCACGACGAAGGTGCGGTGCCCCTGGTCGACGCTGTAGCGGATGAAGGAGTTCTCCGGCTGCAGGTCGAGGATGTAGTACTTGTTGATGCAGGGCGGCACGAAGAGCATCGGCCGCTCGTGCACCCTGGCCGTCGTCGGCCGGTACTCGATGAGCTGGAAGAAGGCGTTCTCGAACACCACGCTGCCTTCGGAGGTGGCGACGTTGCGGCCGACCTCGAAGGCCGACTCGTCGGTCTGCGAGATGTGGCCCTTCTGCACGTCCTCGAGCAGCTGGCGCATGCCGGTGGCGATGCTCTGGCCCTGCGTGGCCACCGCCTTGGCGATCGCCTCGGGGTTGAGCGCGAGGACGTTGGCCGGCGAGGCCGAGTCGACCCACTGCTGCACCGCGAAGCGGATGCGCGCGCGCGTCTTCGGGTCCGCCTGCACCGACTCGGCCAGCTCCATCAGCGTGCGCGCGTTCAGCAGGTACATCTGCGCGGTGAAGGCCGCAGCCGGGTTCTCGAGCCACTCCTTGCCGGCAAAGCGCCGGTCGCGCATCGTCCCGGCCTTGTCCTCGGCGCCGCCGCCCAGGCGCTCGAGCTGCTGGTTCCAGATCGTGCTGGCCCCCTGGACGTAGTCCGCCTGCAGCTTGCACAGCGCGTCCTGCGGCAGGCTCAGTCCGGCAAGCGACTTCATCAGCCCCTCGACCGCGGGCACCATGGGGCTGGTCGAAGGGTCGAACGCGGGCAGGGTCGGGAACGGGTCTTGCACGGTGTCTCCTGTCTTGGCCTTCATCGTCGGGCGCGCCGGCCGATCGCCACGCGGCGCCGCTGCATCCTGGTGCGCGCAGCTTAGGGCAAATCGCTTACCCTGCCATGACATCATCCGATTCATTCCCGGCCCACCGGCACCGGCCGGGGCCCGTCGTCGGCGCACCGCCCGTGCGCCCTGCTGCTGCAAGATGCCTGTCGTTCACCTGGTCGTCGTCGCCTGGCTCTACATCGCGCTGATGATGGCCGTGGCCGAGGCGCTGTCCACGCAGGGCAGCGTGCTTGGCGCCGTCTTCACCTTCCTGCTCTACGGCGTGCTGCCGCTGTCGGTGCTCGTCTACATCCTGGCCACGCCGGCCCGTCGGCGCGCGCGCCGCGCGAGGGAGCTTGCCGGGCGATCAGTCGACGAGGGCGATGGCCGCCGCCATGCGGCCGAGCGCGCCGTCGCGCCGGAACGAGAAGAAGGCTGAGGCGTCCTCGACCGTGCACCAGCGGCCACCGCTGGCGCGCACGACGCCGGCTTGCGCAAGGCGTTGCCGCGCCAGCGCCGGCAGGTCGGCCAGCCAGCGCCGGCTGCCGTCGCCGCGGTCGCGCCGCACGAAGTGGGCTGCGGCCTGCCGCTCGGCGGCGTCGTCGGGGTCGACGCCGAAGGCCTGCAGCACGTCGGCGCCGACCTCGAAGCGGCGCGGCCCGATGCAGGGCCCAAGCCAGGCCTGCAGCGCGCCGGGCTCGCAGCGCGCGGCGTCGCACAGCATCGCCACGCTGCGCTCGAGCACGCCGGCGCAAAGGCCCCGCCAGCCGGCGTGCGCAGCGGCCACGGCGCGCCCGGCGTCGTCGCACAGCAGCACCGGCAGGCAGTCGGCCACCAGCACCACGCAGGCAACGCCCGGAGTGGCGCTGACCGCGGCGTCGGCAAGCGGCGGCGCATCCGCCGTCCAGCGGTCGACGCGCACGACCTCGGCGCCGTGCACCTGGCGCAGCCAGCGCGGCGGCGCACCGAGCGCGCGCTCGAGCTCGGCGCGGTTGTGGCGGGAAGCCTCGCTGCCGGCGTCGCGGCCGGGGTCGAAGTCGGCATCCGCGAACGAGGGCCGGCTCTGCCGCGTGCTCATCAGCGCGCGCACGCGCGGCGCGGTCATCGGCGTCGGCGTCGGCGTCGGCGTCGGTGTCGATGGCGGTGCGGGCCACTGCGGGCGCAGCCAGCCCGCGGCGTCGAGCTCAGGCAGCATCCGGGCACTTCTCGGGCCGCGTCTCCTCGAAGGCCGCAAGCTTCATGCAGGCCTCGAAGACCCTCATCACCTGCGGCACGTGGTCGAGCCGGCACTCGAAGCGCTGCGCGTTGAAGATCTGCGGCACCAGCACGCAGTCGGCCAGCGTCGGCGCTTCCCCGTGGCAGTAGGTCGAGGGCGCCTGCACGAGCTGGCGCTCGACGGCCTCCAGCCCGGTCTCGACCCAGTGGCGGTACCAGCGGTTCTTGTCGTCCTCGGACAGCCCCATCGGCCCGACCAGGTACTTCAGCACGCGCAGGTTGTTGAGCGGATGGATCTCGCAGGCGATGTCGAGCGCGATGGCGCGCACCCGGGCGCGCGCCGCGGGTTCGCGCGGCAGCAGCGGCGGCTTTGGATGCGTCTCGTCCAGGTACTCGATGATCGCCAGCGACTGCGAAAGCCGCTGCTCGCCGTCGACCAGCAGCGGCACGAGCCGCGCCGCAGCCATCGCCGCGTAGGGCTCCTGCAGCTGCTCGCCCTTGACGAGCTGCACCGCGCGGTAGTCGTAGTCCAGGCCCTTGAGCGCGAGCGCGATGCGCACGCGGTAGGAGGCGCTGGAGCGAAAGTAGTTGAAGAGTTCCATGGCCCGATCCCGCTCCCCTGTCGGCTCAGCGAACGCGCACGCGCAGGTCGGGCAAGCCCTCGATGCGCGCGTGCAGGAGGTCGCCGCGCACGACCGCGCCGACTCCGGCCGGCGTGCCGGTGAAGATCAGGTCGCCCGGCTGCAGCGTCCAGGCGCGGCTCAGGTGGGCGATCGTCTCGGCCACGCCCCAGATCAGCTCGCGCAGGTCGCCCCGCTGGCGCGGCACCTCGTTCACGGCGAGCGTGATCGCGCCCGCCGTCATCGCGCCGGCCGTGGCCGCGCGCGGGACGATGGGCCCGATCGGCGCCGACTGGTCGAAGCCCTTGGCGATGGACCACGGCCGGCCCGCCTTCTTCATCTGCGCCTGCAGGTCGCGCCGCGTCATGTCCAGGCCCACGGCGTGGCCGTAGACGTGCGCGGCGGCGTCGGCTGCGGCGATGTCGCGCCCGCCCAGGCCGATCGCCACCACCAGCTCGACCTCGTGGTGCAGGTTCTGGGTCAGGCTCGGGTAGGCGATCTCGCCGGTCTGCTCTTCGCCGACGGGCACGACGGCGTCGGCCGGCTTCATGAAGAAGAAGGGCGGCTCGCGGTCACTCTCGCCCATCTCGCGCGCATGCTCGGCGTAGTTGCGGCCGACGCAGTAGATGCGGTGCACCGGAAACTGCCCGCCGCCGAGCACGGGAACGGCCGCGCTCGGCGCCGGGGGAATGACGAAGCTCATCGGGGTCTCCATCCCCCGGGACGACGGCCGCAGCAGCGGCACGCCCGAAGGTGGCGACGATGATGCCACGCGCGAAAGCTCGAAGGCGCCAGGCGGCGCGCAGACTGCGCTGGCGGACTGCGTTGGCGGACTGCGTTGGCGGACTGCGCTGGAAGGTGCCGGCTAAACTCGGCGCGATGATCGTGCCCCGCAGCATCAAGCACTGCCGAGTCTGCGGCAGCGCGGTCGCCTACGTGATCCCCGAGGGCGACAACCGCGAGCGCGCGGTGTGCCCGGCCTGCGGCGAGATCCACTACGAGAACCCGATCAACGTCGTCGGCACCGTGCCGGTGTGGGGCGAGCAGGTGCTGCTCTGCCGGCGCGCCATCGAGCCGCGCAAGGGGCTGTGGACGCTGCCGGCGGGCTTTCTCGAACTGGGCGAAAGCAGCTCGGATGGCGCCTTGCGCGAGACCGACGAGGAGGCCGGTGCGCACGTCGAGCTCGAAGGCCTGTTCACCGTGCTCAACGTCGTGCGCGCCGGGCAGTTGCACCTCTTCTACCGCGCCCGCATGCTCGATACGCACCTGGCCCCGGGACCGGAGACGATCGAGGCCCAGCTCTTCGCCGAGCACCAGATCCCCTGGGGAGAGATCGCCTTTCGCACCGTGCGCCAGACGCTCGAGCACTTCTTCGCCGACCGCAGCCGCGGCCACTTCGAGATCCACGCGGGCGACATCGCCTGATCCGGCGGCGCAGCCGCTCATCCCGGGGGTCGCGGCGGCTCCAGGCAGCGGCCCTGCCCGATCAGTTCGGCAAAGCCCTCGGCCAGCGCGTCGAGCAGCTGCCGCACCACCGGGCGCAGGCCCCGGCGGCTGGCGCAGGCGGCCTGGATCAAGCCGGGCGGCGGCGCCCAGCCGGGCAGGATCTCCTGCAGCAGGCCGGCCTGCATCTCGTCGTGCACAAGGATGCGCGGCAGCACCGCGCAGCCCACGCCCAGCAGCGCGGCGTCGCGCAGCGTGGCAACGTCGTCGACCACCAGGCGCGGCGCGTGCCGATGCTCGACGAGGGCGCCGCCCGGCCCGCGCAGGCGCCAGTGCTGCTGCTCGGGGGAGTTGCCAAGCCCGAGCGTCGGCAGCCGCGCCAGATCGGCCGGCCGCGCGGGCGGTGGCGCGTTGACGAGCAGGCGCGGCGCGGCCACCAGCAGGTGCGGGCTCAGCGCAAGCGGGCGCACCACTTCGTCCTGCGGCAGCGCGGCGTCGGGCGCACGAACACGCAGCGCGAGGTCGACGCCGTCCTGCCAGACGTCGACGTTGCGGTTGCTGGCCTGCACCTGCAACTGCACCTGCGGCCAGGCGTTGAGGAAGCGCGCCAGCAGCGCCCCGACGCTGGTCTGCAGCAGGGCCGGCGGGCAGGCCAGGCGCACCGTGCCGCGCGGCCCGCGGGTCTGCTCGTCGACCAGCGCGCGCGCCGCTTCGGCCTCGGCGAGCATGGCGCGCGCATGCTGCAGCACCTGCTCGCCCATCGGCGTGACGGCAAAGCGGCGCGTGCTGCGCTGGATCAGCCGCGTGCCGAGGCGCGCTTCGAGCAAGGCCAGGCGGCGGCTGAGCCGCGACTTCGGGATCGCCGTGGCGCGCTCGGCCGCGGCAAAGCCGCCGTGCTCGGCCACGAGCGCGAAGTGAGCGAGATCGTCGAGATCGTCCATCACCGCATTCGAGTCGCCAGATGCGACAAGCATCAGGCTCGATCATTCCATGGATGCAACGATGAAGCCACACCAGGCCGCTTTTTCCGCTCGCCTTCGCTACGTATCCTTCGCTCACGGTCTGCGGCAAGACGATCCTTCCTGAGCTTGCCGCGGCGCCGGCAAGGAGCACGGCATGAACGACACCATGATCACCCTCGAGCGCAAGACGGTGCTGTCCACGCGCCGCGCCCCCGGCCGGCACTGGGTGGGCGACGGCTTTCCGGTGCAAGGCCTGTTCGGCTACAGCGGCGCGGGCGTGGCCGAGCGCAGCCCCTTCCTGCTGCTGGACTACGCCGCGCCGACGAGCTTCAGCGC
Source organism: Pseudomonadota bacterium (assembly GCA_963205125.1). Lineage (GTDB taxonomy): Bacteria > Pseudomonadota > Gammaproteobacteria > Burkholderiales > Burkholderiaceae_C > Rubrivivax. Next base: position 4,090 of record CAUJJO010000171.1, on the reverse strand, counting down.
GACGACCCGGCGCCGCGGGGTCGGCAGCCACCCGCACCGCGGCTTCGAGACGGTGACGATCGTCTTCGACGGCGAGGTCGAGCACCGCGATTCGACCGGCGCCGGCGGCGTGATCGGGCCGGGCGACGTGCAGTGGATGACCGCGGGCGCGGGCATCGTGCACGAGGAGTTCCACTCCGCCGCCTACGCCGCGCGCGGCGGGCCGTTCGAAGTCATGCAGCTGTGGGTCAACCTGCCGGCGGCCGACAAGATGACGCCTGCGCACTACCAGCCGATCACCGACGCACAGATCCCGCGCGTGGCCCTGCCCGGCGATGCGGGCCTGGTGCGCGTCATTGCGGGCGAGTACGCCGGCACGCGCGGCCCGGCGCGCAGCTTCACGCCGATGAACGTGCTCGACCTGAGCCTGCGCGCCGGTCACACGCTCGAGATCGCGCAGCCCGAGGGCTGGAGCACGCTGCTGGCGCTGCGCAGCGGAACCGCGCGCGTCAACGGCGAGGCCGAACTGGGTGCGGCGAACCTCGCCGCCCTGTCCCGGCAGGGCAGCGGCTTCACGCTCGAGGCCCGCAGCGAGATCAGCCTGCTGCTGATGGCCGGCGAGCCGATCGACGAGCCGGTGGTCGGCTACGGGCCTTTCGTGATGAACAGCCTGCAGGAGATCGAGCGGGCCATCGACGATTTCAACAGCGGCCGCTTCGGCGGCATCCCTTCCACGACCTGAACCGGAGAACGAAACCATGAGCGTCCGACTCGCCATCCTCTACTACTCGACCTATGGCACCAACCATCGCATGGCCGAGATCGCCGCCGAGGCGGCACGCGCGGCCGGCGCCGAGGTGCGCCTGCTGAAGGTGCCCGAGACCGCACCGGCCGAGATCGTCGCCAGCCAGGAGGCCTGGAAGGCCCAGGCCGAGCGCACGGCGCAGGTGCCACAGGCCACGCCCGCCGACATGGAATGGGCCAACGCCTACCTGATCTCGGCGCCGACGCGCTTTGGCATCATGGCCAGCCAGATGCGCGCCTTCATCGACACGCTGGGCGGCGTCTGGGCCAAGGGAGGCCTGGCCAACAAGGCGGTCTCGGCGATGTCCTCGGCGCAGAACGCCCACGGCGGCCAGGAGACGACGCTGCTGTCCTTCTACGCCACGGTGATGCACTGGGGTGGCATCGTCGTCGCGCCGGGCTTCACCGACCCGGCGATCTTCCAGGCCGGCGGCAACCCCTACGGCTACAGCCACACGCAGGGCCAGGAGTTCACCGAGGAGCGCCAGGCCGCGATCGCGCACCAGGCGCGCCGGCTGGTGCAGATGGCCGCCAAGCTGGCCTGATCGCGGCGATCGCGGCGCCGCCTTGCGTCTTTGGCGTCAGGCGTCGCTGAGCGCCGGCAGGCCGTGGCTTGCGCTGCTGCGCGTGGCAGCGGCGCCGGCCGTGTGCAAGGGCAGCGCCGCGCGCCCGGTGGCGCCGTCGAAGCCCAGCGCCCACAGCGCCTGCAGGTCGGCCGGCGTGTCCACGCCTTCGGCGATCACCAGGGCGCCCATTTCGTGGACGAAGGCCACCAGCCCCTGCGCGCGCTCGCGCTGCAGGGCATGCTCGGCGATGCCGCGCACGAAGTCGGCGTCGACCTTGACGTAGTCGAGCTGCAGTTCGGACAGCCGCAGCACGCTGCGCAGCGCGGCGCCGGCATGCTCGATGCCCACGCGCGCGCCACAGCGCTGCCAGACCGTGCCGGCGCTGCGCAGGCGCGGCGGCAGGCGCTCGAGCGAGACCTCGGCGATCTCGATCCACAGCAAGGCCGCCGCCTGCGGGGCCGCCTGCAGGCGGCTGCGCACCGCACTCACGAAGCCGGCCGCGGAGAGCGACTCCGCCGCCACGTGCACGCAGCGCGGCAAGCCGTCGCGGGCGCAGGCGGCCAGCGCCAGCTCGATGCCGGCGAGCTCGATCTGCGTCGTCAGGCGATAGCGCATCGCCACCGGCAACCAGGCCTGGGCCGGCGTCGGCGCCTGCCCCGGCACCAGCCGCAACCGCATGGGGCACTCCAGGTGCAGCAGCGCGGCTTGCGCGTCGACGACGGGAAAGGCGGCGAGCTCCATCGCATTGGCGCGCAGCGCCTCGACGATCTGCCGGCGCAGCGCGCCGTCCTCCTGCGGCAAGGCCTCGTCGCGATGCGGCGTGCGGCTGACGAGCTGGCCGGCCCCGGCCGCCGCGGCTTCGGCCACGGCGAGTTCGAGCTGCGCCAGCGCACCGCCAAGCGACGCTCCGCCGAGGTGGTCGACGCATCCGACCGCGAACGCGAGCCGATCCGTGCCCGCGCCAAGCGCTGCGATCAGGCTGTGCGCGCTTTCCTCGACGACCTCGTGCGCAGGCAGGCACAGCGCCAGGTCGCACTCGGCGAGCCGGCCGACGAAGGCGCCCGGTATGCGGCGCGCGAACAGGTGCAGCATCTCGGCCGCCGCCGCCAGCGCCTGCGGCCCCGGCGCCTGCCCGGACTGCGAATGCAGCAGTCGCAGCGCCAGCAGCGCGGTCTGCGCGCCGCAGCGATCGGCCAGGCGCTCGGTCAGGCGCGCGATGAAGGTGTAGCGGCTGTCGAGCCCGGTCTGCGCATCGCGGCGCGCCGTGCGGCGCAGGGCCTGCACGCCCTGCCCCGGCGCGTCGTCGATGGCCGTCTGCAGCCGCCGCACCGCGGCGTTGAGGCTGCGCGCCAGCGGCCGCGCCTCGGTGGCCGGCGGATCCTCGGCGATCACGAAGCGGCCCTGCTCGAGCGCCTGCACCTGCTCGCGCAGCAGCGCCAGGCTTTGCTGCAGCGGCCTGCAACTGCGCTGCAGCTGCCAGGCGAGCGCCGTGGCCAGCACGAGCGTCCACGCGATCTGCACCAGCAGCGGCGTCCAGCTCGCCGCAAGTCCGGTGGCCGCCGCATCCGCGGCCGCGGCCCACCCCAGCCAGCCGGCATGGGCCAGGCCCGCGGCCAGCACGCCCACGGCACCCAGGGTGCCCAGTCGAAAGCTCACGCTCATGCCTTGCCGCCGTGCCTGGTCGAAGAAGCGGCGACACCGGGATGGGCCGCCATCCCGGCTTCTTCGACCCTGCGGCGCGGAACTTGAGCGCGCCGCAGCCCCGGCGCAGCCGGCGCTCAGCACCTTCTCGATGCGTTCAGCGGCGATTCAGCGACTCAGCGGCGACTCGGCGGCGATTCAGCGCCGCACCGGCGGCAGGTCCGTGCAACTGCCGTGCGCGGCCTCGGCGGCCATGCCTATGCTCTCGCCGAGCGTGGGGTGCGGGTGGATGGTCTTGCCGATGTCGATCGCGTCGGCGCCCATCTCGATGGCCAGCGCCACCTCGCCGATCATGTCGCCGGCATGCGTGCCGACGATGCCGCCGCCGAGGATGCGGTGCGTCTGCCCATCGAAGAGCAGCTTCGTGAAGCCCTCGTCGCGGCCGTTGGCGATCGCGCGGCCCGAAGCCGCCCAGGGGAAGAGGCCCTTCTTCACGGCGATGCCCTTGGCCCGGGCCTCGTCCTCGGTCAGCCCGACCCAGGCGACCTCGGGATCCGTATACGCCACGCTCGGAATCACGCGCGCGTCGAAGCGCGATCGGGCCAGCGCCTCGTCGCCGCGCGCGCTGCCGGCCGCGACCTCGGCCGCGACATGCGCCTCGTGCACCGCCTTGTGCGCGAGCATCGGCTGGCCGACGATGTCGCCGATGGCGAAGATGTGCGGCACGTTGGTGCGCATCTGCACGTCCACCGGGATGAAGCCGCGCTCGTTGACCGCCACGCCCGCCTTCTCGGCGCCGATCTTGCGACCGTTGGGGCTGCGCCCGACCGCCTGCAGCACGAGGTCGTAGACGCCGTCGCTGCGGCTGCCGTCCAGGCCCTCGAACTCGACGCGGATGCCGTCGCCCGTCGCCTGTGCGCCCACCGTCTTCGTCTTCAGCAGGATGCGGTCGAAGCGCGCTGCGTTGACCTTCTGCCAGACCTTGACGAGGTCGCGGTCGGCGCCCTGCATCAGCCCGTCGAGCATCTCGACCACGTCCAGCCGCGCGCCCAGCGTCGAATAGACCGTGCCCATCTCGAGGCCGATGATGCCGCCGCCGA
>CAUJJO010000170.1 GCA_963205125.1 Pseudomonadota bacterium | reverse complement strand
CCGACGAGGCCGACGAGGCCGCGGCCCTCACCGCGGTGGCGGCGCTGAAGGCCGCGCAGGCCCCGGCGCCGGCCAAGGCCGCGCCCGAGATGGTGGCGCTGGTGGCCAGCCTGCAGGCGCAGGTGGCCGCGCTCAGTGCCAGCGCCCAGCAGGCGCAGGCCGCGCAGGCGGTGGACGAGGCCATCGCCGCGGGCAAGCTGACCCCGGCGCAGCGCGACCAGTACCTCGAGCTCGGCCGCAAGGACATGGCGATGCTCTCGGCGCTGCTGGCTGCCGCGCCGGTGATCCCGGGCCTTGCCGGGCAGAGCGGCGGGCGCAAGGACGACGAGCCCGGCGGCAGTGCCGTGACGGCGCTCTCGGCCGCGCAGCGGCAGATCGCCGACCAGCTCGGCATCCCGCACGCCGACTACCTGAAGTCCCTGCAGGGCGCGGCCGCCTGAGCGGCCGGCACCCCGCCCGACCGACTCACCCCGCAATCACCCCGCAATCACCACGCAGGAGGCCCACCGATGGCAGCCCTCACCGCAGACCGACTCACTCCCCGGCGCGACGGCAAGCGCGTCTCGCTCCCCGTGGCCGCGTCGACCCGGCTCTTCGCCGGCTCGCTCGTGTGCCTGAACGCCACGGGCTACGCCACCAAGGGCGCGATCAGCACCACGCTCAAGGCGGTGGGGGTTGCCGTCGAGGCGGCCGACAACAGCGGCGGCGCCAACGGCGCGATCAACGTCGAGGTCGAGCGCGGCACCTGGCGTTTCGGCAACTCGTCCGGCGGCGACCTGATCGCGCTGGCCGATGTCGGCAGCGTCTGCTACGTCGTCGACGACCAGACCGTGGCCAAGACCCACAACGGCAACACGCGCAGCGTGGCCGGCACCGTGCGCGACGTGGACGCCGCGGGCGTCTGGGTCGAGTTCTGATACCGCGACCGGATACCCCGACACAGGAGACCCCGAGATGATCATCAATCGCGCCAACCTCGCGGACATGTTCCGCGGCTTCCAGACCGTCTTCAAGGACGCCTGGGACCAGGCCCCGTCCATGTACGAGACGGTGGCGACCGTGGTGCCCAGCAGCACCTCCGAAGAGCATTACGCCTGGCTCGGCACGATGCCGCGGTTCCGCGAATGGATCGGCGACCGCCAGGTGCAGAGCCTTGCGACCTCCGATTTCATTCTGCGCAACAAGGACTTCGAACTGACCATCGAGGTCGACCGGAACCATATCGAGGATGACCGCCTCGGGGTTTACCGCCCGATGTTCCAGATGCTCGGGCAGGAGGCGAAAACCCACCCCGACGAATTGGTCTGGAATCTGCTCAAGGATGGTTTCTCGACCAACTGCTACGACGGGCAGTATTTCATCGACAACGACCACCCCGTGCTCAATGCCGACGGCGTGACCTGGTCGACCTGGTCGAATACAGGCGGCGGCTCGGGCACGCCCTGGTTTCTGCTGGACCTCTCGCGGCCGATCAAGCCGCTGATTTTCCAGCGCCGCAAGGACTATCAGCTCGTGTCGATGGACAAGGTCGACGACGAGAACGTCTTCATGCGCAAGACCTACCGCTACGGCGTCGACGCGCGCTGCAACGTGGGCTACGGCCTGCCGCACCTGGCCTACGGCAGCAAGGCGACGCTGGACGCCGCCGCCTATGCCACGGCCCGCGCGGGGATGATGAGTTTGAAGGGCGACCGCGGCAAGGTGCTGAACATCCGCCCGACGCACCTGGTGGTGCCGCCGGCGCTGGAAAAGGCCGCCGCCGAAATCCTCACCGCCGCGCGCACCACGGGCGGCGCCGACAACGTGCTGGTCGGCACCGCCAAGCTGGTGGTCTGCCCCTGGCTGGCCTGACGGAGGGCGCGACGATGGCAACGAAGAAGACCGAGAAGCCCGCCGCAGGCCCGGCAGCCGCGGGCATCCGCGTCACGGCGCTTGGCGCCTCGTTCTGGCGTGGCGGCCTGCAGTTCACGCGCGAGCCGCGCGAGCTGTCGCTGGCCGAGCTGACGCCCGATCAGCTCGAGCTCATCCGCGACGAGGGCGACGGCGGCCAGCTCGTGGTCGAGGACATCACGCTCGACCCCGGCAAGGCCGCGGACTGAGCGGCCGCGCCCGGCGCGGACCGCCGTGTCCATGTTCGACATCCTCTTCGGCGGCTGCAGTGGGCGCTGCAACTGCCGCTTCGACCCCGCCCAGATCCAACGCCTGGAGGCATTGATCACCATGAAGTTCGCGCAAGTCACCGACGCCCTGAACGCCACCGCCGCGCGCGTGGCCAAGATCGGCACCGAAACGCAGGCCCTGCTGGCCAAGATCGACGAGCTCAGCGACGCCATCACCAGCGCCGACAGCGTGCCGCAGGAAGTGGCCGACGCGCTGGCCGCGCTGCAGGCGCAGGTGGCCGTCGTCGACGACCTGGTCGCCGACGCGCCCGCGCCGGAGCCGGAGCCGGAAGACTGATACCACCCCGCGAAGGCTTCGACCGGCGCCGAGTTCCGACCCAGGGCGCCGCGAGCCATAGATCGGATCAACCGGGAAGCTCCTGAGGGGGGCTGCATCACCGGGGATGGTTATTGCGATAGCCCCCCTCACTCCATCAAACGACCATGTCCTATGCCACCGTCACCGACCTGCAGGACCGCCTGGGCGAAGCCCGGCTGCTGCAGCTCACCGATCTGCAGGACCCCCCCCTGGGCCTGGTGGATACGGCCGTGGCCCAGAAAGCCCTGGACGATGCCGACGCCGAGATCGACGGCTACCTCGTCGGGCGCTACGCGCTGCCGCTGTCGCCCGTGCCGGCGATCCTGCGCGTGCACGCGGTGACGATCGCGCACTACCGGCTGCTCGGCAACGCGGCCGACGAGGTCACGCGCGAGGACTACCGCGCCACCCGGCAGTGGCTGATGGCCGTGGCCAAGGGCGACGTGGTGCTCACCTCGCCGGCCGACGACCCGGGCACGGGTGGCGCCGGCAGCGTGCTGTTCGCGCCGGGCAGCAAGGTCATGGGCCGCGAGGCCGCCTGAGCGCCGGAGCCGCACGATGGGCCTGCCCGCACTCGCTGCCGACTACCTCTTCCTCGCGCCGCTGATCGCGGCGCGGCTGCTCGACCGCGTGCCCGACATCCCCGTGCAGGTGTGCGAGACGGTGCAGCAGGTGCTCGAGGCCGACCGCCGCCAGCGCGTGCTGATGGTGCTGTGGGCGGGCGACCGCATCGCCGATTCCGACGCCGGCCGCGCCGCGGGCGGCACCAGCCAGGTGCTGCACCAGCGCTGGCTGGTGATGCTCGGGCTCAACCACGTCGGCAAGCCGGCGGATGCCCGCAACGTCGCGGCCGGGCCGCTGCTCAGCCAGGTGCACAAGGCGCTGGCGGGCTGGGTGCCCGAGGGCGCGGCGCGCCCGCTGCGCCGCGCCAGCGCACCGATGCAACCGACTTTCACCGAGAGCAAGGCGGTCTACCCGCTGGGCTTCGAGGTCACGCTCACTCTCTGAACCCAACCCCACAAGGAGGCAGACATGCCCGGTTTCTCAGGACAAGGCAAAGTGTTCATCGGCCCGCGGCTTTCCACAGGCCTGCCCGGGGTGCTGCGCTGGCTCGGCAACTGCAGCGTCTTCCGCCTCTCGCAGAACGAGGACACGGTGGAGCGCAAGGAGAGCTACACCGGCAACCGCCTGCCCAACCGCCGCATGACGCGCGGCCGCGGCGGCGAGCTGACCATCACCTTCGATGAGTGGACGAAAGAGGGCGCGGCCTGGGCGATGCTCGGCGCCTCCACCGAAGTGGCCGGGGGCGCGGCGGTGGTCGGATGGGCTGCGCCGCCCGGCTTCACGCGCGGCGACACCATCGTGCTGCCGCACAAGAACGTGAGCGGCGTGGCGGTCAAGGACTCGACTGGCAGCCCGAAAACGCTGCCCGCCGGGCAGTACACGGTGGACCTGTTCGCCGGCACGATCACGCTGGACGACATCACGGCCGGCGGCCCCTACGTGCAGCCGTTCAAGGTCGACTACACGCCCGGCGCGGTGACGGTGATCGGCGGATTCAAGCTGCTGGCGCCGGAGGTCTACGTGCGGCTGGACGGCATCAACACCGACGACAACTCGCGCTGCATCCTAGACGTGTTCCGCGCGCGGCTGTCGCCGGCCCGCCAGGTCGACTTCATCTCGGACGACTTCGCCGACTTCGAGCTCTCGGGCGCGACGCTGGCCGACGACAAGCGCGCCGCGGGCAGCGCGGGCGGCCAGTTCTACAGCATCACCCAGGCGCAGGCCTGACATGGCCGGCGCAAGCGCCCTGCCGGCGCAGGCCCCGGCCTTCGTCGCGCCGCTGGAGGTGCCGGTGTCGCTTGGCGGGCGCGAGCTCGTCGTGCGCGCGGCAACCGTCGGGCAGATCGCCCGCATGATGGGTGCCGGCGCGCCGCTGGTGCGCGCGCTGCTGGACCTCTCGCCCGCGCTCGTGCAGCGCCTGGGCGAGGAGCCCGGGCCCGGCGACATCGTCGAACTGCTGGAGCTGCTCTCGCGCGAGCCGCAGCGGCTGCTCGAGCTGGTGGCCATCGCCACCGGCCTGCCGGTGGGGGAGATCGAGGCTCTGGCGCCGGACGCCTTCGCCTACCTCTTCGCCGTCGTCGTGCAGGTGAACGCGGATTTTTTCTCCCGCGCGACCCCCGCCTTCGCGGCGGCGGGGGCCGTGCTGCGCGCGGCGAGCACGCGCGCGACGGCGTCGCCGAAGACGCCTGGGCCCGCGCCTTCGACGCCCTGATCGGCGCCGGCCATCGGCACGGTGACGTGATGGGCTACACCTGGGCGCAGTTCGCCACCTACCTGCGCCTGGCGCAGGCGCGCGAGGCCAGCGCCCGCGCGGCCGACCTGGTGGTGGCCAACCACGCCTTCGCCGGTGGTGATGGTGCGCGCAAGCTGCTGCAGGACCTGCAGCGCCGTGCCGAGGGTGGGCGCTGATGGCCGGCAAGACGATCGAAGCGATCCTGCGCATCGCCGCGGACGTGTCCGGCGGCTTGGCCGGCCTGCGCCAGTTGCGCGAGGAGAGCAAGGCCACCGCTGCGGCCGTGGCCGGCGCCAGCCGAGCCGACGGCAGCGGCAGCGGCGCCGACCCGGCGACCGAGGCCAAGAAGCGCAACAAGGCGCTGAGCGAGGCCGACGCCCAGGCGCTGGCCGAGAAGAAGGCCGCCCTGCGCGCCCAGCGCGAGGCCGAACGCCGCGCCGCGCGCGAGCGCCGCGACGACGACGAGAAGGAGCGCCGCGCCCGCCGCCGCGCCGAGGCCGACGACGAGCGCCAGCGCACCGCGCAGGTGGCCGCCCGCCAGCGCGCGGAGCGCGAGCAGAAGCGCCAGCTCACGATGGTGGCGCCGCAGCTCACCGACATCGCCACGGGCCTGGCCAGCGGGCAGAACCCGGCGCTGGTGGCGCTGCAGCAGGGCGGGCAGTTGCGCGACATCTTCGGCGGCTTCGGCAACGCGGCGCGGGCGGTGATGTCGGTGCTGACGCCGATGCGGCTGCTGGTGGGCGGCATCGGCGCAGGCCTTGCGACCTGGGCGGTGCAGATCTACGCGGGCGCCAAGGAGAGCGAGCGGCTGCGCCATTCGCTTGCGCTCACCGGCAACGCCGCGGGCACGAGCCAGGGGCAGATCACGGCGATGGCCAAGGGCATCGCCACCGAGACGCAGAACAGCATCGGCTTCACGCGCGAGCTGATGGCGCAGCTCATCAATGTGAGCGGCCAGACGGCCAGCACGCTGGGCGCCACGGGGCGCGCCGCGGCGGCGCTGGCCAAGCTCACCGGCGAGTCGGCGGAGGAGTCGGTCAAGGCCTTCGACGGCCAGGCCGATGGCATCACTGCCTGGGCGACCAAAGCCAACCGCGCCTACAACTTCCTTACCGCCGCGCAGGTTGCCTACGTGCGCGACCTCGAGCGCCAGGGCCGGGTGCAGGAGGCGATCCGCTTCGTCAACGACGAGCTGGCCAACACGCTGATCCAGCGCACGGGGCCAGCACTCGGCATGCTCGAACGCGCGTGGAGCGCGGTGGGGCGCGCCGTCAGCGGGGTGCTCGACGCGATGAAGGAGCTCGGGCGCGACGACACGCCCGAGCAGGCGTTGGCCAAGATCGAGCGGCGGCTGCGGCAGATCAAGCAGGAGCAGGACGGGCCGCAGTTCCGCTTCTTCGGCGGGCGGCCCGACCTGTCGGCCGAGCGCGGCAAGCTCGAGGACCAGCAGCGCGCGCTCTACCAGGGGCAGCTCCGCGGCGCCGAGCAGGCGGCCCAGAAGCAGGCCGAGCTCGAGAAGATCAAGGACGATTCGCTCGAGCGCCAGCAGGCGCGCAACGCGCTCGCGCTGGCGCAGGGGCAGAAGGCGCTGCAGGACGAGCTGGCGCTGCTGGACCGACGCCAGCAGGCGGTGGAGCTGGCCGACGCGCAGGGGTTGATGGGCGCGCGCGAGAAGGCGCTGGCGCTCAACCGCATCGAGCAGCAGCGGCTGCGCGCGCAGCTCGTGCTGCAGCGCCAGCAGGCGGCGGCCGCGGCGGCGCTGGTGGGCAAGCAGAGCACGCCCGAGGCGGCGCTGACGGCGCAGGCCCAGGCCACCGAGGCGCAGGCGCAGCTCGTGGCCACGCAGGCGCGGCTGGGCGCGGCGCTGGCCGACGCGCGCCGCATCGTCGCGGCCGACGACCTGGCCAAGTCGCGCGAGCGCGCGCAGGCCTGGGCCGATATCTGGCTGCGCGCCAGCGAGCGCGTGCGCGAGTTCGCGCGCGACAACGCCGACGCCGACGCCGCCGCGCAGGGCGACCCGATGCAGCGCGCGCAGATGGTGGCGCGCGCCCGCACGGCCGACCTGCAGCGCCAGCTCGACGACATGGCGCGCGACCTGCGGGTGCAGATCGGCCTGTCGATCGACCCGGGCCAGAAGGCCGAGCTCGAACGGCTGCTGACCGAACTGCAGGCGCAGGGGGGCCGCGCGGTGGACAACGCCGCGCGGCAGGCAGCACTCGGCAGCCTGCGCGAGGCCGCGCAGCAGCAGATGGACGAGCTCAAGCTCAAGGAGGACGAGCTGGCCGAGGCGGTGCGCCAGCGCGCCCTGACCAGCGAGGAGGCCGAGCGCCGCGTCAACGCCGCGCGCGAGCAGGCCATGCCCGCGCTGCTGCGCATGGTGCAGGCGATGAAGGCGCTGGCGCGGACCGACGCCGAGCGGCTGGCGCTGGCGCAGCTCGAGCAGCAGATTCGCGGCGTGACCGAGCGCGTGGACGAGATGCGCCAGACGGTGGTCAACGCCGCGCAGAGCGGCCTGGCCACGCTGTGGGTGGACTTCGTCACCGGCGCCAAGACGGCCAAGGAGGCGCTGCGCGACTTCGCCGCGGGCTTTGCGCGCACGATGCTCGACCTGATGGCCAAGCGCCTGGCCGAGCGCCTGGTGAATCAGGCGATGGATGCGCTGGAGCAGATGAAGACCAGCGGCGGCAGCAGCGGCGGCAACTGGTGGGGTGCCGTGCTGCAGTGGATCGGGACGATCTTCGCCACCAGCAAGCACACCGGCGGCGTGATCGGCGGCGTCGGCGGCAACCTGCGCCGCGTCAGCCCCTGGGTGTTCCAGGGCGCGCAGGTGCTGCACGGCGGCGGCATCGCCGGCCTCATGCCCAACGAGGTGCCGGCCGTCCTCGAGCGCGGCGAGGAGGTGCTGACCGCCGACGACCCGCGCCACCGCCGCAACATGGGGCGCGGCTCGGGGCCGCTGATCGGCAACTTCAACGTCGCGGTGAGCATGGAGGGTGTGGCCAGCGGCAGCGGCGACGACGCGATGGCGCGGCGCCTGGCGGCCATGCTCAAGAGCGCGATCGAGCAGAAGCTGGCCGAGGAGATGCGCCCCGGCGGCATGCTGCAGGGCGCCGCGCGCGCCTGACCACGGGGGACGCAGGCGATGGCCGACTACATCTGGACCGAGAGCTCGGCCACCGCGCTCGAGATGGCGCCGCGCATCGGTGCCACGCGCTTTGGCGACGGCTACGAGGAGCGCGCGCCCGCCGGGCTGAACCCGATCACGCAGAGCTGGAGCATCCGCCACGTGGCGGTGGAGAACGAGATCGCCGACGAGATCATGGACTTCCTGAAGGCCCGCGTGTCGGCGGTGACGGGCCTGGAGGCCTTCGACTGGGTGCCGCTGTGGGCGACGACGGCGATCCGCGTCACCTGCCGCCAGTGGCGCCGCGTGCAGGACGATGACCCGGCCACGAGCAGCATCGACGCCGTCTTCGTGCAGGAGCACGTGGCATGAGCGCCGCGCGGCCGCTCCGGAGGCGCTCATTCCCCCTCGGGGGGGCGGCGCGCAGCGCCCAGGGGGCAGCATGAGCGCATTGCCGCTGCCGCTGCAGGCGGTGCTTCTGAGCCAAAGCGCGCCGGTGGAGCTGTGGGAGCTGGACCTCACGCGCCTGGGCGGCGCGGTGCACCGCTTCTGCAACCAGACCAACGAGCTCGGGCAGGCGGTGCTGTGGGGCGGGCAGACCTTCAACGCGATGCCGATCGAGGCCAGCGGCTTCGAGCGGCGCAACAACGGCGCCTTTGCGCGCCCGCGCGTGGCGGTGAGCAACGTGCTGGGCACGCTGGCGCAGCTCATCCGCGACTATGACAACCTGCGCGGCGCGCTGCTGGTGCGCAGGCGCACGCTGGCGCGCTTCCTGGACGCGGCCAACTTCGCCGCCGGCAACGCCGACGCCGACCCGCTGGCCGAGTACGCGCCCGAGACCTGGGTGGTCGACCAGTGCGTGGGCCGCAACCGCCTGACGGTGCAGTGGGAGCTGCGCAACCCGCTGGACGTGGACGGCGTGCTGCTGCCCGCGCGCACGGTGCAGCCGGGCTACTGCCCCTGGGTCTACCGCAGCAGCGACTGCGGCTACGCGGGCGGCCCGGTGGCCAAGATCGACGACAGCGCCACCGCCGACCCGACCAAGGACCGCTGCAGCAAGCGCCTCTCGGGCTGCAAGCTGCGCTTCCCCGGAGGGCAGTTGCTGCCCTTCGGCGGCTTCCCCGGCGTCGGGCGGCTGCGCGACGTGTGATGGCGACCGCGACCCCGACCGCGACCGTGACGGAGACGACCATGCAGGACCTGCCCAGCCAGCTTGCCCCCGAGATCTACAGCGCCATGCTCGAGCACGCCGCGGCCGAGGCGCCGCGCGAGTGCTGCGGCCTGCTGCTGGGCGACCCCGAGAGCGGGCAGCGCATGTACCTGCCCGCTCGCAACCTGGCCACCGGCGACGGCGGGCAGGACCGCTTCACGCTGGACCCCCAGGCCTGGCTGGATGCCGAGGAGTTCGGCCAGCAGGTGCTGGCGGTGGTGCACAGCCACCCGCACGCCAGCGCCAACCCGAGCATGGCCGACCGGGTGCAGTGCGAGCGCTCGGGGCTGCCCTGGCTCATCGTCGGCTGGCCCTCGGGCGCGATGGTGCAGGTGAACCCCTGCGGCTGGAGCGCACCGCTGGAAGGGCGCGAGTTCGCGCACGGCGTGCTCGACTGCTACACGCTGGCGCAGGACTGGTACCGCCGCGAGTGGGGCCTGGTGCTGCCCGACTTCGACCGCGAGGATGGCTGGTGGGAGCGCGGGCGCGGCCTGCACCTGTACCGCGACGGCCTGGCCGCCGCGGGCTTCCGCCCGGTGGCCACGACGCAGCCGCAGCACGGCGACGGGCTGCTGATGCGCGTGGTGAGCGAGGTGGAGAACCACGGCGCGGTCTACCTGGGCGACGGCATGATGCTGCACCACCTCTACGGCCAGCTCAGCCGGCGCGAGCGCTGGGACTGGAACTGGCAGCGCCGCACGACGCTGGTCGTGCGGCACGAAAGCCGCCTGCAGGACGCGGCCGAGCTGCCGCTGGAGGCCGCGGCATGACGACGGCGGCCATGCAGCGCCTGGTGCAGGTGCGCCTGCACGGCCGCCTTGGCGAGCGCTTCGGCCGCGTGCACGAACTGGCGGTGGATACGGCCGCGGAGGCGGTGCGCGCGCTGTGCGTGCTGTGCAAGGGGTTTGCACAGGCGATGCGCGAGCACCCGCGGGGATTCCGGGTGCGCGTGGGCGAAGGCGCGCGCGCC
>CAUJJO010000169.1 GCA_963205125.1 Pseudomonadota bacterium | reverse complement strand
CCTGCTGCGCGTAGAGACGCTGCACCTGTCGCGGGGTGTGGTGGTGCAGCCGCGCGTTGGCGGCGAGGCTGAGCCCGGGCTGGTCGAGCCGGGCAAGGATGTCGCGCTGGATGAGGGCTAGGCGGGAAGCCCGCCGGGCATCGCCATCGGGCGGCAGGCTGGCGGCGTGGCGCGGGGCGATGGCGCTGGCCATCAGCTCGTGCAGGTGGCCGATGGCGCTGGTGAGAGGCGCTCCGGTCAGCGCGTCCTGGCTGGCGAGCAGGCTGGCGTAGGCCAGTGCCAACGCGGCGCTGTCGGCACCCGGCGTGCCAGGAGTGAAAACGTGCAGAGGGGCTTCTTCGATGACGGGCAACCACCGCGCCAAGGCGGCGCGCGGTACCTGGAGGCAGGTGCTGATGCCGCCCCACGGCGTGATGCCGTCGTGCAGGCGTGCCTTGGAGAGCAATGCGATGCCCCCCGAAGACACGGCGATATCGCCCTGCCGGTCGCGCAGGACGTAGCCGCCCCGGCTGTGGGTGGTGGTAAGAAAGAGGTCGTCGAGCCCGTCGTGCATCAGCTCGGCCGTGCGCCGGTAATGGACGGGTGTATGCCGCACGCGGGCGTAGGCGATGCTGCTGCCCAGGGTGCTCACAGCCGCGTCGTAGCGGAAGGCATCGATGGGCCGCGCGTCGGCATCGGCGGGCAGTAGATCGACGCGCATCAGCTCGCGCCCCAGCAGCTCGCGCAACGCCGTGGCCTTGTGGCGCGCGGGCAGGTCGTGCGAGGAGATGCGGGCGTGCTGGACGACAGATTCGAAGAGACAGTATTCGTCAGCCATGATGGAATCGGCAGTTGATATCAGTCCGTAGGCACTGGCTGGCATGAACGTATCAGCATACTGTGTACCAAACGCCCTGGAAGCTTCGGCGCTGCAGCGGCGGCATCAGCCTGACGGTACGCAGCAACAAAGCCTGTAGCGTTCCAAGAAAAAGCCGCCCTCAGGCGGCTTTTCGCTTGTGCGAGACGACGCCTCAGGCCAACTGCGCATGCATCTCCTGCACCGAGATCACGCTCAGCTGATCCATGCACTTCATGCCTTCGACGGCCGCTTCGGCGCCGAAGATGGTGGTGATGGTGGGCACACGCGCGGCCAGGGCGCTGGTGCGGATGGCGCGGCTGTCGGCGATGGCGTTGCGGCGCTCTTCGACGGTGTTGATGACCAGCGAGATGTCGTCGTTCTTGACCATGTCGACGATGTGCGGGCGGCCTTCGGTGACCTTGTTGACGGTCTCGCAGGCGATGCCGGCGTCGCGGATGGCCTGCGCCGTGCCGCGCGTGGCCACCAGGCCGAAGCCCATGCCTGCCAGCTCGCGCGCGATCTGCACCGCCTGGGGCTTGTCGCTGTTCTTGACCGTCAGGAACACCTTGCCGGCCGGCGTGCCGTCGGCGCGCAGCGGGCGCGGCAGGCGCTCGCCGGCGCCCAGCTGGGCCTTGATGTAGGCCTCGCCAAAGGTCTTGCCGACACCCATCACCTCACCGGTGGACTTCATCTCGGGGCCCAGGATGGTGTCCACGCCGGGGAACTTGACGAACGGGAACACCGCTTCCTTGACGCTGAAATACGGCGGCGTGACTTCGGCGGCGATACCCTGCGCGTCCAGTGTCTGGCCGGCCATGCAGCGCGCCGCCACCTTGGCCAGCTGCACGCCGGTGGCCTTGCTGACGAAGGGCACGGTGCGGCTGGCGCGCGGGTTGACCTCGAGCACGTAGATCACGTCCTGCTTGCCGCCGCCTTCCAGCGGTTTTTCCTGGATGGCGAACTGAACGTTCATCAGGCCGACCACGTTCAGGCCCTGCGCCATGGCGGCGGTCTGGCGCTTGAGCTCGGCCACGGTGGCGGCGCTCAGGTAGTACGGCGGCAGCGAGCAGGCCGAGTCGCCCGAGTGCACGCCGGCCTGCTCGATGTGCTCCATCACGCCGCCGATGAACACGCGCCCGGCGCTGTCGCGCACGGCGTCGACGTCGCACTCGATGGCGTCGGACAAGAAGCGGTCCAGCAGCACGGGTGAGTCGTTGCTGACCTTGACGGCCTCGCGCATGTAGCGTTCCAGGTCGCGCTGTTCGTGCACGATTTCCATGGCGCGCCCGCCCAGCACGTAGCTGGGGCGCACCACCAGCGGGTAGCCGAGCTCGCTGGCCTTGGCCAGCGCCTCGGCTTCGGTACGGGCGGTGGCGTTGGGCGGCTGGCGCAGGTTCAGCTCGTGCAGCAGTTGCTGGAAGCGCTCGCGGTCTTCGGCGGCGTCGATCATGTCGGGCGTGGTGCCGATGATGGGCACGCCCTCGGCTTCCAGGCCCAGCGCCAGCTTGAGCGGCGTCTGGCCACCGTACTGCACGATCACGCCCAGGGGCCTTTCCTTGTCGACGATTTCGAGCACGTCTTCCAGCGTGAGCGGCTCGAAGTACAGGCGGTCGCTGGTGTCGTAGTCGGTGGAGACGGTCTCGGGGTTGCAGTTGACCATGATGGTCTCGTAGCCGTCTTCGCGCATGGCGAGGGCCGCGTGCACGCAGCAGTAGTCGAACTCGATGCCCTGGCCGATGCGGTTGGGCCCACCGCCCAGCACCATGATCTTCTTCCTGTCGGTGGGTTCGGCCTCGCACTCGTCCTCGTAGGTGGAGTACAGGTAGGCGGTGTGGGTGGCGAACTCGGCGGCGCAGGTGTCGACGCGCTTGTACACCGGGCGCACGCCCAGGGCGCGGCGCGCGTCACGCACCGCCTTGTCGCTGGTCTTCAGCAGCTTGGCCAGGCGGCGGTCGGAAAAGCCTTTCTGTTTGAGCGCCAGCAGCTCTGCTTTCGATAGCGCGGCGAGCGCCCGGTCGCCCTGCTGCTCGGTGTGACGGTCGAGCTCCAGCTCGATCTTGACGATCTCTTCGATCTGCACCAGGAACCATTTGTCGATTCTGGTGAGCTGGTGCACTTCGTCGATCGACCAGCCGGCGGCGAAGGCGTCACCGACGAACCAGATGCGCTCGGGGCCCGGCTCGCCGAGCTCCTTTTCGAGCCATTCGCGGTCCTGCGTCTTCTCGTTCATGCCGTCGACGCCGACTTCCAGCCCGCGCAGCGCCTTCTGGAACGATTCCTGGAAGGTGCGGCCGATGGCCATGACCTCGCCCACACTCTTCATCTGCGTGGTCAGGTGGCTGTCGGCGGCCGGGAACTTCTCGAACGCGAAGCGCGGGATCTTGGTGACCACGTAGTCGATGGTCGGCTCGAAGCTGGCCGGCGTGGCGCCGCCGGTGATGTCGTTCTTCAGTTCGTCGAGCGTGTAGCCCACCGCCAGCTTGGCGGCCACCTTGGCGATCGGGAAACCGGTGGCCTTGGACGCCAGCGCCGACGAGCGCGACACGCGCGGGTTCATCTCGATGATGATCATGCGCCCGTCGGCCGGGTTGACGGCGAATTGCACGTTGGAGCCGCCGGTGTCGACGCCGATCTCGCGCAGCACCGCCAGGCTGGCGTTGCGCATGAGCTGGTATTCCTTGTCGGTCAGCGTCTGCGCCGGTGCCACGGTGATCGAGTCGCCGGTGTGCACGCCCATCGGGTCGAGGTTCTCGATCGAGCAGATGATGATGCAGTTGTCCGCCTTGTCGCGGATCACCTCCATCTCGAACTCCTTCCAGCCGAGCAGGGATTCTTCGATCAGCAGCTCGTTGGTGGGCGAGGCTTCCAGGCCGCGCTTGCAGATGGTTTCGAACTCTTCCGGGTTGTAGGCCACGCCGCCGCCGGTGCCGCCCAGGGTGAAGCTGGGGCGGATGACGGTCGGAAAGCCGACGCGCTTTTGCACCGCCCAGGCCTCGTCCATGCTGTGGGCAATCCCCGAGCGCGCCGACTCCAGGCCGATGCGCGTCATGGCGTCCTTGAACTTCAGGCGGTCCTCGGCCTTGTCGATGGCCTCGGGGCGCGCGCCAATCAGCTCGACGTTGTACTTGGCCAGCACGCCGTGGCGCCACAGGTCGAGCGCGCAGTTGAGCGCGGTCTGCCCGCCCATGGTGGGCAGGATGGCGTCGGGGCGCTCCTTGGCGATGATCTTCTCCACCGTCTGCCAGGTGATGGGCTCGATGTAGGTGGCGTCGGCCGTGGCCGGGTCGGTCATGATCGTCGCGGGGTTGCTGTTGATCAGGATGACGCGGTAGCCCTCCTCGCGCAGCGCCTTGCAGGCCTGCACGCCGGAGTAGTCGAACTCGCAGGCCTGGCCGAT
>CAUJJO010000168.1 GCA_963205125.1 Pseudomonadota bacterium | reverse complement strand
CTCCTGGGGTGCCGCAGGTGCGCTGCCTGCCGCAGCGGTCGCCGAGCGCTGCGCCTGCGCAAGCGCCTGGGCCGCCACCTGTCGCGGCGAGTCCTGGCCTTCGAGGCGGAAGCCGGCCACCAGGCCCGCGAGCTGCTGTGCCTGCTCGCGCAGCGAGGCGGCGGCGGCGGCCGACTCCTCGACCAGCGCGGCGTTCTGCTGCGTGGCCTGGTCGAGCTGCACGACCGCAGTGTTGACCGAGCCGATGCCGCCGCTCTGCTCCTGCGCGGCAGCGCTGATCTCGCCGATGATGTCGGTCACGCGCTGCACGCTGCCGACGATCTCGCTCATCGTCGAGCCGGCTTCGCCGACCAGGCGGGCGCCGGTCTCGACGCGCTCGACGCTGGCGCCGATGAGGGTCTTGATCTCGCGCGCGGCCTCGGCGCTGCGCTGCGCGAGGCTGCGCACCTCGCCGGCCACCACGGCGAAACCGCGCCCCTGCTCGCCGGCACGCGCCGCCTCGACGGCGGCGTTGAGCGCGAGGATGTTGGTCTGGAAGGCGATGCCGTCGATGACGCCGATGATGTCGGCGATCTTCTTCGAGCTGGTGTTGATCTCGTCCATCGTCGAGACGACCTGCGAGACCACCTCGCCGCCGCGCGCGGCCACGCTGCTGGCCGAGGCGGCGAGCTGGTTGGCGGTGCGTGCGGAGTCCGCCGTCTGGCGCACGGTGCCGCTGAGCTGCTCGATCGAGCTGGCCGTCTGCTGCAGGCTGGCGGCGGTGGATTCGGTGCGCTGGCTCAGGTCCGCGTTGCCCTGCGCGACCTCGCTGGCCGCATGCTGGATGTTGTCGGTCGAGCCGCGCACCTGGCCGACGACGCTGCGCAGCGAGTCGCGCATGCCGGCCACCGCGCGCAGCAGCTCGCCGATCTCGTCGCCGCGGCTACGGTCGATGCGCACGGTCAGATCGCCCTCACCGATGCGGCGGCTGAGCTCGCCGGCCTCGCGCAGCGGCCGCACGATCGAGCGCACCAGCAGCGCGCCGGCAACCACCATGCCGGCCAGCACCGCGGCCACCGTCAGTCCGGCGAAGACCATGCTGGCCTGGCGCGCGGCAGTCGCCTCGGCGCGGCGCTCTTCGGCCAGCTTCAGTTCGAGGTCGACGAAGGCGCGCTGCTCGGCGAGGTACGCCGTCACCGCGGGGATGACCACCGCCTTGAGCTTCTCCTGCGCGTTCAGCACGTCGCCCTTGGCGTTGAGTTCGGCCACTTCCTCGCGCGCCTTGATGTAGATCTTCCGCGCGGCGGAAACCTTCTCCTGCTGTGCCTTCTCGGCGTCGGAGGTCGTCAGCTCGACCATCTCCTTCTGCAGCGCGCTGATCTGCGCCGTCGTGGCCTTGACCTGCGGCTCGAAGTACTCGGCCACCGCGGGGTCGCTGGACATGGAGGAAGCCACCACGCGCTGCACGTTGGTCTCGCTCAGGCCGGCCCAGCGCGCGGCCATCGCGGTGATGCGGCTCAGGCGCGCCTCGGCCGCGACGGTCTCGTGGTTGAGCTGGCTGCTGCGGATGGCAACGCCCGCGAACATGATGCTCAGCGCGCCGGCGATGATGCCGATTGCCAGCCACAGGCGAGCCTTGATGGAGAGGTCGAACTTCATGGGTTACTGCTCCGGGGTCGAGGACCGGTTTCGGAAAACGGGGCGATGCGCGCCGCCGGCCCTCAGTTGATCAGCCCCATGTCGGCGCTGCTCATCAGGCCCTCGATGTCCATCAGGATCAGCATGCGCTCGCCGACGCTGCCGATGCCGGTGATGAAGCTGCCGTCGACGTTGCTGTTGAGCTCGGGCGCGGGCTTGATGTGCTCGCGCGTGAGCTCGAGCACGTCGGAGACGGAGTCGACCACGGCGCCGACGACGCGGCCCTTGACGTTGAGCACGATGACGACGGTGAAGTCGTTGTACTCGGCGGTCTCGCAACCCAGCTTCAGGCGCAGGTCGATGATCGGCACGATGACGCCGCGCAGGTTGACCACGCCCTTGATGAAGCCCGGCGCGTTGGCGATGCGCGTGGGCGGCTCGTAGGAGCGGATCTCCTGCACGCGCAGGATGTCGATGCCGTATTCCTCGCCACCCAGGCGGAAGGTGAGGAACTCGCCGCCCTGGGCGACGGGGGTGGCGGGCTTGCCGCCCGCGCGCACGGCCTCGTGGCGGGCGACGACGGCGGCTTCGGTGACCATGTCCATGGGAGTACTCCTGCTGAGTGGGCCCGCAACGGGGGCCCGTCCTGGGGCTATCGGCCGGGCCGGCCGGAAATGAAGGCCTGGATCGGCGCGCGCACCGTCAATGGCGGCTGCGCCGCACGAGGGCACCGATGTCGAGGATGAGCGCCACGCGCCCGTCGCCGAGGATGGTGGCGCCGCTCACGTCGTCGACGCGGCGGTAGTTGGTCTCGAGGTTCTTCACGACGACCTGCTGCTGGCCGAGCAGTTCGTCCACCAGCAGCGCGACCCGGCCGCCCTCGGCCTCGACCACGACCATGATGTTGGAGACATGCTCAAAGTCGAAGCGCGGCACGTCGAAGACGCGCTCGAGGTCGATCACCGGCATGTACTCGTCGCGCACCTCGACGACGCGGCCGTTGCCGCCGATCGTCTTGACCATGCCCGGCTGCACCTGGAAGGACTCGACGACGCTGGACAGCGGCAGGATGTAGCACTCCTCGCCCACGCCCACGCTCATGCCGTCCATGATCGCCAGCGTCAGCGGCAGGCGCACGCGCACGGTCATGCCGTAGCCTTCGGCGGAATCGATCTCCACCGAGCCGCCGAGCGAGACGATGTTCTTCTTCACCACGTCCATGCCCACGCCGCGGCCGGAGACGTCGGTCACCTCGGCGGCGGTGGAGAAGCCCGGCGCGAAGATCAGGCCGTAGACGTCCTGGTCGCTCATGCCGTCGTGCACGTCCAGGCCGCGCTCGCGCGCCTTGGACAGCAGCTTCCCGCGGTTCAGGCCCTTGCCGTCGTCGCGCACCTCGATGACGATGCTGCCGCCCTGGTGGCTGGCCACCAGCGTCACGATGCCGGTCTCGGGCTTGCCCTTGGCCAGCCGCTCCTCGGGCATCTCGATGCCATGGTCGCAGCTGTTGCGCACCAGGTGCGTGAGCGGGTCGGTGATCTTCTCGACCACGCCCTTGTCGAGCTCGGTGGCCTCGCCCTGGGTGACGAGCTCGACCTTCTTGCCGAGCTTGCCGGCAAGGTCGCGCAGCATGCGCGGGAAGCGGTTGAAGACGACCGACATCGGGATCATGCGGATCGACATCACCGCTTCCTGCAGGACGCGGGTGTTGCGCTCGAGGTCGGCCAGACCCGAGGCGAGCTGCTGGTAGAGCGCGGTGTCGACGCCCTTGCCGGTCTGCGCCAGCATGGCCTGCGTGATGACGAGTTCACCGACCAGGTTGATGAGCTGGTCGACCTTCTCGACCGAGACGCGCAGCGTGCTCGACTCGGCGGTCGCAGCGGCCGGGCGTGCGGCGCCGGCGCGCGCAGGTGCAGCCGCCCCCGCAGCAGCCGCAGCCGCAGGAGCCGTGCCTGGCGCACCCGTTGCGCCGCTCGCGCCTGCTGCTGCCGCGGCACCCGCACCGGCCGCTGCTGCGGAACCCTGCGCGTCGGGCGCGCCGGGGGCGTGCTCGAAGAAGCCGTAGCCCGGGTCGGACGGATTGGGTTCGGCCGGCGCACCGGGCGCCCCGGCGTGAAAGCCGTAGCCGGCGTCCGCCGGCTCCAGGCGCAGCGCCTCGCGGGCGACGTGGAAGGTGCAGAGGTCCAGCAGCTCGGCATCCGGCGTGGCGGTGACGATGCGCAGCCGGCGCAGGCCGTCGGCGGACTGGCCGCCGTCGATGGGCTCGATCGTGCCGAGGTCGGGAATCTCGCGGAAGAGCTCGAACAGGTTGTCGGCCTGCTTCGGGTCCTCCAGCGGTCCGACCGTCAAGACCAGTGCGCGCACCTTGCTCGCGACGCCCGAAGCCGTCGCCGCGGCCGGCGCCGCAGGGGCAGGAGCCGGCGCGGCGGGCGCAACAGCAACGGCAACCGGCGCGGGCGCGGGCGCAGGCGCGTCACGGCCCTCGACGAAGGCGCGGATGGTGGCCAGCAGCGCCGCGGTGTCGATCGGATCCTCGCCGCTGCCCTGGTGGCGCGCGAGCTGCGCCTTCAGCGCGTCGCCCGACTGCAGCAGCACGTCGACCATCGCGTTGCTGGGCTGCAGCTCGTGGCGGCGCAGCTTGTCCAGCAGCGTCTCCATCTGGTGCGTCAGCTCGGCGACGTCGGCGAAGCCGAAGGTCGCCGCCCCGCCCTTGACGGAGTGGGCGCAGCGGAAGATCGCGTTCAGGGTCTCGTCGTCGGCAGCCTCGAGGTCGATCGAGAGCAGCATCTGCTCCATCTTCTCGAGGTTCTCGCCGGCCTCCTCGAAGAAGACCTGGAAGAACTGGCTGAGATCGATGCCGGCGTTCTGGCTGGCAGCACTTTGTTGTGTGGGCTCACCCATGGCAATGGCTCCTGGCTCCTGGCGATGACGCGCTACGGGGTCGGTCCGCTCAGCGGATGACCTTGCCGATCACCTCGATCAGCTTGGAAGGGTCGAAGGGCTTGACCAGCCAGCCGGTGGCGCCGGCGGCGCGGCCGGCCTGCTTCATCTGGTCGCTCGACTCGGTGGTCAGGATCAGGATGGGCGTGGCCTTGAACTTGGGGTTCTCGCGCAGCTTCTTGGTCAGGCTGATGCCGTCCATGCGCGGCATGTTCTGGTCGGTCAGCACCAGGTTGAAGTCGTTCTTGCCCGCCTTTTCCCAGGCGTCCTGGCCGTCCACCGCCTCGACGACGTTGAAGCCGGCGTTCTTGAGCGTGAACGACACCATCTGCCGCATGGAGGCCGAATCGTCGACGGCGAGGATCGAATGCATGGGTTTGCTCCTGGAGTGCTTGCAGCGTGGTTCGGGTGGATTCGGAAGGTTCAGAAGAGCTCGATCGAGCCGGCGTCCATCTCGTCCTGCGTCACCGGGTTCGGGCGCAGCGGGGCTTCCTCGACGAGGGCGGCGCCGTCCTCGTCGTCGCCCATGGCGTCGCGGGCGAGGCGGTCGGCGCAGTTGCGCAGCCGCTTGCTGGTGTGCGCGATGAGCTGGGTGGCCATGTCCTGGAACTGCAGCGCGGTGATCGCGCTGGCCAGCGTCTGGCGGGCTTCGCGCATCATCGGCGGCTCGCCCTGCCGGCTGGCCTCGAGGTGCACGAGCGCGGCACTCATGTGCTCGCTGGCGTAGGTGAAGTGCTGCATCAGCGCCTGGGCGGCGTCGTCCAGCAGCCGCTGCAGACGCTCGAGGTCGTTGTTGGCCACCAGCAGGTGGTCCTGCAGTTCGGTCGCCGCCAGCAGCGACAGCGCCGAGGGCGGTGGCGCGGCAGCGGACAGGTCTTCGGCAGTAACGAGCATCGAGGCTCCAGCGCAGCGGTTCGTTGTCGTGGGTCGGCGGCGGCTCGCAGCGTCGCGAGTCGAACCTGACGAAGCATTTTCGGCAGCCTCCCCCGAAACATTGAGGGGAAGAAGCGCCCAAACCCGCGCCTTCTTGCCGCGCCTTCCTGCCGCGGCGGCGCGGCGCGCCCGCTCTGGGATACTGCGCGCATGTCCGAGCTGCCGGCCCCGCTGCGCCTTCTGCACCTCGAGGACTCCGACCTCGACCACGAGTTGGCGCTCGTGCAGCTGCAGCGCAGCGGCCTGCGCGTGCGCGCGCGGCGCGTGGAGACGCGCGCCGAGTTCGAGGCGGCGCTGGCCGAGCGCTGGGACGCCATCGTCTCCGACTACAACCTGCCGGGCTTCTCCGGGCTGCAGGCGCTGCGCCTCGTGCGCGCGCGCGATCCCATCGTGCCCTTCATCCTCGTCTCCGGCGAGATCGGCGAGGACCTGGCGGTGGCGGCGATGCGCGACGGCGCCAGCGACTACCTGCTCAAGAGCGGCCTCACGCGCCTGGCGCCCGCGCTCGAGCACGCCATCGATGCCGCGCGCACACGCGCGGCCAAGCTGCAGGCCGACGCCGAGCTTGCCGAGTCGCGCCGCCGCCTGGCCGACCTGGCGCGGCACCTGCAGACACGCGTCGAGGCCGAGCGCGCGGCGATCGCCCGCGAGATTCACGACGACGTCGGCGGCTCCCTGACGGCGCTGAAGTTCGACATCGACTGGATCCGCCGCCACAGCCAGGACGCCGCGGTGCAGCAGCGCGCGGCCTCGGCGCTCGAGACGGTGACGCACGCCATCGGCGCCAGCCAGCGCATCATGCACAACCTGCGCCCGGCCATCCTGGAGCAGGGCCTGGTGCCGGCGCTGCAGTGGCTGGCCGGCCGCTTCGAGAAGCGCACCGGCGTCGAGTGCGTCTTTCGCACCCGCGACGAGCGCATCGGCACCCCGGGCCGCGAGCTGCCCGCGGGCGTGGCGCTGGCGGCGTATCGCACGGCGCAGGAAGCGCTCACCAACATCAGCAAGCACGCACAGGCGCGACGCGTCACGATGGACTTGTCGCTCTCCGGCGGCGTGCTCTCGCTCGAGGTCAGCGACGACGGCCGCGGCCTGGGCGCAGCCGATCTGGCCAAGGCCAGCAGCTTCGGCATCCGCGGCCTGCACGAGCGCGCCGGCACGGTCGGCGGCTGGATCGACCTGGGCAGCAGCGGCAAGGGCACGACGCTGCTGCTCTCGATCCCGCTGCAGGCGCAGGCCCATGACGCCATGGACGCCAGCGACGCCGCCGCGGCCCACGCGCCGCGGCGCGTGGGCCCGCACGGCGACGGCGACGGCACCGCGCAGGGGCGGGACGACGAGCACGACCCCTCGGCCTGGTCCAGCCTATGATCGACGGCGCCAGCAAGCCCCACCGAGCGCCCCTGCCATGATCCGCGTCATCCTCTGCGACGACCATGCGCTGATTCGCCGCGGCATCCGCGACACGCTGGCCGACGCGCCCGACCTGCGCGTGGTCGGCGAGGCCGGCGACTACGCAGCACTTCGCAGCCTGCTGCGCGAACAGGCCTGCGACGTGCTGGTGCTGGACATCAACCTGCCCGGGCGCAGCGGGCTGGACGCGCTGCACGCGCTCAAGGAAGAGGGCTCGCCGATCAAGGTGCTGGTGGTCAGCATGTACCCCGAGGACCAGTACGCCATCCGCGCGCTGCGCGCGGGCGCCTTCGGCTACGTCAACAAGGGCGGCGACCCGCAGGCCATCGTCAACGCCGTGCGCACCGTCGCGCAGGGCCGCAAGTACGTCACGCCCGAGATCGCGCAGATGCTCGTCGACAGCCTCACCGCGCCGGCCGACGAGCTGCCGCACCACAAGCTCTCCGACCGCGAGCTGCAGACGCTGGTGCTGATCGCCTCGGGCAAGCGCCTCTCCGACATCGCCGAGGCGCTGCTGCTGAGCCCAAAGACCGTCTCCGTCTACCGCTCGCGCGTGCTCGAGAAGCTGCAGCTGGCCAACAACTCCGAGCTCACCGTCTACGCCATCCGCAACGGGCTGGTCGGCCAGTGAGGACGACACGGCCGCACCCAAGCCCGCCACGCGCCCCTCTGCTGCCGCGATGACGCACGACCAAGCCGCGAGCCTGCGCACCGGCGCCCTGGACGACCCGCGCGCGATCCGCCGCGCCAGCGCCGAGCTGCTGTCGCTTGCGCTGATGGATTCGCGCAACCTCACGCTGCGCTGGCTCGCAGTGTTCGAGTCGCGCGGCGCCATCGCGCTGGCCAGCAACGGGCCGAGCGCGCTGTGGCTTGCCGCGCGCGCGGGCTGGTACCAGGAGCGCTGGATCGCGCGCAACCTGCAGCGCGCGCGCGGCGACCAGGCGGATCTCGACGCCGCCTGCCTGTCGTCGATCGAGCCGCGCGCCGACGCCTGGTTCGAGCCCGAGGGCCGCCTGCCCGATCCGCTGACACTGCGCGACTACCTCGCGCAGACGATGGAGACGACGCAGGACCTGCTGGCCAGCACCGCCCCCGACGACACGGACCTGCACTTCTACCGCGCCGCGCTGCTGCACGAGGACCGCATCGGCGAAGCCATGGCCGAATGCGCCGCCGGCCTGCAGCTCCCGCTCGAGGGCACGCCACCGCCGCCCTGGGCCAGCCTGCGCGCACGCGTCGACCGCGAACCGCTGTGGCTGCCGGCAGCGCGGCTGCGCCTGGGCAGCGAGCGCGGCGGCTTCGTTCCCGACGCCGAGCGCTGGGCCGAGGAGATCGCCGTCCCCGAGTTCGAGATCGACGCGCAGCCGGTGAACTGGGCGCGCTTCACCGAATTCATGGAGGACGCCGGCTACGCGCGCCGCGAACTCTGGACGCCCGAGGGCTGGGCCTGGGTGCAGCAGCGCGCGCGCCGCGCCCCGCGCGACGTCGAACAGGTGCAGGGCGGCGTGCTCGTGCGCCGCCACGGCCACCTGCAGCGCGCCGCCGCCGCGCAGCCGGTGCTGCACCTCAGCCGCCACGAAGCCGAGGCCTGGTGCCGCTGGGCCGGCCGGCGCCTGCCCACCGAGCCCGAATGGGAGCTGGCGGCGCTCTCCGCCGGCAACCGCGGCTTCGTCTGGGGCGACGTCTTCGAGTGGGCCGCCGGCAGCGCGCGGCCCTGGAGCGGCTTTGCGGCAACCGCCGGCAGCGTCGAACCCATGCCACCCCGCGGCAGCATGGGCGTGCTGCGCGCCGCGTCGTTCATGACCCCGGCGCGCCAGCACCACCCCAAGGCCCGCCGCTTCCTCGCGCCGCACGCCGACCACGCCTTCGCCGGCTTTCGCAGCTGCGCGGCCTAGCCGGTCACCATCCGCGGCCAGGCCAGTCCAAGGCCAGGGACGAGACTCAGGCCATCATCAAGATCATCCCCAAGATCATCCCCAAGATCACCACCCAGACCATGACCTACGAAGACATCCTCTACGACGTACGCAACGGCCACACCGCCTGGATCACCATCAACCGGCCGGAGCGGATGAACGCCTTTCGCGGCAGGACCTGCGACGAGCTGATCAACGCGATCATCAAGGCCGGCTACGACAAGACCATCGCCTGCATCGTGCTGGCCGGGGCCGGCGAGCGCGCCTTCTGCACCGGCGGCGACCAGTCCGCGCACGAGGGCCAGTACGACGGCCGCGGCACCATCGGGCTGCCGATGGAGGAACTGCACGCCGCCATCCGCGACGTGCCCAAGCCCGTGATCGCCCGCGTGCAGGGCTACGCCATCGGCGGCGGCAACGTGCTGTGCACCTTGTGCGACCTGACCATCGCCGGCGAGCGCGCGCAGTTCGGCCAGGTCGGGCCCAAGGTCGGCTCGGTCGACCCCGGCTACGGCACCGCGCTGCTGGCGCGCCTGGTCGGCGAGAAGAAGGCCCGCGAGATCTGGTACCTCTGCCGCCGCTACAAGGCCAGCGAGGCGCTGGCGATGGGCCTGGTCAACGCCGTCGTCCCCGACGAGCAGCTCGACGCCGAAGTCCAGCGCTGGGCCGACGAGATCGCCCAGATGAGCCCGACCGCCATCGCCATCGCCAAGCGCAGCTTCAACATGGACACCGCCCACCAGGCCGGCATCGCCGGCATGGGCATGTACGCGCTCAAGCTCTACTACGACACCGAGGAATCGCAGGAAGGCGTCAAGGCTTTCAACGAAAAGCGCAAGCCGGAGTTCCGCAAGTACGCGAAGTGAGCTGGTGAGCTTGGGGTCAGGGGTTTGGGTTTTGGGGGAAAAAAGAAAAAAGCAAAAAAA
>CAUJJO010000167.1 GCA_963205125.1 Pseudomonadota bacterium | reverse complement strand
TTGGTCTTCCGCATCGCAATCCACCTCGATCAGTTCGCCTGCTTCCGTCGCGCGGGTCACCGCCTGTGCAGTCAGCGTCAGCAGGTGCGTCGCCAGCTTCTTCAGCGCTTCCGCCTCGTCCTTGTCGATGTTGGCCCGCTCGTTTTTCGGGAAGCCGTAGACGAAGACCCAGCGCTTGCCCTTGTTCGTCGCCACCAGAGCGCGGTAGCCCCCGCTCTTGCCTTGCCCGGGACGGCCGATCCGCTTCTTGAACAGGCCGCTGCCGAGGTCGGCATCGAACAGGCCGTTCGCCATCTCGCGCACGGCGGCACAGAGGCTGGGTACGGCCAATCCCTCCTTGCGCGCCCACCGGTCGAACCATCGGGTCTTGTAGATCGCCATGACCCCGCCCCTTCGTCGCATTGTATAGCACCGCGTGCTATAGACAAGCTATAGACAAGCCGGCTCGATTCTCGCTGAGACACCGCGCGCCGGCCGGGCTCCATCCGCTGCGCGGACCGGGCCTGAAGCCCAGGCCATCCGGTGACGATCCCTGTCGCATGACCCGGCTGCCGGCGGCACCGGCTGCGCCCGTGCGGGGGTGATCCGGGCCATGCACGCATCGCCCGGCTGGTGAAGAGCGCGCGGGCCCGGGGCTGCGCCTTCAGCCCGCCCTTGCAGCAAGCCGCGTTAGGGGCGTTGCCCCTGGCGCGGGGCAAGGGAGGCCACGCCAGAAGCGGGGCGTTCCCATCCTTTGGTGCGCTGCAGGATGGCCTCGCTGCTGCAGCGTCTGCGACAGGCGATCGTCCGCGGCGGTCACTGGGCTACCCTGCACGCTGCACGCTGCACGCTGCGCGCTGCGGGATGAGCGCTTGGGAGCGGCCCGGCGCGCTCATGGCGTGGCTCCTTGCGACAGCTCCGCGCGATACAGCGTCTCCAGCAGCGCCAGCTCGGCACCGTAGTCGAACGCCGGATCGTCCCGCTCGCGCACGAGTTCCAGCACGTCCAGGGTGACGCCGGCGGCGCCATGCGCGTTCCACGCCGACTGCAGATTGTGGTCGCGGTGGCCGCCGTGGCGCAGCTCGTAGGTCAGGCGGTTGATGGCCGCCGGGACGTTGCGGCTGGCCTTCACGCACACGCTGTTCGTCGCGTGGTTGCGGATGGCGTAGACGCCCATCGCAGGAAAGGCGTCGCGTGAGCGGCGGGCCAGCTCGCGCCGATGGGTGGAGGGTGGGGGCAGGGCGGACATGGGTGCTCCTTCGCGTCGCTCGCAATTAAACCCGGATTAAATACGAGTGTCAAATATTTGTCCGGGTAAAATGCGCGCCATCCTCTCTCCATCGACACCGTCGAGCTTCCCCATGGCCCAGCCCTCCGATACCTACACCGCCTTCAACGGGATGCTCGCCCTGGCCAGCGGCTCGCTCGCCACCACGGCCATCGCGGCGCATCGTGCGCTCGCGCAGGATCCGGCGGCGATCGTCACCCTCATCGCCCACGACACCGGGCGCACCGTCGACCTCGACCTGCGCGGCACCGAGGCCGAGGTGGCCACACGCCACGCCGGGTCCGAGGCGCCATCGGCCCCCGCGTCTGCCCAAGCCACCGGCCCGCGCGGGCGGGGCCGGCCGCGCCTGGGCGTGGTGGCGCGCGAAATCACGCTGCTGCCCGAGCACTGGCAGTGGCTCGCCGGCCAGCCTGGCGGCACGTCGGTGGCCCTGCGCAAGCTGGTGCTGCAGGCCATGCGCGACGGCGCGGGCCCCGACGCGCTGCGCCGCGCGCGCGAGCGAGCCTACGCCTTCATGTCGACGATGGCTGGCAACCTGCCGGGCTTCGAGGAAGCGACGCGCGCCCTGTTTGCCGGCGACGCCGACCGCCTGGCCACGCACATCGCCGCCTGGCCGCCCGACGTGCGCAAGCTCGCCCTCCGCCTGGCGCAGCCGCGGCAAGACGGCGAGGGCGGGTGAGGCTTCGCGCAAGAGGCGCCCGGGCCACTCGAGCCGTATCCTCGAGCAGGCTGGTCTGAAGTAGTGAGGTTGCATGCGTTACGCGATCGTGATCGAGAGAGCCGAAGACAACTACTCCGCCTATGTGCCCGATCTACCGGGCTGCGTGGCGACAGGCGCCACCGTCGCCGAGGTCGAAGACCAGATGCGCGAGGCCATTGCATTTCACGTGGAAGGCATGCGTGAAGACGGCCTCGCCGTTCCGGCGCCGTCAAGCCGGGTCGAGTACGTCGACGTTTCTGCGTAGCCGGGGCGGGCTGCCGGGCGCGACGCTCCGCCGTGCTCGCCCGCTTCCGATCGCGCCCCTCGTCTCCATCACATCCCCTTGAACCGATGCGCGTAGAGCCGGCTGGCGACCAGCGTCTCGGTCCGGCCGACGAGGCTTAGCCTGAGCTTGCCGGAGTCCTCGCGGCGGGCGCTGGCGATGGCGCGGGCCTGGACCACAGTGCCGCGGTGGATCTGCCAGAACCGCTGCGGGTCCAGTTGCGGCAGCAGTTCGCGCAGCGAGAGTCGGATCAGGTGCTCGCGCTCGGCGGTGACGACGCGGACGTACTTGTCGGCGGCCTCGAAGTAGAGCACCTGCTCGATGGGCACCAGGTGCACCACGCTGCCGACCTGCGCCTGGATCACCTGCAGGTGCTGCGCTGCGCCGGCTTGCGGCAGCGCCATGGTCTCGAGCAGGCTGCGCAGTTGCCGCACCGTCTGCGCCAGCGCGTCCTGGCCGTCGCCGCTGCAAGGCGTCGGCGCGCGTGCGGCCAGGCGCTGCTGCAGCCGCGCGATGCAGGCCTGCAGCCGTGGGCGCTGCACGGGCTTGACGAGGTAGTCCGCGGCCTGCGCGTCGAAGGCCTGCAGGGCGTACTGGTCGTAGGCGGTGACGAAGATGAGCAGCGGGAACGTGGCCGCCTCGGGCCAGTCCTCGGCGAGGGCCGCGGCGACCTCCAGGCCGCTCATCGCCGGCATGCGGATGTCGAGGAAGCAGACTTCGGGCCGCGCCTGCAGCGCAAGCGCAAGCGCGCTCGCGCCGTCGCCCTGCACGGGCAGCAGGCGCAACTCGGGCCAGTCGGCGGCGAGGTCGGCGGCCAGCGCGCGCGCCAGCAGGGGCTCGTCCTCGGCGATGAGCGCGGTGGTCGTCATGCGGGCAGCGGCGGGATAGGTGGGATGGGCAGGACGATCTGCGCGAGGGTTCCACCCTCGTCATCGGCGGCGGGCTGCAGCGTCAGCCGCGCGGCGTCGCCGTAGAGGCGTTGCAGGCGCTGGCGCACTTGTTCGAGGCCGAAGGGAGTTCCCGCCGCATGCGGCATTGGCGGCATCCGCGGCACCTGAGCCGCCTGGGCCGCATGGGCCGCCCGGGGCGCAAGGCCGACACCCGTGTCGCGCACGCGCAGCTCGAGCCCGCCCTCGACGCGGCGTGCGCCGACCTCCACGCGACCGCCCTCGACGCGCGGCTCGAGGCCGTGGCGGATCGCGTTCTCGACCAGCGGCTGCAGCAGCAGCGGCGGCACCGGCAGCCCGGCCAGTTCCGCCGGCAGATCCAGGCGCATCGCCAGCCGCTGGCCCATGCGCATCTGCATCAGCGCGAGGTAGTCGGCAAGGCTTGCGAACTCGGCGGCCAGGCTGTGGCGTTCGACGCGCGTGCCCGCCAGCGTGCTGCGCAGGAAGGCGATCAGGTGATCGAGCATGGCCTGCGCCTGCGGCGGGTCGACGCCGATCAGCGCGCGCAGGTTGGCCAGCGTGTTGAAGAGCATGTGCGGCTCGAGCTGGCTCTGCAGCACGCGCAACTGGGCCTCGCGCGCGAGGTGCTCGGCCGCCTCGGCCTTGAGCGCCAGCACCTGGGCGTAGGCGCGGGCGTGGAAGACGTAGCTGATCGCCAGCGCCGCGGCCAGGCTGACGACGAGCAGGAAGGGCGAGATGACGAGCTTCTGCCCCGAGCTGCCGATCAGCGCCTGCGCCAGCGCGTTGCCGCCGACATAGCCGATCAGCGTGCCGACGAGCGTGATCGGCGCCATCCATCGCCAGCCCGGCCAGGCGTCCGTCGGCGCCTGCCCGCGCCGATGCCGCCAGCGCCCCACCAGCAGGCGCCCGCCGTCGATGCAGAGCCAGCAGCCGTTGCCGATGAGCAGCGAATGCAGCACCGTCGCCCAAAGCGCGCCCTTGAACAGCAGCAGCCACAGCAGCACGCCGATCAGCAGGCAGACGAGCTGCACGATCAGCGCCTCGCGGGCGAACGCGGGCAGGCGCCTGACATGCGTTGCCAGGGATGGCGTCAATGGGTGTGGTGCAGGAGCCATCGCCGCGCATTCTCGTCGCTGCATCAGAACGCGATCGTCGCCGCGAGCAGCGCGGCGCGGCGGGTGGGCAGTTGGGCGAGCACGGCGCTGCGCGGCCCGCCGTAGTGGCGCAGGGTGGCGTCCAGGCGAAAGCGGCCGGCTCGCCACTGCAGCGAGGCGCCGACGGCGCGGCCGCGGTCGGCGGGGTGCAGCAGCAGGTCGAGGGCCAGCGTCAGGTCCTCGGGCTGCCAGGCCGCGCGCAGGTAGAGGTTGTCACGCCGCAGGCCGGGCGCGTCCAGCGGCGCGGCCTGCCAGGCGAGGTTGCCGGCGACGGCACGATCCAAGGCCGGCGATGCGGCCTGCGCCAAGGCGGCGAGCCCGCGATTGCGTGCGCTCCAGTCGCGCCACGCGGCGTCGGCGGGCGCCGTGCCGTCGTGCCAGAGCTCGGCCAGCAGCGACACGCGCGCACTGCCGGTCCACTGCGCGCCCAGCAGCCACTGTGCGCCGCCGCCAAGCGTGGCCTGCGCCCAAGGATGGGTGCTCGAAAGGGCTGTGCTCGAGCCCGCGAAGCGCCAGCCGTCGTGGGCTCGAAAGCCGCGCCAGGAGGCGTGCAGTTCGATCTCCTCGCTGGCCACCCAGGCCAGCGCGGCGCCGAGGCTTGCGCCGGTGTGCCGCCCCAAGCGGGCGAAGGCGTGCAGGTCGGCGTCGCCTGCACGCGCGTAGGCGCGCGCGGCGAGCGCGGGCTCCTCGGCGCCGAAGACGCGGCGTGCGCGGCGGCTGTCTTGCGTGTCGTCGCTGTCCCGGGTCGCGTCGTCCGCCTCGCGCAGCCGCTGCCCGTTGACGAGCACCAGCGACCAGGCGGTGTCGGCATCGAAGTGCTCGACCATCAGCAGCGGCCGGCCCATCGGCGTCTGGCCGAACAGCGCGCGCCGCTCCTCCTGCTGCACGACGTCGTTGGGGCGAAAGGCGTAGCCGACGTCCCAGCCCAGCACCTTGCGTCCGGCGCTGAGCTGCCAGGCGCCGAGGTCGGCGTCCAGATGCAGCTCGTTGACGCGGCTCTCGTCGCGGCCCTTCCAGCGGCTGCCCCACTCGTCGTCCGTGTACTCGACGCCGTGTGCGAGCAGCACCTTGGCGCCAAGCGAAAGATCGCCCGGCAGGCGCTGCCGGTGGCGCAGTTCGGCCATCAGCCGGCCTTGCTCTTCGGCCGGCGCGGCGAGGCCGGGCTGCAGCCGATTCGCCAGCGCCAGCGGGCCGCGGCCGTTCGAGCGTCGTGCATCCAGCCGCAGCGTGAGTTCGCCGCCGCTGTCGGCCGCGCGCAGCACGGTACTCAGCGTGAGGGCGGCCAAGAGCGGTGCCGATCGCAAGACCGCCCGCAGGACCGGACCCCGCGCGTGGGGACGCCATGGCTTCACTCGATCTCCGGGTTGCGCGCGAGGAACATCGGGTTCAGCCAGGCCTCGGGCACGGTGCGCGCGTGGCGCTCGAGGTAGCGCACGCGCGTGATGCGGCCGCCGCCGAGTTCGTCCTGCAGCAGCATCTCCTGCACCTGGCCCTGCTGCAGCAGGAAGCGCGCGCGCTTGGCGAGCTTGTCGCTCTGGACAAAGAGCTCGGCAGCCACCGGCTCGCTGCGCGCGCGGCCGATCCACAGCTCGATGCGCGCATACGTCACGCCCTTGCGCGCGGCGACCAGGCTCAGGTGCCGGCAGGCGCGCGCCTCGTCCGGGCTCGGGCAGGCGGCCTCGCCTTGCAGCATGCCCCCGTAGTCCTCGGCCCAGCGCAGGGTGGCGATGTCGCCGGTGGCGGCGTCGCCCAGCAGCTTCTGCGAGGGCGTGATGCGCAGCGCGCGCTGGCTGCCGGGCATCAGCAGCCAGAAGTCGTCGCCGAGCATCAGCACCTTCTGCCCGGCTTCGGCCGGGCTCCTCATGAGCACGAGCGACTTGCGCGCCGGCTGCATGAAGACGGTGTAGCGGCGCTGCTTCTGCAGCGTGCCGTCGCGCGCCAGCACGCTGACCTCGGTCTCGATCTGCATGGCGTCGCTGCCTGCGCGCCAGCGGTCGGCCGCGGCGAGCAGCGCAGCGACGTCGTCGGCAGCGCGCGCCGGCGCGCTGGCCAGTACGCCCACGGCCAGCGTCAGCGTGAGCAAGGCTGCCGGCAGCGGCCCGCGCAAGCCGTGGGCTTTCAAGTGGACTGTCATCGCGTGACTTCTCCAGGGTCGGACGGAAATGGACTTCCATATGCAAATAGGCACGGCGCGCCCCTTTCTTGTTTCGCTTCCTGGCTAGGGTCGGGGGGGAAGGCGCGCCACCTGCGCCGCGTAGAGTGCGCCCGCCGGTGAGACCCGTGAACGGACCCGCGCGCGACCCCGCAAGCGGCCCC
>CAUJJO010000166.1 GCA_963205125.1 Pseudomonadota bacterium | reverse complement strand
GCCGCGCGGCCATGGCGCCAGAATGCGCGCCCATGGAGTCGCTTTTCATCCTCTACGTGCGTGACCAGGAGCGCGCACGGCGCTTCTACGAAGCGGTGCTCGGCCTGCCGCCGCGCCTGCATGTTCCGGGGATGACCGAGTTCGCCCTGCCCGGCGGCGGCGTGCTCGGCCTGATGCCCGAGGCGGGCATCGCGCGGCTGCTGGGCCCTGCCCTGCCCGATCCGGCGCAGGCCCGCGGCAGGCCGCGCGCCGAGCTCTATCTGCTGGGGCCGGATCCGGCCGCCTGCCACGCGCGGGCGCTGGCCGCCGGGGCGCGCGAGCTCTCGCCCCTGCAGCCGCGCGACTGGGGGCACACGGCGGCCTACAGCCTGGAGCCCGACGGCCACGTGCTGGCCTTCGCCAGCGTCAGCGCGCCGCATCCGCGCTGAGTGCGCCGCGCGGGCCGG
Source organism: Pseudomonadota bacterium (assembly GCA_963205125.1). GTDB lineage: Bacteria > Pseudomonadota > Gammaproteobacteria > Burkholderiales > Burkholderiaceae_C > Rubrivivax. The sequence continues at coordinate 6,414 of CAUJJO010000166.1, read as the reverse complement.
GTCGCTTCGCCGCCACCGCCCCGCGCACCTCGAAGCGCACGCGTTCGACCTCGCGGCCGCCTTCGTCGACGAGGCGCAGCTCATGGCGCCCCGGCCAGGGCGCCCAGCGGATGCGCTCGCCGTGGCCGAGGCGGCGGCCGTCGAGCAGCCATTGCCCGCGGCTGCCTTCGAAGGTGATGCGCTGCACGGCCGGCGGCATGTCGGGGTCGAGCGCGAAGATCGCGCCGTCCAGCGGGCTGCGGATGCCCGGCAGGCTGCGATCGCCACGGGCGACGAGCGCCGCGGGGGGTTCGGTGCCGGGCAGGAACCACTCCGGGCGCGGCGGCTCCTCTGCACCGGCATAGCGCAGCGGCGCAAGCACGAGCGTCGGCGGCGGGCGGGGCGGGCGCGAAGGCTCGCCCTCGTGCAGCGCCTGGACCAGGGCGTGCCAGACCGGTGCCGCGCCGCTGACCCCGCTCACCGCGTGCATGGGTGCGCCGCTGGCGTTGCCGATCCACACGGCGACGGTGTAGCGCTCGGTGAAGCCCACGCACCAGTTGTCGCGCATGTCCTTGCTGGTGCCCGTCTTCACCGCGGCAAAGCCGCGCGTGCGCAGCGCGCTGTCCAGGCCGAAGGTGCGCACGCGCGCGTTGTTGTCGGCGAGGATGTCGACGACCTGGTGCACCGCCCCGGGGTCCATCACGCGCCGCGGCGCGGCAGGCGTCGAGCCGGGCAGTGCCGGCGCGCTGTAGAGGCCCTGGTTGGCGAGCGCGCGGTAGGCGTTGGCCAGGGCAAGCAGCGTCACGTCCCCGCTGCCCAGCGCAAGGCTTGCGCCATACCAGCCCGCAGGCTCGGCCAGCGCAAGGCCCAGCTCCCGCAGGCGATGGTGCAAGGCGTCGGGCGGCAGCATCCGGCCCACGCGCACGGCCGGGATGTTCAGGCTTGCGCCCAGCGCCGTGCGGGCGCTCACGCGGCCCTTGAAGCGGCGGTCGTAGTTCTGCGGGCGGTAGACGCCGTCGGCGGTGGCGATGCCGGTGGGCGCGTCGTCGAGCAGGCTGGCCGGCGTGATCAGCCGCTGCTCGAAGGCGAGTTCGTAGACGAAGGGCTTGAGCGCCGAGCCCGGCTGGCGCGGCGCGCGCACGCCGTCGACCTCGGCGGCGGCCGAGGCGCCATGCGCTCCGACCCAGGCCACGGGCGCCCCGCTGGCGTTGTCGAGCACGAGCACCGCGCCATCCTCCACCGCCCGCCCCTGCAGCTCGGCGAGCTGGGCCTGCAGCAGGCGGACCGCCTGGCGCTGCACACGGGCCTCGAGCGTGCTGCGCTGCTCGGGCGGGCCGTCGCGGCGCAGCGCCAGGCGTGCGAAGTGCGGCGCAAGCTGCTCGCCCAGCGGCATGCCGGGCCGGCGCGCCAAGGCCTGCAGCGCCAGCGCCTGCACGCCTTCGCAGCGCTGCTGCAGGGTCTGCAGGATGGCGCAGGCGCGGCGGGCCACGCGCCCGGCGTCGGCGTTGGGCGCACGCAGCAGCGCCGCGGCGATCGCCGCTTCCTGCGCGTCCAGGCCGCTGGCGTGCTTGGCAAAGAGCATCTGCGCCAGCGCCTCGATGCCGACCAGCTCACCGCGCCAGGGCACCGAGTTGAGGTAGGCCTCGATGATCTGCGCCTTGCTCCAGCGCGCCTCGAGCTGCTGCGCCGCCGCCACCTGGCCAAGCTTCTGCCATGCGCTGCGCCCGCCCGCGGGCCGCGCCAGGCCTTCGTCGAGCAGGCCGGCGAGCTGCATCGTCAGGGTCGAGGCGCCGCGGGTGCGCTCGTTGAGGAGACGCCCCCAGGCGCTGCGCGCGGCGGCCGCCCAGTCGACGCCGCCATGCGACCAGAAGCTGCGGTCCTCGCTCATCACCACGGCCTGCAGCAGCGCCGGCGAGAGTTCGTGCAGCGGCACCCAGCGCAGCCGGCGCACGCCGTCGTCCAGGCGCAGCGTCTGCAGCGGCGTGCCGTGGCGGTCGAGCAGCGTGAGGTCGGAGACGCGATGCGCGGCCTTCACCGCCTCGAAGCTCGGCAGTGCGGCGCGCGCCGCCGGGATCGGGAGCGACAGCACGGCGGCGAGCGCGAGGGCGGGAAGCAGGCCTTTCATGCCGATTCGCCGTTGCGCGCCACCGGGTCTCAGCGCGCCACCTCGAGTGCGGCGTTGGGTGCCTCGCCGAAGCTCTCCGGCGCGTAGACGACCTCGACGCGCGTCGGCGGCAGGCCGAAGCGTCCGGCGCCGTTGAGCCGCATCGTGTACTCGACGACGTGGCGCCCGCGCGGCATGAACTCGTAGTAGCGGCGAAAGGCCTCGGCGGCGCGCTCGTCGTAGGCCACCCACGCGCTGCCCTCGCTGCGCTCGGCTCGCGTGGCAAGCGCCGAATCGCGCGCAAGCCCGCTGCCCAGCACCGTCGCGCCGGCCGGCAGCGGATCGCTGAGCACGACCCAGCTGCGGTCGGCGCTGGCGTCGATCTGCAGCCGCACGCGCACGACGTCGCCGCGCGACCACTGTCCGGCCTGGCGCTGCTGCACCGCGCTGACGCTGCGCGTGAGGGCGAAGCCTGCGGACAGCGGCTGCGTGAGCGGCACCGCCGCCAGCGCCTGCAGGCTGGCCCAGGGCCGGCCCGTGCCCTCGTGCGCGAGCAGGAGCGTCGACGCGCCCGGCGGCCAGGGCAGCGGCAGCGTCGCGCCCTGCGGGCTGCGGCTCCAGTCCAGCGCCTGCACGCTGCCGCCCAGGCGCGCGGTGCTGCGTCCGCCGGGCGGCACCGTCTCGAAGCGCCGGCCGAAGCCACGCAAGGCGAGCACGCCCCAGACGTTGGCCGTCGTCGTCGCCCAGGCGCCGCCGCGCTGGCGCGCGAGCGCGCCCGTGACCATGCGCGGCAGCTCGTCCTGCCAGGACGGGTCGTCGAGCACGGCGAGGATGAGGCGCAGCGCGTTGGCGTCGGCGCCGTCCATCAGCCACCACCAGTCGTCGCCCGCCTCGTCGGCGAAGCCGAGCGTGGTGCCAGCAAAGGCCAGGCGCGAGCGCAGCAACTGCTGCGCCTCGGCCAGTCGGCGCTCGCGCTCGGCGATGCCGGGCACGCGCTGCAGGATGCCGAGCCAGTCGAGCAGCGCCGCGGTCGGCCACTGCGCCGGGCGCAGCGTGATCGAGCCGAGCAGCCGCGGGCTGGCGCGGCCGTAGCGGGCGAGCGCACCGATCGCGGCGAGCTTGCGCACCTCGAGGTCGGCGCGCGGCGCCCAGAAGCGCCGCTCGATGCGCCCTTCGACGAAGGCGAGCAGGCCGTCCTGCATCTGTTGCGCGAGTGCCGGGGGCAAGGGCAAGGCGGCCTCGTGCGCAAGCGCCAGCAGGTGCGCGGTGAGGCGGTCGCTACCGCGCGCGGCCTCACCGCCAGGCGGCGGGAAATAGGCGGCCAGGCCGTCGTCGTCGAGGTAGCCCGGCAGCGCCTGCACGAGGCGCGCCCAGGCCGCTTCGTCGCCCAGGCCGACCGCCTTGGCCGCCTGCTGCTCGAGGCAGCTGTAGGGGTAGCGCTCGAAGAAGCGGCGCAGGCCGGGCAGGTCGCCGGCCAGCCGCGGCAGCCACGCCAGCTCGAGCGCGGCACCCGGCAGGGCGTCGGCGGGCTGCTGCAGCGGCAGGCTGATCGGGCCGTCGACGGCGCGCAGGCTGGCCTGCAGCACGCGCCGCGGCACCGCGGCGTCGACAGGCTGAACGATGCGCAGGCTGTCATGCGCAGCGCCGCCTTGCTCCTGCACCTGGGCGTCCCAGCGGATCGCCCGTACCCCGGCGGGCACCTGCACCGGCCACACCAGCTCGCGCGCGCTGCCCGGCGGCAGGCTGAGCTCCTGCGCCTGCAGGCGCTCGAGCCGCGGCGGCGCAGCCGATGCCGCGCCTGCGGCGGCGGCATCGGCGGTGGCGGTGGCTGTGGCGACTGCCCCGGCCACGGCGTCGACCTCGCCTTGCAGCGTGGCGCGCAGCGTCATCGCACGCGCGGTCGTGTTGCGCAGCGTCAGCACGGCGTCGAAGCGGTCGCCCTCGCGCACCCGCGGCGGCAGGCCGGGCAGCAGCTGCAGGTCCTGCGTGACGACGATGCTCGCGCTGCCGGTGCCAAAGCGCTGCCCGCCATCGTCGGCGATCGCCACCAGCCGGAAGCGGGTGAGCGAGTCCTTGATCGGCACCTCGATCGTCGCCTCGCCGCGCGCATCCAGCGCCACGCGCGGCTGCCACAGCAGCAGCGTGTCGAAGAGCTCGCGCGTGGGCGCGCGCCCGCCGCCGCCGCCGGCCGCCACCGCCTTGCGCCCGAAGTGGCGGCGCCCGATCACCTCGCTCTGCGCGGTCGCCGTGCGCACGCCCCAGGCGCGCTCGCGCAGCAGGCCGTGCAGCAGATCCCAGCTCGCGTTGTCCTGCAGCGCGAGCAGGCCCTCGTCGACGGCGCCAAAGGCGAGCTCCGCGCCGGGCACCGGCTTGCCGCCCTGCTGCACCTGCACGCGCACGCGCGCCGTCTGGCGCACGCCGTACTGCGGCTTCTGCGGCGTCACGTCGACCTGCAGTTCGTGCGCGGCGAGCCCCACCTGCAGCGCCGCCACGCCCAGGCGAAAGCTCGGCCGCGCGAGGTCGACCATCGCGCCCGGCGGCTGGTATTCGCGCCCTTCGTACCAGTAGGCGCGCGCCCATTCCAGCGGCGAGCGCCAGCCCCAGCGGAAGAAGGAGTACCACGGCACGTCGCGCAGCCGCCCGCGCAGCACGAGCACGCCGACATAGACGTTGGGCGCGTGGCCCGGCGCGATCTTCACCTGTACCTGCGGGTCGTCGCCGCGCAGCGTCTGCACCCAGGCGTCGATGACGCCCTCGCGCTCGACGCTGACGAGCGCGGTCGCCTCGCGAAACGGCATGCGCACCTGCAGCGTGGCGAGCTCGCCGGCTTCGTAGCGGCGCTTGTCGGGGACGATCTCGATGCGGTCGTCGGCCTCGGCGTCGAACCAGAGCTCGCCCTCGCGCGTCACCCACAGCGTGGCGGCGGCCTGCGCGCTGCGCCCGGCCGCGTCCTGCGCCTGCACGATGAGCTCGACCTCGCCGGCATTCTTCAGCTGGACGTCGCAGGCCAGCCGCCCGGCGGCGTCGCTGCGCCCGCTGCAGAGCTCGCCCAGCTCCTGCAGCTCGCTGCGGTGCTCGAAGGCGTAGAAGCCGCCGACTAGGCGCCTGCGCGTGCTGAAGCGGTGCACGACGCGGCCGCGCACCGAAAGCGCCTGCCCGGCGACCGGCCGGCCCGCGGTGTCGAGCGCAAGCGCCGTGAAGCGCGCGCGCCCCTTCACCGCCGCGAAGCCGCCGGTGCGAATCCCCGGCACCACCGCCGCCGGCCACAGCGGCACGCGGGCGCTGACCGTCTGCACCTCGCCGACCGGATCGTGGAACTCGACCTCGGCCAGCAGCTCGCTGGGCTGCTCGATCGCCGGCAGCGCCTTCACGTCGAAGCGCGCGGCACCCTGCCCGTCGGTGCGCAGCGCAACGCGATCGGCGACCAGGCGGCCACCGTCGCCGCCTGCGTCCTCATCCCCGCTCCCGCCCCCGCCTTCGCCCGGCGCCGCCGCGTCGAGCTCGCCGTCCGGGCGCAGGCGTCGCGGCGGGTCGAAGACGAAGCCTTCGTAGCCCGCAAAGCCCGGCGTGCGCGGGCGCAGCCAGGCCTGGCCTTGCGCCGCTGCCGCGGCCAGCGCGCCGCCGTTCTGGTACTGCAGCTGCAGCTCGAGCGGCAGCTCGGTGGGAGCCACCGCACCCGCGGCCAGCGCCTTGGGCGGTGCAAGCCGGGCGTCGAGCAGCGGCACGCGAAAGGCCTCGACGCGGAACTCGCCCGCGCTCCAGGTCGTCGGTGCCTGCGCGGCCCGCGCCGACTGCGTGGCTTGCGCCGCCTGCGCCGGCTTGACGAGTTCGACCCGGTAGAGCCCGAGTGCGGCGGTGGGTGGAATCGCCCACTGCGAGGTGGCGCTGCGCACGCCGCTCCAGCTGAGCGCCACCCGCTGCTCGCGCCCGCTGCCGACGTGCACGAGGCGGGCCTGCGTGGGCAGATCGCCTGCTGCGGGAAGCGCCAGGCCCTGCAGACTCTCGCGGCGCAGGAAGTGCTTCATCGACACCGTCTGCCCGGCGCGCAGCAGCGTGCGGTCGAACACCGTGTGCGCCACCTGCTCGGGCGCCGGATCGCCGTTGACCGGCACGGCAAAGCGCCAGCTCTCGATGCCCTTGTCCCAGCCGTCGAAGACGAAGGCCATGTCGGTCGTGCCATCCGCCGCCGTCTTGCGCGCGCTCACGAAGAGGCCGTCGCTGCCTTCGCAGCCCGCGGGCGACTGCAGCCGCGTGGCGACCCGGGCGAGGCCCTGCGCATCGCTGCGGCCCGACCAGAGCGCGCGGCCGCGGCAGTCGGAGATCGCCACGTC
>CAUJJO010000165.1 GCA_963205125.1 Pseudomonadota bacterium | reverse complement strand
CGTGATGTTGATGGAGCTGAAGCAGCAGGTGAAGGAAGGCGCCAGCGTGCCGGTGACGCTCGTCGTCGAGGGCAAGGACGGCCGCCGGGAGACGCTCGAGCTCCAGGTCCCCGTGCGTGCGCTGAATGCCGCCGCACCCGGCGGCGGGCACAAGCACTGAGGCCGGGAACCCAGGCCGGGACGGCGCCGCGCTTGCGCCAGGCGCCGTTCGGTTCAGTTCAGTAGAGCACCGTCAGGCGCTGCCAGGCCTCGGGCAGCAGCGCCGTCAGCACGGCCTCGAGCCGCTTGTCGAGGCCCGTGAGGATGGCCAGCCCGAGCGCCAGCAGCAGCAGCGCGAAGGCCTTGCGCAGGCCTGCGGCGTGCGCGAGCACCCAGCCGCGCGCCCGCGCGAAACCCGCGCGCGAGGCGTAGGCGAAGACGACGAGCGGCGTGGCCGCGCCGACGCCGAAGAGGCCGAGGATGAGGCCGCCGCGCGCGACGCCCCCTTCGCTGGCCACCAGCGTCACCGCCGCGGCCAGCAGCGGCCCCGAGCAGGGGCTCCACACCAGCCCCAGCACGGCGCCGAGCGCGAACGCGCTGCCAAGCGATCGCCCCGACAGACGCGACGACGCCTTGCCCGCGCCGCTGGCCAGCGGCGCCATCCACAGCGTGAAGCGCTCGTTCCAGCGCGGCACGAGCATGACGAGCGCCAGCGCGATCAGCAGCAGCGCGCCGAAGTTCCGCACCGCGTCGGTGTCAAGGTCCAGCACCGGCCCGAGCGCACCGAGCGCCATGCCGATCAGCGCGAACGAGCTGGCCATTCCCGCACCCAGCGCCAGCGGCGCGAAGCGGTTGGCCTGCAGCGCGCCGCCCAGCACCAACGGCAGCAGCGGGAAGACGCAGGGGCTGAGCGTCGTCAGACTGCCCGCGGCCAGCGCCAGCAGCGGTTGCGCAAGCGCCATGGCGGCTTCAGGCGCGGGACCGGGCTGTCTTCAGCGCACCCTCAAAGCGCGGCCGCGAGCGCCGCCCGGATCTTGTCGGGCGCGGTGTCGCCGGCCAGGCGCGCCTTCTCCTGCTCGCCCTTGAAGACGACCAGTGTCGACTGCATGCGCACCTTCATCGCTCGGCGCAAGTCCTTCTCCTTGTCGTAGTCGGCCACCAGCACGGTGATCGGCAGGTCCGGCTGCGCCTGCAGCTGGGCGAAGGCCTTTTCCTGCAGCTTGCAGGTCGGGCACCAGTCGGCATGGAAGTGCACCGCCACCGGCTGCCCGGCCTGCTGCGCGGCGGCCAGCGCCTGCGCGCTGTAGGGCGCGAGGGTGAGCGCCTGCGCCAGCGTGGCGGCAAGCAGGAGGAAGGCGGCAGCGGCGAGGGAACGCAGAGGGGGGATGCGCATGACGAGGTCTCCGCGGCGCGGCAGGAATGGGACCGCGGCGCATGCTATGCCACACTCGTTGCGCCTGCACCGGTCGCGGGCAAAGGCCTGCCATGTCCGAACTCGATCTCCAGCTGCACGACGGCGTCGCCACCCTGACACTGAACCATCCGGCCTCGCGCAACGCGCTCTCGCAGGCGATGAAGGAGGCACTGTCGGACGCCGTGGCGCAACTGGCTGGCGATGCCGCGGTGCGCGCGGTCGTCCTCACCGGCGCGGGCGGCGCCTTCTGCGCGGGCGGCGACCTGCGCGGCATGGAGGAACACCGCCCGCTGGCCACGGTGCAGAGCTGGCGCGAGCGCATGCGCGCGCTGCATCCGCTCATCCGCACGCTGGTGCGGCTGGACAAGCCGCTCGTCGCCGCCGTCGACGGCGCGGCCTTCGGCGCCGGCTTCAGCCTCGCGCTCACCGCGGACTTCGTGCTCGCCAGCCCCGCGGCGCGCTTCTGCATGAGCTTTCTGCGCGTGGGCCTGGTGCCGGACTTCGCGGCGATGTACACACTGCCGCGCGCCGTCGGCGTGCAGCGCGCCAAGGAACTGATGCTCTCGGCGCGCGAGCTCGACGCCGAGGAGGCGCGCCAGCTCGGCCTCGTGATGGAGGTGGTTGCCGCGCCCCGGCTGCTGCCGCGTGCGCAGGTTATTGCCGCCAGCTTCGGCGGCGCCTCGGCGATGGCGGTCTCGCACATCAAGGCGGGCCTGGCCATGAGCCTGGCCAGCGACCTGGAGCGGGCGCTGGCCGACGAGGCCGACCACCAGGCACTGTGCTTCGAGACCGAGCCGCACCGCGAGGCGGTGCGCCGCTTCCTGGCCAAGCAGCCGGCGGCCTTTCGCTGGCCACAGCCGCCGCGCGGCAAGGCGTGATGGCGCCGGCGCTTGCGCTTGCGCTCCGGCTGCGCGCGCCGCGCCGCCGCGGCTCCTTCAGCGCGTGAGCGCCTTCAGCGCGAGCCGGATGCCTTCGGCCACGCCCACGTCCGCCGGCAGCGCCTTCATGGCGCTGGCCGCCTCCTTGTCGTTGTAGCCCAGTGCAAGCAGGGCCTGCACGATGTCGCTGCCGGCCTCGCTGCCCGCGCTGCCGGCGCTTGGCAGCGCCAGCTCGGCGCCCAGCTTGCCCTTGAGTTCGAGCAGCAGGCGCTCGGCCGTCTTCTTGCCGATGCCCGGCACCTTCACCAGCCGCCCGGCCTCCTGTACCGACACCGCGTGCGCGAGCTCGGCCACCG
>CAUJJO010000164.1 GCA_963205125.1 Pseudomonadota bacterium | reverse complement strand
CGGTCGGATCTGCTCGAGGTCGACCCTTGGATGCGAGCTCGCCCGCGAAATCCGATCGTGGCGCGCGAGGCGACGGCGCGGCGATGGGGTTGGAATCGCTGCGAGCCTCGCTGGGTGCGGCATCGACCGCCCGCAGTTCGAGGCCGCTGGCCACGCCGTTGCGCGAGGCCGTTCCCAGCTCGCCTGCGCCCGCGCCCGCATCGGCGATCGGCCGCGTGTTGGCGGCCGAACCGCCGGGCGGCCGAGCGTTCGGGGCGGCGGCCCCCTGCGCGGCGAGGAGGCCCTCGGTTTCGGCCAGATCCTCGGAGTCGGAGGGATCCTTGCCCCCGTGCACGCCCGATCGAGGCGGCGACTGAAGTGCTGCAGCAAGCGCGGTCGCGTCTTCCGCCGTGCCGGCGTCCGCGCCGTCCTGCGGACGCGCTGCGTCCGGCGCTGCGCCGGTCAGGGAATCGGTGTCGGGCGGCCCGTCGGTCGCATCGGTCGCATCGGTCGCGCTTCCCTGGGCCGCGGCAAGCCAGCGGCGCAGGGCGCGCTGCGTGGGGTCGGTGCTGTCGCGGGCGTCCTGCGGGTCCTGGGGTTTGCCGGACGCCTGCGAACGCGGCCGGCTATCCGGGGACTCTTTACGCCCGGTCTTCGGCGCCTCAGGCGAGCGGTCGGCGGGCCGCGGTTCGCTGCGGTCGGCTTTGGCGTCCTTGCGCGCCGAGCTCAGCTCGCGCGCGAAGGCGCCGGGTTCCTTGCTTGCGCTGGAACCGGCATTGGCGCCGGCCGCCGAGGGGCCCGTTGCGGACGACGCACCGGACGGTGCGCTGGACATCGCGCCGGGCAGGGCGCTGGACAGGACGGGGGGCAGGGCGGCGGCGGTCATCGGGCGGTCTCTCGAAGGTTCAGGACGACATCGCGGCGCGGCGCCGGGCGAGCTGCTGGGCGATCTCGTCGTTCTGGCGCTGCTCGCGCCGGTGCAGGCTGCGCTTGTGCTCGGCTTCGCGGCGCTCGATCAGCTTGCCGACCGAGGCGGCGCGCAGCTCGGCCTGCAGCAGCTTCTGCCGCGCCGCGACGACGCCTTGCTCCGCCGCCTCGGTCTGCTGCTGCTGCTGCACCACGGCTTCGTCCAGCCGCTGCATGAAGGACTGGTAGCAGTGCACGATCTCGATGGCGCCACCGCGGCCGAACTGCGTCGACCAGCGCTGCGTGTACTCGACGCGGTAGCTGCCGAGCTGCTCGGCCAGCAGGCGGGTGCGCTGCAGCAGGTCCTCGCTGCGACGCAGCTCGCCGGCGGCGCGGTCGCGCTCCTGGCTTGCGCGTTCCTGCAGCAGCTTCAGGGCGTCCAGCGGGGCGTGGGGGTTCAAGGGCGGGCTCCGGGGTGGGCTTTGTCAGGGGTGGGCGTCGATCGCGCGGCAGCAGGGTCAGCCCTGCGCCTGCGCGAGCAGGCGCGCCAGCTGCTGCTGGCAGGCGTCGAGCTCGGCGGCGCTGTGCATGTCCTGCTGCAGCAGCGCCAGCACCTGCGGATGCAGCCTGACCGCAAGGTCGAGTTCGCTGTCGTGCCCGGGCGCGTAGGCGCCGAGCTGGATCAGGTCGCGCGCCTTGTTGTAGCGCGACAGCAGCTGGCGCAGCCGGCGCGCGCCGGCCTGGTGCTCGCGCGAGGTGACGGAGGTCATCACCCGCGAGATCGAGCGTTCGATGTCGATGGCCGGGAAGTGGCCGGCCTCGGCCAGCTCGCGCGAGAGCACGATGTGGCCGTCGAGAATGCCGCGCGCGGCATCGGCGATCGGGTCCTGCTGGTCGTCGCCTTCGGAGAGCACGGTGTAGAAGGCGGTGATCGAGCCGACGCCGTGCAGGCCGTTGCCGCTGCGCTCGACGAGCTGCGGCAGCCGCGCGAAGCAGCTCGGCGGGTAGCCCTTGGTCGCCGGGGGTTCGCCGATGGCCAGCGCGATCTCGCGCTGCGCCATCGCGTAGCGCGTCAGGCTGTCCATCAGCAGCAGCACGTGCAGGCCCTTGTCGCGGAAGTGCTCGGCGATCGCCGTGGCGTAGCCCGCGCCCTGCATGCGCACGAGCGGCGGCGCGTCGGCGGGTGCTGCGACGACGACGCTGCGCGCACGCCCCTCGTCGCCGAGGATGTCCTCGATGAATTCCTTGACCTCGCGGCCGCGCTCGCCGATCAGGCCGACGACGATGACGTCGGCCGCGGTGTAGCGCGCCATCATCCCGAGCAGCACCGACTTGCCGACGCCGGTGCCGGCGAAGAGACCGATGCGCTGGCCGCGGCCGACGGTGAGCATGGTGTTGATCGCGCGCACGCCGGTGTCCAGCGGCTCGCGCACCGGGTCGCGGTCCATCGCGTTGATCGGGCGGCGCTGCATCGGCTCGTCGTGGACGTCGGCGATCGGGCCCTGCCGGTCCAGCGGCTGCCCGTGGCTGTCGACGACGCGCCCGAGCAGCCCCTCGCCCATCGGCAAGTGCAGGCCGCGGTCTTCGCTGCGGCGCCAGGGGTGGCTCTCGAGGCCGAAGCGCGGCGCCGGCTGCGGGGCGGCGCGCGGGCGCACGCGGGCGCCGCTGGCGAGGCCGTGGACGTCGGCGGTCGGCATCAGGAAGGCGCGGTCGCCGTCGAAGCCGACCACCTCGGCGGCCACCGGCGGCTGGCCCGGGCTCTGTACCTCGCAGACCGAGCCCACCGGCACGCGCACGCCGCGCGCTTCCAGCACGAGGCCGGTGACGCGGCTGAGCGCGCCGACGCCCGGCAGCGGCTGCGCGAGCTGGGCGTGCTCCTCGAGCTCGGCGAGAAAGCGCATCCAGTGCTCGCGCCGGGCGCCGCCGGCGGGCACGGGGATGTCCGTGCGCGCGCTGCCGTTCACTGGGCTGCCCTTTGCGCTGCGCGCTGCGGGATGAGCGCTTGGGAGCGGCCCGGCGCGCTCATACGCCTTCCTCGCCCCAGCCGAGCTCGCTGCCCAGGGCCTGCGCGGCCTGCGCCCAGCGCGTGGCGATGTCGGCGTCGATGCTGCCGGCGTCGGAGTGCACGCGGCAACCGCCGCGCGCGACGTCGGGGTCGGGCTGCAGCCGGGCGCCGCGCGCCTGCAGCGCCTCCTGCGCGCCTTCGGCCACGAACGGCAGGTCCTGCGGATGAACGTGCACGCTGACGTGGCGCGCCGACTGCACCAGGGCGTCCACCGCCTCGGCGGCGACGTGCACGACGTGGCGCGGATCGATCTGCAGCTCGCTGCGCACGACCTGGCGCGCGAGGCCCAGCGCAACGCGGCTGACCGAGGCGGCGAGCTGCTCGTGCAGGCCGTCGTACTCGGCATCCAGCGCCTGCAGGAACTGCGCAAGCCTTGCGTTGACCTGCTTCTCGTGCGTCTTCTTGAACGCCTCGAGGGCGGCGATGCCCTCGCGGTAGCCGTCCTCGTAGCCCTGCTGGCGCGCGGCGTCGACCGCGGCCTGCCACTGCTCGGTGCTCGGCTCGGCGGCCTTGGCCGGGGTCGGCGCCTGGGACGGCGCGGGCCTGGCGGCTGCCGGACGCTGGCCGAAGCTGCCCGGCGTCCAGCTCGCGAAGTCGCCCAGCTCCTCGCGCGGGATGAAGCGCGCGTAGCTCGAGCGCTCGGGGTTGGGCGAGGGCACGTTGAGGCGGGCGCGCCGCGACAGGTCGCTAGACAAGCTGCTCGTCTCCGCCGCCGGCCAGCACGATCTGGCCCTCGTCCACCAGGCGGCGGACGATCTTCAGGATTTCCTTCTGCTCGGCCTCGACCTCGCTCAGGCGCACCGGGCCGCGCGACTCCAGGTCCTCGCGCAGCGACTCCGCCGCGCGCGAGGACATGTTGGTGAAGACCTTCTCGCGGATCTCGGGCGAGGCGCCCTTGAGCGCGATGATGAGCTGGTCGCTCTGCACTTCCTTCAGGATGGTCTGGAAGCCGCGGTCGTCGATCTTCTCCAGGTCGTCGAAGGTGAACATGTTGTCCATGATCTTCTGCGCCAGCTCGCCGTCGGCCTCGCGCACGTAGTCCAGCACCGCCGTCTCCGCGGCACTGCCCATCATGTTCAGGATGTCGGCGGCGGTCTTCACGCCGCCGAGGTTGCTCTTCCTCATGCGCTCGCCGCCGGCCAGCACCTTGCTCATGACCTCGTTGAGGTCCTTCAGCGCGCTGGGCTGGATGCCGTCCAGCGTGGCGATGCGCACGATCACCTCGTTGCGGTGGCGCTCGGTGAAGGCCTTGAGCGTGGCCGCGGCCTGGTCGGGGTCCAGGTGCACGAGGATCGCCGCGACGATCTGCGGGTGCTCGTTGCGCAGCAGCTCGGCCACCGACTGCGGGTCCATCCACTTCAGGCTCTCGATGCCGGTGGTGTCGCTGCCTTGCAGGATGCGGTCGATCAGCAGGTTGGCCTTGTCCTCGCCGAGGGCCTTGCGCAGCACCGCCTTGACGTATTCGTCGGTGTCGGTGACGAGCATGCTGTCCATCTGGGCGGCGGTGTCGAAGCGGTCGATCACCGTCTCGACGCGGTCGCGCGGGACCGTCTTCAGCCGCGCGATCGTCTCGCCCAGGCGCTGCACCTCCTTGGGCGCGAGCAGCTTGAAGACGCCCGCGGCCTCCTCCTCGCCGAGCGACATCAGCAGGATCGCGGCGTCCTCGACGCCCTTGTCATCCAGGGAGCTGGGCATCGGCTGTGTCCTTCAGACCGCGTCGTCGCCGCTGACCCAGCTGCGCACGACGTTGGCGACCACGGCCGGGTTCTCGCGCGCCAGTACCCTGGCGTTCTGCAGCTTGCCGCCGACCTTGCTCTCGAGCGCCAGCGGCCCCTGCTCGTCCGCCGGGGGGAGCAGCTTCTCGTCGTCGGCGATGACGGCGTCGAGCTGCGTGCCCAGCGCCGGCTCGGGCCGCGCGGTGGCGGCCTTCAGCGCCGGACGAACCAGCGCGAACACGACCACCAGCGCCACCACGGCCAGCGCCGCGGGCGCCATGCTCGCGCGCAGCAGGTCGTGCAGCCAGGGCTGCAGGTAGAAGGGCTGGGCCTCGGCCGGCGGCGCGACCTCGACGCGGAAGGGCGCGTTGACCACGCGCACCGAGTCGCCGCGCTCCTGGTTGAAGCCGATGCCCTGCTGCACCAGCGCGGTGAGCTTCTGCATCTCCTCATCCGACAGCGGGGTGCTGGTGGGCTTGCCCTTGCTGTCGCTGCCGCTGCGGTGGTTGACGACGACGGCCGCGTGCAGCCGGCGCACGGTGCCGCTGGCGTTGCGCGTCACGCGCACGGTCTTGTCGACGGCGTAGCTGGTCTCGGCTTCGCGGCGCGCGTTGCCGGCGGCAGCACCTGCCTGCGCACCCTGCAGCGGCGCGGAGGCGCCGCTCATCGGCGCGGTGGCCGGCACCGGCGGCTGGTTGCTCGCCGCACCGGGAACGCCGCTGGGCCGCGCCGGATCGGCCTGCGTCGACTCCTCGGTGCGCAGCGCCCGCACGGCAGCCGGCGCCTCGCCCTGGTTGGGCTTGAACTCCTCGGCGGTCGATTCCTGCTGCGTGAAGTCGACCTCGGCGGTGACGGTGGCGCGCAGGTTCTCGCGCCCGACCACCGGCTCCAGCAGCTCCATCACGCGCTTGAGGTAGCCGTTCTCGACCTCGCGCAGGTAGCGCAGCTGGGCGCCGTCGAAGCCGGCGTTGCCGTCGCGATCGTCCTGTGGCCACAGCAGCGCGCCGTTGCCGTCGAGGATGCTGACCGCCTTGGTCTGCAGCTCCGGCACGCTGGAGGCCACCAGGTGCACGATGCCTGCGATCTGCTCGCGCTCCAGCGTGTGGCCGGGGTGCAGTTGCACGGTGACCGAGGCGGTGGGCTTCTGCTGCTCGCGGAAGAAGCCGTTCTGCTGCGGGATCGAGAGCATCACCCGCGCCGCCTGCACGCTGGCCAGGCTTTGGATCGTGCGCGTGAGCTCGCCTTCGAGCGCGCGCTTGAGCTGCACGCGCTGCTGGCCGTCGCTCTGGCCGAAGCTGCTCGCGCCGTCCAGCAGTTCGTAGCCCGAGCTCGAACCCTTGTTGACGCCGGCCGCGCTGAGCTTCATGCGCAGCTCGTAGACGCGCGCCGCGGGCACCAGGATGCTGCCGCCGCCGTCGGCGAAGCGGTACTCCACGCCCATCTGGTCGAGCTTGGCGATCACCGCGGCGCCGTCCTTCTCGCCGAGGTTGGAGAAGAGCAGCCGGTACTCGGCCTTGCCCAGCGACATCGCCATGCCCACCAGCAGGGCCACCAGCAGCACGACGCCGAGCGCGCCGAGCACGAGGGTGCGCGTGGGCATCGCGGCCAGGCGCGCGCCCAGGCGATCGGCGTCGGCGGCAGCCAGGGCGTTGTCGGAGACGGGAACGACGGCGGTGACCATGTCGGGTGCGGGAGCGTCAGGCGGGTGATCGGGCAGCGAGATCGGGCAGGTCGGTGGGCGGCGAGGGCTGGAGCGCATTGTTCCGGCCGGCATCGGCCTGCGTTGGGAGGAGAAGGCCGGCAAAGCGCGCCCTGTTCGCGCCGCCTGCCGCGGCGCTGCGCCCTACAGTGCGCTCATCGAGAACCGGCGATGAAACTCGAGCTCAAACCCTTCGACTTCAACCAGGCGGTGGCGCGAGCCGGACTGCGCCCGGACGGCACCCCGCTGCTCGAGCGCGCGCGCGCCGCGGGCGAGGTCGAGGGTCCGGCCTCCGGCGGCTTTCGCGGCGCGATGGCGCAGGCGCTGCAGGAGGTGAGCCACGCGCAGCAGGAGTCGCAGCGACTGCAGCGCGAGTTCGCGCTCGACAACCCGACCGTGAGCCTCGAGCAGACGATGATCGCGATGCAGCGCAGCCAGATCGGCTTCCAGGCCGCGATCCAGGTGCGCAACCGCCTGGTCTCGGCCTATACCGAAGTCATGAACATGCAGGTGTGAGCGCGGCCGACGCGAGGACCGACGTGCGCTTCAGCACGCCGGCAGCGGCGGCAGCGTGCCCTGCAGCGTGCATGCGCTGGGACGGCCGAGCGCGCCGACGCTGACCTGCACCCGTTCGTCGCCGCGGCTTGCCCACAGCGCGGTCATGCCCGGGGCGTCGGCCTGGCCGGTGGTCGGGTCGAAGCGCACCGCGCGGGCGGCCAGCAGGTGCACGCCGCGCAGGCCCGCGCTGCCGGTGGCCTTGAGGCGGCAGGCCTGTTGCACGCGGCAGTCGCAGTCGGCGCGGGTGCTGAGCGTGTAGCACCAGTCCGGCCCCTCGCGAAAGCTCACGTAGAGCGCGCTGCCGCGGCGCGCGGCCTCGAAGCGCGCCTCGCGCAGGTCGAGTTCGAGCCCCTGCACGGCGGCCTTCAGGCGCTGGCGCTGCAGGTACTGGCCGAAGGAGGGCACGGCCAGCGACATCAGCACCGCGCAGATGGCCAGCGCGATCATCAGCTCGATCAGCGTCAGCCCGCGTGCCGGCCGCAGGGCGGCGGGGCGCGCGTCGCCGTGCATCGGCGCTATCGGCGCTATCGGCGGCAACGGCGACCTCATCAGCGTCCCCAGCAGCGGGCGCTCGGCCCGGCGTCGGCGAGGCCCTGGTCGAGGCGCAGCGTCAGCTCGGGGCAGTCGGCGTCGCCGCGCTGCGGGCCGTCCGGGCGCACGCGGGCCACCAGGGTGACGGTGTCGATGCCGGCGCCGGCCACCGCCAGCAGGTAATGGCCCTCGGCGCTGCGCGTGGGGCCAAGCGCGGCCAGGTCGGCGCCGTAGCGGCCGTGGCGCATGCGGTACTGTTCCTGCGCGATCTGCAGCCGCGTCAGCGCAAGCGTCCCGTCCATGCGGCGCGCGCGCTCGAGCTGGGCGCGCTGCGAGGGCCAGGCCACGGCGGCGAGGATGGCGGCGACGGCGAGGACGATGCAGGTCTCGACCAGCGTCAGTCCACGGCTTGGCGCAGGCAGGGCCACGGCATGCCTCGTCAGTCCAGCGAGAGCCGGCGCCGGTGCTTCTGCGTCTGGTCGACGTAGCGCTGCAGCGCCTGCCGGGCCGGCGGCGGCAGATCGCTCCAGCGGCAGCCCAGGCGCTGGCGCGCGTTGCCCTGCAGCGCGCTGGCGTGCTGGATCTGCACGCGCGCGGTGAAGCGCGTGAGCGCGTCCAGCGCCACCTGCACGTCGTGCACGGTCGTGCCGGGCTGCAGCGGCGGAACGTCCTCGGGCAGCAGCAGCGCGCAGCCGCCCACGCTCACGTCGATCACGCGCAGCGCCAGCTGCATCTCGGGCATCGCCGGATGGCGCAGGCGCGCCGTCGGCGCGTGGCGCTCCAGCGTGCGCACGCGGTAGGCGCTGCGGCGCTGGAAGCGGTAGAGCTGCCGCGGCCACTGGGCCTGCAGCGCGCAGTGCTGCGGCCCGCGCACGAGCAGCAGGTCGCCGAGATCGAACTGCAGCTTGACCAGGTCCAGGTAGCCCACGGCCTGCGCCTCGTCGGCGTCGACCAGCGCCTGCAGCGAGGGGTCGGCCGGCTCGGCGGTGAAGTTGATGCGCTGCTGCGCGCTGTCGATCGACCACAGCGTGCAGACGACGGTGCTGCCGCCGGGTGCGCTGAGCACCATCGGCGTGCCGGCATCGCGCAGTGCGCCCAGCAGCGTGGCGATCTCGCGGGCGTGCTCGACGCGAAAGGGCGCCCAGTCCGGGCGCGAGGCGTCGTCCAGCGCGGCGGGGCGGGTGTCCTCGAACATCGCAGGGCAGCGCGCGGCGCCGGCTTCAGTGGATGGTCTTGCGCCGCCCGGCCATCATCTCGTCGAGATCCTGCAGCCAGGGCTCGGCGAGGTGGCGGATCTCGGCGTCGTTGACGAGGATGCGCTGCATGATGCGCGCCTTGGTGCGCGCCGACTCCCGGTCGAGCGGTCGCTGCCGCGCGGCATGCTTGAGCTGGCTGATCAGCAGCACGCAGGCGCCCTCGAGCTTGACCACCGCGTCCCAGTCGCCGGCCTTGGCGGCGGTGAGCATGTCGCAGCTGGCCTGCTCGATCGCTTCGTAGTAGCTGAGGAGTTCGGTGTTCATGCTGCGGGCGTCCGGGTACTGCGCGGGTCTGTCCGACATGGGCATCACGCGTTGGGCTGGCGCGTTGCCGGGGCGATGGCGTCCCAGGCTTCGCGCAGCGGCTGCACCAGGCGCTGGCATTCGTCGAGGATGGCTTCGTCGTTGCGCAGGTTGGCCTGCATGAGGCGCGTGCCGATGTAGCCGTAGAGCCGGTCGAGGTCGCTGGCCAGGCGCCCGCCGACGCGAAGATCGAGGCCTGCGCGCAGCCCCTCCTCGACGATGCGCGTGGCGCGGTTGAGCGCGCGGCCCTTGCGCTCGATGTCGCGCTGGCGCATGGCGCCGCGCGTCTCGGCCAAGGCGTCGAGAAAGCCCTCGAAGAGCATCGCCACGAGGCGGTGCGGGCTGGCGTCGACGATCGCCGTCTCGGCCGCCATCTTGCGGTAGGCCAGCGGAACCTGGGTGCGGCCGAAGGGGCTTGGCATGGCGCTGCTGTACATGGTGGCTCTCGGGCTGGGTAAGGTGATGCTGGGTTTATCGGCGTGCCGCGGCGGGCACTTGAGGCGGTGCTGAGCGGCATTCACCCCGCAGTTCGGCCGCCGAAGCAGGAAAGGGGTGCCGCCGATCGCCGACGACACCCCTTGCAGGGTCAGGCGCGCGACGCGCGGCACGCGCGCGGCACGCAGCGACGCTCAGGTCTTGTTCCAGCGCGTGATCTGCTGCGAGACGTAGCTGGAGAGGTTGTTGAGCTTGGCCATCGAGGCGTCCAGCGCCTGGTACTGGGCGCGCAGGCGCTTCTCGGTCATCGCCACCCGATCCTCCAGCGACTCCTGCCGCTTGCCGTTCTGCGTCTTGAGCTCGCGCAGCGACTGCTGGCGCGAGTTCATCGATCCGGTGTCGCCGAGGATCTGGTCGGCAAGCTTGCGCAGCCGCGTGGCCAGGCCGTTGCTGCCGGCAGCCTCGCCGTCGCCGCCGAAGAAGCGCTGCAGCTCGTCGAGCTTGGTGAAGCCTGCGTCGAGCTGGGTGCTCGAGACCTTCAGCGTGCCGTCAGTCTGGATCGACAGGCCGATGTCGGTGAGGCGCTTGAAGACGCTGCTGGCGCTGGAACTCTCGCCCAGGCTGCTGCGCAGTTGCGAGAGCAGGCCGATGGCGGTGCGGTCGCCCTGCAGCGTGCCGGCGTTCTTGCTCGTGGCGTCGTACTTCGTCTGGTCGCGCACGAGCTTGACGAGGTCGTTGTAGGCGCTGACGAAGCCGTCGATCGACTTGCGCATCGAGGCGGTGTCGCGAGCCACGGTGATGTCGACGGTACCCGTCGTCACCTTGGCCAGCGTCAGCGAGACGCCGTCGATGACGTTGGTGAAGACGTTGGTCGCCGACTCCACCGCCAGGCCGTTGATGGTGGCGCTGGCGTTGCGTGCGGCCTGGGTTCGTGCGTTGATGGCGGCGCCGCCGGGCGGGTCGTAGGCCAGTCGCGAGAGGCCGCCGGCGTCGCTGTCGTCGCCGTCGGTGTCGGCGACCTGGACGCGAAAGCCGCTGGCCGCGCCGCTTTCGCGCGACTGCAGCACCAGGCGCGCGCCGCTGGCGTCGTTGACGATCGAGGCCCGCACCGGAACCCCATCGGTGTTGTTGATCTTGTCGCGGATCTTCTCGAGCGTGTCTTCGCCCGGTCCGATGGCGATCGAGATCGGCGAGCTCCCGCTCTTGGCGGTGAACGAGGAGAGATCGTCGGCCCAACTTCCCGCCTCGATCGTCAGCGTCCCCTCGCCGATCGGCGTCCTGGCGTCGGCCACCGCGGGTGAGGCGTTCATCTGCGCGGTCGCCAGCGCACTCACCTGGACGGCGTAGCTGCCCGGCGTGCTGCCCGACGCCGCGCTGACGGTGACCGCGGCGGCGTCGGAGGTGGTGGTGCTCGCCGCGCGCCAGGTGCTGCTGTCGGCCAGCGTTCGCGCGGCGCTGCGCAGCGCGTCCAGCGAGGACTGGATGCGCCCGAACGAGGACAGCCGCGCATCGATCTTGCCGGCCTCGGTCTTCAACTGCTCGATCGGGCGGCGCTCCAGCGCAACGAGCTGGCTGATGATCGAACTTGCGTCGAGTCCGCTGCCGATGCCGACGGAAGAGAGGGTCGCCATGAGTTGCTCCGTGATCGAGGCAGGGCGTGCCGAGGCCGCGTCCGGCCACGGAGGACACCCCGTTCGCAGGCCTTATCGGCCGATTCGGAGTGAACTTGAGGGCGGTGACTTGGGATCGGCTCGGTGCGGCGCTGCAGCCGCCGCAGCGCGAAGGCTCAACTGCCCAGCAATCGCAACACCTGCTGCGGCAACTGGTTGGCCTGAGCCACCATCGCGTTGCCGGCCTGCTGCAGGATCTGCGCCCGTGACAGATTGGCCGTTTCCGCGGCGAAGTCGGCGTCCATGATGCGACTTCGGGCGGCGGTCTGGTTTTCGACCGCAACCTGCAGGTTGGAGATGATGGCCTCGAAGCGCGACTGGGTGGCGCCGTAGATCGCGCGCGTGTCGTTGACGCGGTTGATCGCTTCGTCGATGTTGGCGATCACGCTGGCGATCGCCGTGATGCCGACGCCACTGCCGATCGACGCGATGGTGTCGGTGATCGACATGATGTCGGCGTTGCTGGCCAGATTCGTGAAGCCGATCTGCACCACGTCGTCTTCCGTGGTGTTGGCGCCGATCTGGAAGGTGAAGGTGGCGGCGTCGGCTCCGAGGATGCGCTTGCTGTTGAAGCTGGTGCCGCTGAGCACCCGGTTGATTTCGCTCTGCAGCTGCTTGAATTCCTTCTGCAGCGATTCCTTGTCGCTCTGGCTGTTGGTCGCGTTGCGCGCCTGCAGCGACAGTTCGCGCATGCGCTGCAGCGCGTCGCCGACCTTGGAGAGCGCCCCTTCGGCCACCTGCGACATCGAGATGCCGTCGTTGGCATTGCGCATCGCCACCGCCATGCCGCGCACCTGCGTGTTCATGCGCTCGGCGATCGCCAGGCCCGCGGCGTCGTCCTTGGCGCTGTTGACGCGCAGGCCCGAGGACAGGCGCTGCATCGCCGTCGACAGCGAGAGCTGCGACGCGTTCAGGTTGCGCTGCGCGTTCAGCGACGTCAGGTTGGTGTTGATCGTCTGGGGCATGGATGTGCTCCTTGCGGCAAGCCCGTCTGCTTCGATGTGTTCGACCGAGGGGTCGACACCTGGATGCATTCTTCGGCAGGCCTTGGCAAGGGGATGCCCCGAAATGAAGCGGCTTTGCCCGCCAGATCAGGCCCCGCAAACGACGGAAGCCGCCGGTCGTCGGACCGGCGGCTTCCCTGGAATGCGTGTCGCGCGGGCGGCCTCGGGCGCGAGCCCGCGCGTGCAGGACTCAGTGCGCGAACTTGTAGTCCGTCTTGGCCTTGGCGCGCAGGCTCTCCTGGAACTCCTGCAGCTTGACCTGTTCCAGGCGCTGCTTGATCTGCGCCTTCACGGCTTCGAAGTCCGGGAACTCGGCCTGGCGCGTGTCGTCGAGGCGGATGATGTGGTAGCCGAACTGCGACTTCACGGGCGTCTGCGTCATCTCGCCCTTCTTCAGCTGCGTCATCGCCTCGCTGAACTCCTTGACGTAGGCGTCGGGCTTGGCGAAGTCGAGGTCGCCGCCGTTGGCGCCGGACCCCGGGTCCTTCGATGCCTTCTTGGCGAGTTCCTCGAAGCTGGCGCCGGCCTTGATCTGGGCGATCAGCGCCTTGGCCTCGTCCTCGCTTTCGACGAGGATGTGGCGCGCGCGGTATTCGGTCCCCGCGGCCTGCGCCTTGAACTTGTCGTACTCGGCCTTGGCCGCCTCGTCGGTGATCGGGTTCTTGGCGCGGAAGTCCTCGAACAGGCCGCGGATCAGGATGCTCTGGCGCGCCAGCTCCATCTGGCCGCGGTAGTCGGCGCTCGTCTGCAGGCCGCGGCGCTCGGCCTCCTGCGTGAAGATCTCGCGCAGCACGACCTGGTCGCGCGCCTGCTGCTGCATCTCGGGCGAGACCGCCTGGCCGGCCTTCTCGGCCTGCTGGATCAGCGTGTCCACGCGCGCCTTGGGAACGGGCTTGCCGTTGACGATGGCGAGGTTCTGCGCCGTGGCCGCGCCGGCCGCGAGAACGGCGACAACGGCCAGGGCATGGCGCAGGGCGGGAAGGTGAGACTTCATGGGGAGAGTCCTAGGGAAGAGACGCCGCCGGCCGGCGGCGCGGGTAGGGGCGCTTCAGCTCGCGGGCGCCTGGGCGCTTGGGGATTCGCCGGGCGCCAGGGCCTCGATGGCCAGCGCGTGGATGCGCCGTGCAGCCAGGGAGCCCAGGGCATCATATACGAGGCGGTGGCGCGCCAGCCGGCCCTTGCCGGCGAAGCAGGCGGCGACGATGCGCACGTGGTAGTGCCCGCCCTCGCGTGCGCCGGGGTGGCCGATGTGCTGGTCGCCGTCGTCGCGGCAGACGATCGATTCGGGCTGCAGGCGCTCGCGCAGCGTCGTCTCGATGCCTTCGATCACGCCGCTCATGGGGCCTCCTCGCCCGCGGCCGGCGGCGTCGGGTGTTTGGGGTGTTCGTCCAGGTAGCGCGCGAGCACGAGGCCTTGCGCGAGGGTGAAGATCAGCATCAGCCCGAGGCTGCCGAAGAGCTTGAAGTTGACCCAGGCATCGGTGCTGAAGCGGTAGGCCACCCACAGGTTGAGCACGCCCATCAGCGCGAAGAAGGCGACCCAGGCGAAGTTCAGGCGCCGCCAGATCGGCTCCGGGAGCTGCAGCTGCTCGCCCAGCAGCAGCTTGAGCAGGTTCCTGCCCGCCAGCAGCGGCGCCAGCGCCAGCGCCCCGCCCATCGCCCAGTACAGGACGGTGGGCTTCCACTTGATGAAGGTCTCGCTCTGGAAGTAGATGGTGGCGCCGCCGAGCACGACCACCAGCACCAGGCTGACCCACAGCATGGTGTCGACCTTGCGCCCGCGGCTCTTCAGCCACAGCACCTGCGCCAGCGTCGCGGCGATCACCACGACGGTGGCCAGCAGCACCGGCGCCTGCGTCGCGCCGACGCTGCCGCCGGCAACCACCGCCCCGAGGTGGCGGGTGGCGAACTCGGCCGCCCACTCCTTGTGCGACTCGGCGTACTTGAAGGTGCCGAAGAAGAGGACGATGGGCAGGAAGTCGAACAGGAGCTTCATGCGGCTGGCGCGTTGACGGATCGACGATTGTGCCCGCTGCGGCGTGCCCTGCCGGCGCGCGGCCTGCGGCGGCCTCAAGCCTCGGGGTCGAAGCCGATCGCCGCGGAGTTGATGCAGTAGCGCTGGCCCGTCGGCGCCGGGCCGTCGGGGAAGACGTGGCCGAGATGGCTGCCGCAGCGGCGGCAGCGCACCTCGATGCGCACCATGCCCAGGCTCGCGTCGCGCACTTCCTCGATCAGCTCGGCGGCCAGCGGCTCCCACCAACTCGGCCAGCCGCAGCCGGCGTCGAACTTGGCCGCCGACGCGAACAGCGGCGTGCCGCAGCCGATGCAGTGGTAGCGGCCGGCCTGCCAGTGGTCCCAGTAGCGCCCGCTGAAGGGGCGCTCGGTGGCGGCATGGCGCGCCACCCGGTACTGCAGCGGGTCGAGCTGCTCGCGCCACTGGGCGTCGCTGCGCTGCACCTCGTAGCGTGGGTCGTCGTGCGGGTGGGCCTGGGGCTCGGTCTTCACGGGCCGAAAGCATAGCGAGAAGCGGTGGTCGCTGCGGCCGAAGGGGCCTCCCGCGGGCCGCAAGCGGCTAAAGTGCCGCCGCTTCCCGACACCGGCGATGACCACCGAGGCCTTGATCGTCTCCCTGCTCAGCGGGCTCAGCTACGGCCTGCTGCTGTTCATGCTGAGCGCCGGGCTGACGCTGGTCTTCGGCCTGATGGGCGTGCTCAACTTCGCGCACGCGAGCTTCTACATGCTGGGCGCCTACCTCGGGCACACGCTGGCGCGGGGCCTGGGCTTCTGGGCGGCGCTGCTGCTGGCGCCGCTGCTGGTGGCGCTGCTCGGCGCGGCCTTCGAGCAGCAGGTGCTGCGGCGCACGCACCGCCTGGGCGCGCTGGCCGAGCTGCTGGTCACCTTCGGCCTGGCGATCGTCGTGCTGGAGGTCGTGCAGCTCGCCTGGGGCCGCTCGGTGCTGGACTTCGGGCCGCCGCCGCTGCTGCAGGGGCCGGCGTTCACCCTCGTCGCGGCGCCCGGGGCCGGCCTGCAGCTGCTGGCCGGCGCGGCCCCGCAGGCGCTCTGCGCGCAGGCTTCGTGCACGCCGTTCCCTGCCACGCGCGCCTTCATGGCGCTGGTGGCGCTCTTCATGCTGCTGCTGCTGTGGCTGCTGGCCACGCGCACGCGCGCGGGGCTCGTGGTCCAGGCGGCGCTGACGCAGCCGCAGATGGTGCAGGCGCTCGGGCACGACGTGCCGCGCACCTTCACCTGGGTGTTCGCGCTGGGCTGCGGCCTCGCGGGGCTGGCCGGCGTCGTCGGCGGGGCCACCTTCGTCACCGAGCCGGCGATGGCCGCGGCGCTCGGGCCCATCGTCTTCGTCGTCGTCGTGGTGGGCGGGCTGGGCTCGCTGACGGGCGCCTTCGCCGCCTCGCTGCTGATCGGCGTCATGCAGACGCTGGCGGTCGGGGTCGACGCGTCGCTTGCCACGCTGGCGCAGGCGCTGGGCCTGGCCGTGGGGGCACACGGCCCAGGCGGGCCGCTGCTGCGGCTGAAGCTGTCGCAGCTGGCGCCGGTGCTGCCCTACCTGCTGCTGGTGGCGGTGCTCGTGGCGCGACCGCGTGGCCTGCTCGGCCGGCGCGAGGATTGATGGTCGACCGGGCCGGCCGGGCCGAGCAGGCGGCGCCGCCGCGTCGCGGGCTTGCCTGGGGCGGCGGCGCGCTTGCGCTGCTGCTGGCGCCCTGGGTCTTCGACGGCGGCTTCGCCCATGCGGTGCTGACGCAGATCGGCGTGGCGATCATCGCCTGCCTGGCCTTCAACATCCTGCTCGGCCAGGGCGGCCTGCTCAGCTTCGGCCACGCCGTCTACAGCGGCGCGGGCAGCTTCATGACGGTGCATGCGCTGAACCTCGCCGCAGCGGGCGCCTGGCCGCCCGCGGTGATCCTGCTGCCGCTGCTGGGCGGGCTGGCCGCGCTTGCGCTGGCGCTGCCGCTGGGCTACCTCAGCACCCGGCGCAGCGGCACCGCGTTCGCGATGATCACGCTGGGCCTTGGCGAGCTGGTCTGGGCACTGGCGCTGATGCTGCCCGAGTTCTCCGGCGGCGAGGCCGGCGTGGCCGCCAACCGGGTCGTCGGCGCGCAGCCGCTTGGCATCAGCTTCGGCCCGGCGATCGAGCTCTACTACCTCGTGGCCGGCTACACGCTGGCCTGTGCCGTGCTGATGCACGCGTTCACGCGCACGGCGCTTGGGCGCCTGCTCGAGGCCACGCGCGAGCAGCCCGCCCGCGTCGGCTTCATCGGCTACGACGCCCGGCAGCTGCGCTTCCTCGCCTTCCTCGTCTCCGCCTTCTTCATGGGCGTGGCCGGCGGGCTGGCGGCGCTGGATTTCGAGCGCGTGACGGCCGAGGCGCTGGGCACGCCGCGCTCGGCCAACCTGCTGCTGTTCACCGTGCTCGGCGGCAGCCGCAGCTTCTTCGGCCCCGTCATCGGCGCGGTGCTGATGGTGCTGGCCGCCACCCTGCTGTCGGAGCTCGGCCGCGCCTGGCTGCTCTACCTGGGTCTGGCCTTCATCGCGATGGTGATGCACGCCCCGGGCGGCGTGGCCGGCGTCGTGCAGGCCAACCTGCGCGTGGCCGCGGCGGGCCTGTTCGCGCGCCTGCTGCGGCCCTACGCGCTGCTGCTGGCGGCCGCGGCGCCGCTCGGGCTGACGCTGGCCGCTCTGCTGGAGACGGCCTATGCGCGGCACGCCGATTCCGGGCAGGCCGCGCCCGCGGCGATCGGCCCGACGACGTGGCTGCTGTTGTTGTTGCTGCTGCCTGGCCTCGCGGCCTTCGAAGCCGCGCGGCGGCGCTTCGTGCGCGCCTGGGCCGCCGTGCAGGAGGCGATGACCGCTGGCTGCGGCGGCGACGGCGACGACGACGACGCGCGCGGCCGGCCGGGCGAGGGCAGGCGATGACGCCCGCCCTCGAGCTGCGCGGCGTGACCAAGCGCCTGGGCCGCACCGAAGTCCTGCGCGCGGCGACGCTTGCCATCGCGCGCGGCGAGCGCGTGGCGCTCATCGGCCCCAACGGCGCCGGCAAGAGCACGCTGTTCGACCTCGTCAGCGGGCGTCTTGCGCCCGACCGCGGGCAGATCCTGCTGCACGGTCGCCCGATCGCCGGGCTGTCGCCGCAGCGCATCCACCGCCTGGGCCTGGCGCGCAGCTTCCAGCTCAGCCGCCTGTTCGAGGGCCTGTCCGTCTTCGAGAACCTGCGCTGCGCGCTGCTGTGGCGCGCGGGCGGGCGCTGCGCGCTCTGGCGCCGGCTCGGCCCCAGGCACGAGGCCAGCGTGCGCGCCGACGCGCTGCTGGCGCGGCTTGGCCTGCAGCACCGGCGCGACGACGCTGCCGCCGAGCTGAGCTACGCCGAGCAGCGGGCGCTGGAGATCGGCATCACCGTGGCCGGGGACGCCGACCTCGTGCTGCTGGACGAACCGACCGCGGGCATGAGCCGCAGCGAGACGGCGCACTTCGTGGCCCTCGTGCGCGAGCTGGCGCGGGGCCGCACGCTGCTCGTCGTCGAGCACGACCTCGGCGTGGTGTTCGAGCTTGCCGAGCGCATCGCCGTGCTGGTGCGCGGCGAGATCATCGCCTTCGACACGCCGGCGGCGATCCGCGCCGACCCGCGCGTGCAGGAGGCCTACCTCGGCCAGGCCCTCGCCCCGGCGCCGGGCAGCGGGGTGGCTTGAGATGCTCTGCGTCGGCGACCTGCGCGCCGGCTACGGCAGGAGCCGGGTCCTGCACGGCGTCGACTTCGGCCTGCGCGCGGGCGAGCTGGTCGCGCTGCTTGGGCGCAACGGCGCCGGGCGCTCGACGACGCTGAAGGCGATCATGGGCCTGGTCCCCGCGCAGGGCGCCGTCACCTGGCAGGGCCAGGCGCTGCTCGGACGCAAGCCCTTCGAGATCGCGCGTGCCGGCGTGGGCTACGTGCCCGAGGGCCGCGAGGTCTTCCCCACCCTCACGGTGCGGCAGAACCTCGAGCTCGGGCGCAAGCGGGGCCGCGTGCCGCAGCGCTGGACGATGCCGCGCCTCTTCGAGCTCTTCCCGCAACTGGCGAAGCGGCGCGACACCGCGGCCGGCGTGCTCTCCGGCGGCGAGCAGCAGATGCTGGCGCTTGCGCGCACGCTGATCGGCGAGCCCGGGCTGGTCCTCGTCGACGAGCCGACCGAGGGCCTGGCGCCGCGCCTCGTCGAGCAGGTCGGGCAGTGCCTCGTCGAACTGCGCCGCGCGGGGCTTGCCGTGCTGCTGGTCGAGCAGAAGCTGGCGATCGCGCTCGAGATCGCCGACCGCTGCCTGCTGCTGGGCCACGGGCGCATCGTCTTCGACGGCACGCCCGCCCAGTTGCGTGAACGCCCGGACCTGCGGCGCGAGTGGCTGGAGGTCTGAGTACTGCGCCGTCTTGCCCGACCCCGTCGTGCGGAGGTCTAGACTCGAACGCCGCGGCGCACTGCCGCGCGCGCCGGCTCACCGTCGACCGCTCTCTGACGATCCCTCCGACGATCCCTCCGACGACTTCTTCGCCATCATGATCAAGCGCCTCGTCCTCCTCCTGCTCGGCCTGCTGCTGCTGCTTGCGCTCGCGCTCGTGGCCAACACCTTGCGCCAGGGCTCGCGCCAGCTCGAGGTGGCGCCGCTGCCGGCGCTGGCGGTCGACCGCGAGGCCGTCGTGCAGACCGTGGCGGCGGCGGTACGCGCGAAGACGGTGAGCGGCGAGACGCCGGTGCCGGGCGTGGCCGCCGAGTTCGACGCCTTGCACGCGCTCCTGCGCGAGCGCTTCCCGCGCGTCTTCGCCGGGCTCGAGCGCGAAGTCGTCGGCGGGCACAGCCTGCTCTTCACCTGGAAGGGCAGCGACCCGGCGCGCAAGCCGGTGGCGCTGATGGCGCACCAGGACGTTGTGCCGATCGCCCCCGGCACCGAGGCGAGCTGGACGCAGCCGCCCTTTGCCGGCGTCGTCGAAGGCGGCTTCGTCTGGGGCCGCGGCACGCTGGACGACAAGAGCAACCTGGTGACGCAGCTGCAGGCGCTGGAGATGCTGCTTGCGGCCGGCGTCAAGCCGCAGCGCACGGTCTACTTCGTCTTCGGGCACGACGAGGAGATCGGCGGCCGCCAGGGCGTGGTGCAGATCGTCGCCCTGCTGCGCGAGCGCGGCGTGCGCCTCGAATGGGTGCTCGACGAGGGCCTGGCCGTCACCGAGGGCGTGATGCCGGGCATCAGCAAGCCGGTGGCGCTGATCGGCCTGGCCGAGAAGGGCTCGGTCTCGCTGCGGCTGGCCGCGAGCGCGCCGCCCGGGCATTCGTCGATGCCGCCGGGGCCGGGGCAGGGCGCGATCGCGCGCCTGGCCGCAGCACTCGTGCGGCTGGACGCGCAGCCGCTGCCCGGTGGCATCCAGGGTGCGGCGGCGGAGATGTTCGAGGCGATCGCGCCGGAGATGCCATTCGGCCCGCGGCTGGCGCTCTCCAACCTGTGGCTGACGCGGCCGCTGATCGAGCGCGAGCTCTCCAAGGGCACGGCGACCAACGCCATGCTGCGCACGACGACGGCGATGACCATGCTCTCGGCCGGCGTGAAGGAGAACGTGCTGCCCGGGCGCGCGGAAGGCGTGGTCAACTTCCGTATCCTGCCCGGCGACACGATCGACTCGGTGCAGGAGCAGGTGCGGCGCATCGTCGCCGACCCGGGCATCGAGATCACGAAGCACGGCGAAGGCTTCGAGCCCTCGCGGCTCTCGACCTCGCACTCGGACGCCTTCCGCCTGGTCGAGCGCGCGGTGCGCGAGGTGTTCCCGGACGCCGTCGTCGCGCCCAGCCTGATGCTCGCGGCGTCCGACGCACGCCACTTCGACGGCATCTCGGACGCCAGCTGGCGCTTCATGCCGATCCGCTTCGACAGCGAGGACCTGAAGCGTCCGCACGGCACCAACGAACGCATCGCCGTCGACCAGCTCGTGGCGATGGTGCGCTTCTATCACCGGCTGCTCACGCTGGCGGTGCAGTGACTTGACGGCCGCGGCCGGTGGGGCATGCTCCGGGCTGCAGGCCAGCGGATCCCTGGAGGCAGCATGACGCACGTCACCCACCCGACCCACGAGGTCTTCAACCAGGCGGCGCCGCTCGTCGGCGTCAACCTCTTCGAAGCCAACCGTCCGCTGCAGGACGCGCTGCGCTGGCACCACCCGGGCTTCGACGCCGCGCGCTTTGCCGCCTTCGGCGCCGAGGCCGGCAGCGCCGAGATGCAGATGCACGCGCGCCTGGCCAACACGAATCTGCCGCAGTTGCAGACCTTCGATGCCTGCGGGCGGCGCATCGACCAGATCGAGTTCCACCCCAGCTACCACGCGCTGATGGCCTCGGCGCTGCGCCAGCGCCTGCACGGCGCGCCGTGGGCGCAGGGGCCGGGCGGCCACATCGAACGCGCCGCCGCCTTCATGCTCTTCACCGAGGCCGAGCCCTCGGTGCTGTGCCCGGTGTCGATGAGCTACGCCGTGACGCCGGCGCTGCGCGCCAATGCCGGCGTGATGGCCGACTGGGGCGGGAAGATCACGAGCGATCGCTACGACCCGCGCTTCCTGCCGGTCGCGGGCAAGAGTGCGGCCACGCTCGGCATGGGCATGACCGAGAAGCAGGGCGGCTCGGACGTGCGCAGCAACACCGCGCGCGCCGAGGCCGATGGCGAGGACGCCTGGGGCCGGCGCTTTGCCATCACCGGCCACAAGTGGTTCCTCTCGGCGCCGATGAGCGACGCCTTCCTCGTCCTCGCGCAATCGGCCGGGGGACTCTCGTGCTTCTTCATGCCGCGCCTCCTGCCCGACGGCAGCGTGAATGCGATCGCCATCCAGCGCCTGAAGGACAAGCTCGGCAACAAGGCCAACGCCAGCAGCGAGGTCGAGTTCGACCGCGCCAGTGCGTGGCTCGTCGGCGAGGAGGGGCGCGGCGTGCCGCAGATCCTGGCCATGGGCGCGCTGACCCGGCTGGACTGCGCGCTCGGCACCTCCGGGCTGATGCGGCAGGCGCTGTCGATCGCGCTGCACCACTGCGCGCAGCGCGACGCCTTCGGCCAGCGACTGCTCGACCAGCCGCTGATGCGCAACGTGCTCGCCGACCTGGCGCTGGAGAGCGAGGCGGCGACCGCCTTGGCGATGCGCCTGGCGCGCGCGGTCGACCGCACCGAGCACGGGCAGGATGCCGACGGCGTCGAGGCGGTGATGCGCCGCGTGCTGACGCCGATCGCCAAGTTCTGGATCTGCAAGCGCGGCGCGGCCCTGGGCCAGGAGGCGATGGAGTGCCTGGGCGGCAACGGCTACGTCGAGGAGGGCGGGCAGGGCGTGATGGCGCGCATCTACCGCGAGATGCCGGTCAACAGCATCTGGGAGGGCGCGGGCAACATCCAGTCGCTGGACCTGCTGCGCGCCTTGCGCAAGGGGCCGGTGGCCGACGTGCTGATGCACGAGACGGCGGTGGCGCGCGCCGCGCACGCCGACGTGCAGCGCCTCTGCGAGCGCGTACGCCGCGGCCTGGATGGAGACGTGGGCGAGACCGAGGCGCGCAGCCTCGCGCGCGACCTCGCGCTGCTGGTGCAGGCCGCGCTGCTGCAGCACAGCGCCCCGCCGGCGGTCTTCGAGGCCTTCTGCGCCGGCCGCATCGGGCGGGCGTCGGACGTCTTCGGTGCGCTGCCCGCACGCGTCGACGTGGACGCCGTGCTGGCGCGCGCGATGCCCTGGCACCCGGACCAGGCGGCCGGCGTCAGCGGGGCGGGCCTCAGATCGTGATGTGCTCGCGCTCGTCGGCCGGGCTCGTGCGCAGGCCGTAGGGCGCGGTCGGCTGCCAGGCGTTGACCTCCGCATCGTCGAGCGGCTGGGTCGGCTTCCACGCCATCGGCGAGGTCGTCGGGCCGGGGTCGCGCGGGTCCATCGGCCGCGTCGGCTCGAAGGAGCCCTCGTGCAGCGCGATGTCGACGGTCCCGGCGCGCTCGGCGTGCTCGGCGTGTTCGGCGCTCTTGGCGCTCTCGGTACGTTCGGCAGCCAGGCGGTCACCGCGCAGCAGCAGCTCGCGCATGGCCTGCACGCGCTCGCTGTCGCTCAGGCCGGGGGCGCAGGGGTCCGGCGCGCTGCCGTAGTTCGGGCTGCGCTCGGCCGGCGTGTAGAGACTGGCGGCGGCCAGCGCTTCGTCGCGCTGGCGGCGCTCGATCGCGCGGGCCGGCCGGCGCAGCGTGAACCACACCGCCAGCGTTCCGACCACCGCGACGATCGCGGCACCCACCAGCAGGCTGGTCGTCGAGTCCATGCTTCACCTCCCGAGGGCTGCAGCCACTGCGGCGCCGTGCTCGGCGCCATCGCAGCGGGGCTGGATGCCGCAGATATCGGCGGCAGGCGCCATGGCTTGAGGCCCGCGCCGGGAGGTGGCGCGCAAGGTGCGCAAGGCGTGCAAGAAGTCCCGACGCTCAGCCGCGCCGGCTGTCGCCGCGCAGCGCGGCGATGTCCGCGTCCTTCTCGTCCCACAGCGCCAGCAGCCAGCGGTGCACGCGCTTGCGGAAGGGGGAATCCATCACGCCGTCGCTGCGCCGGCAGTCGGCGGGAATCTCGCGCTGCCGTACGCGCACGACGATGCGCGGCACGCGCCCGCAGAGGAAGGTCCAGAAGCCCGGCGCCCCGTCGGGGTAGACGATGCTCACGTCGACGAGCGAATCGAAGCGCTCGCCGAGCACCGCCATCGCCATCGCCATGCCGCCGGCCTTGGGCGGCAGCAGGTGCTGCCAGCGGCCCTGCAGCGCGGCGTGCTTGGCGGCGGTGAAGCGCGTGCCCTCGACGAAGTTCATCACGCTGGTAGGGGCCAGCGCGAACTTGGCGCAGGCGCGGCGCGCGGCCTCCAGGTCCTCCTGGCGCTTGGCGGGGTTGCGGCGCAGCACCTCCTCCGAGTGGCGGCGCATGAAGGGGAAGTCCAGCGCCCACCAGGCCAGGCCCATCACCGGCACGTAGAGCAGCTCCCGCTTCAGGAAGAACTTGAGCATGGGGATGCGGCGGTTCAGCACATGCTGTAGCACGAAGATGTCGACCCAGCTCTGGTGGTTGCAGGTGACGACGTACCAGTGCCGCGTGTCCAGCGCGCGCGGCATCGAGACGTCCCAGCGCGTCGGCTGGGTCAGGCGCATCCAGGCGCTGTTGCCGGCGATCCAGCGCGTGGCCAGGCCGTTGAGCACCGGGTCCAGCCGCCGCCGCACGCGCGCCGAACGCAGCAGCAGGCGCGGCAGGGCGAGCAGGAAAAGCAGGCCGCACCACCAGGCGGTGTTGAGCAGCAGCAGCAGGGTGGCGACCACGCCGCGCAGCGGCGCCGGCAGCCAGGCCAGCGAGAGGCCGCGGCGCGGGGGCAGGGGATCGATCAGCTCGGGTTCGTGCGCGCTCATGCCGTGGGGGCGGTCCGTTTGTTCCGGGGCGTAAAGCCGGTCATTCTGCATTGCCGGCGACGGGCTTCGGCGACGCGGCCGCAGGCGCGGCGCGAAGCCGCGCGCGCCCGGCCCAGTTGCCGTGGCGGACGAGCCAGGCGCAGGCGATGGCGGCCCACAGCAGCGCGGCCAGCGGCAGCGCCAGGGCGGCCGCGCGCGGCCAGGCCGCCGCCAGCAGCCGTGCCAGCAGCAGCAATTGCAGCAGCGCTTCGAGCACGCGCGCCACGGCGTCGACGGCCTGGCTGTGGCCGGCCTGCGTCGCGCTCAGGCGCGTCACCATCGAGAGCATGGTGCCGCCGGCAAAGCCCAGCGCCATCGCGTGCAGGCCGATCGCGCGCAGCGCCGCGCCGGTCGCGCCCGAGAGGGTCGGCAGCGCAGCCGCGGCCAGCGCGAGCCACGCCAGGCCCGACCACGCGAAGGCGCGCAGCAGCCGGTGCAGCAGCGGCGCGCGCGTGGCCGGGTGGGCGCGCCAGCGCAGCGCAAGCCACAGCGTCAGCGCGCCTGCGGCGGCCGGCAGCAGCGCGTGCAGCGGCCACAGGCCGGCGGCCCAGGGCGACGCGGGGCCCGGCAGCGCGGGCAAGGCCTGCAGCGCGAGCCCGGCGCCTGCCGCCAGCGGCAGGGCGACGACCCAGGGCGCGTCGCGCGGCGCCTCGGTCTCGTCGGGCTGCGGCGCGTCGGCGTGGGCAAGAAAGGGCAGCATGCGGTGCGAGGCGATCAGGAACACCGGCAGCACCGCGCCCCAGAAGCTCGCGCGTGCGATCGCGCGTGCGGCGTCGGGACGCCCGAGCCCGAGCACCAGCGCCGCAGCGGCGGGCGCGAGCGCAAGCAGTGTGCAGACGCCGAGGATGGCGTCGAAGTGGCCGGCGCGGCGCGTCGCCTGCCGGCGCAGCGAGGCCAGTTGCGCCAGCAGCGCGAGCCAGCCGGCGCAGCAGAGCGCAAGGCCGGCCGCCGCGGCGGCCGTCGACCAGGCGCCAAGGCCGATCAGCAGCAGCCATCCGCCGAGCAGCGCCAGCACGCCCGGCAGCAGCGCGCGCGGGGCCCGCGGCGGCGCGCGCAGCCACTTGGGCGCGCTGGCGAAGAGGAAGCCGGCGAAGAAGAGCGGCATCGGCCCGAGCGTGAAGGCCAGCGCGTGCAGCGTCGTCGTCGGCACGCCCTCGGCCCCGTGCATCGGCAGCGGCACCTGAAGCGCCAGCAGCGCCAGCAGCCAGGCCAGCGCGCTTGCCGCCCAGACGAGGGCTGCGGCGACGAAGCACAGCCGGTGCGGCTGCGCCAGCAGTTCGGCGGCGCGCCAGCGCGCGCGCGCCGTGCCGCTCGGGGCCTTCGTCGGCGAGGCGTTCATGCGGATCTGGAGAGGGAACGGAAGGGGGTGCCGCGCATGCTCGCGCCGCGGCAACGCTAGCAGATCGTCATCACCCGCGAATGCGGCGGGGTGCGTCGCCGCGGGATCGCCTACAGTGCGGGCTGTCCCGTCGAGTCCATCCCGCGCCGCCATGTCCGAACGCTGCCTCGTCGTCCTCCACAGCCCCGGCCCGGCCTGGGAGCCCGGCCTGCCGCTCACGCAGCAACTGGGCGTGCGCGAGCACGAGGCGCACTACGCGGAACTGGCGCGGCAGGGGCAGTTGCTGATGGGCGGGCCCTTTGCCGACGGTGCCGGCGGCGGGCTGATGATCTTCAAGCCGGGGATCGAGGAAGACACGCTGCGCATGCATGCGCTGACCGACCCGGCGGTCGAGTCCGGGTTGCTGCAGTTCGAGATCCGGCCCTGGCAGATCGGCTTCAAGGCCTGAGCGCGCCGGCATCGGGCGTGATCGATGTGAGCGCAAGGCAGGCGGGCGGTGGCTCGACGGTCGCCGTCATCGGCGGCGGCCCCGCCGGCTTGATGGCGGCCGACGTGCTCGCCGCCGCGGGCCTGCAGGTCGAGCTCTTCGACGCGATGCCAAGCGTCGGCCGCAAGTTCCTGCTCGCCGGCA
This sequence comes from Pseudomonadota bacterium, assembly GCA_963205125.1. Lineage (GTDB taxonomy): Bacteria > Pseudomonadota > Gammaproteobacteria > Burkholderiales > Burkholderiaceae_C > Rubrivivax. Next base: position 2,003 of record CAUJJO010000164.1, on the reverse strand, counting down.
AGGGCGGGCTCAACCTCACGCACAGCGAGCCCTTCGAGCCCTTCCTCGCGCGCTACGGCGCCGCAGCGGACTGGCTGCGACCCTGCCTCGAGCGCTTCGGCGCCGACGCGACGCGCGCCTTCGCCGCCGGCCTGGGCATCGCCACCTTCGTCGGCAGCTCGGGTCGCGTCTTCCCCACCGAGATGAAGGCCGCGCCGCTGCTGCGCGCCTGGCTGCAGCGCCTGCGCGCGCGCGGCGTGCGGCTGCGCATGCGCCAGCGCTGGCAGGGCTGGACGGACGAGGGCGCGCTGCGCTTCGCCTCGCCCGCGGGCGAGCATGTCGCGCGCTTCGATGCGACGGTGCTTGCGCTCGGCGGCGCGAGCTGGCCGCGCCTGGGCTCGGACGGCGCCTGGGTGCCGCTGCTGGCCGCGCGCGGCGTTGCGCTCGCGCCGCTCGTGCCCTCCAACTGCGGCTTCGACGTCGGCTGGAGCGAGCACCTCGCCAGCCGCCACGCCGGGGCGCCGCTGAAGTCGGTCGCCATCACCTGGACCGAGCCGGACGGCCGCGTCGTCCGCCAGCCCGGCGAGTTCGTGCTCACCGCGACCGGCGTCGAAGGCAGGCTCGTCTACGCGGCCTCGGCTGCGCTGCGCGAGGCGATCGCGCGCGACGGGCAGGCGACGTTCACGCTGGACCTGCTGCCTGCGCGCGAACAGGCCTGGGTGCAGGCCGAACTCGCGCACCCGCGCGGGCGGCGGTCGCTGGCCACGCACCTGAAGACGCGGCTCAAGCTCGACGGCGCCAAGGCCGCGCTGCTGTGGGAAGGCGTGCCGCCAAGCGAGCGCGCGGCGATGAACGACCCGGCGTGGCTCGCGGCGCGCATCAAGGCCTTGCCCATCACCGTGCGGCGCCCGCGCCCGATCGAGGAAGCGATCAGCAGCGGTGGCGGCGTGCGCCTCGCCGCGGTCGACGAGCGGCTGATGCTGCGCGCCATCCCCGGCGTGTTCGTGGCCGGCGAGATGCTGGACTGGGAGGCGCCGACCGGCGGCTACCTGCTCACCGCCTGCCTCTCGACCGGCGTCGCTGCCGGGCAGGGGGTGCGGGAGTGGCTTGCGCAGCAGGCCGGCGCTGCCCGAAACCCGAAGCCCGCGGGCAGCGAAAGCGCGATTCCGCGCCCGCTGCTCCGGCAGGGCGCCCACTGAGAACAAGAACCGATGGCCCTCAAGAAATCCCTGCTCTACGCCAAGCTCTGGCAGTCGTGCGACGAACTGCGCGGTGGCATGGACGCCAGCCAGTACAAGGACTACGTGCTGACGCTGCTCTTCGTCAAGTACGTGTCCGACAAGTACGCCGCCGACCCGAATGCGCTGATCGACGTGCCGCCCGGCGCCCGCTTCGCCGACATGGTGGCCGCCAAGGGCGACAAGGAGATTGGCGACCGCATCAACATCGTCATTGGCAGGCTGGCCAAGGCCAACGACAGCCTTAACGGCGCGATCAACCTCGCCGACTTCAACGACGAAGACAAGCTCGGCAAGGGCCGCGAGATGGTGGATCGCCTCTCCAGGCTGGTGGCCATCTTCGAAGGCCTGGACTTCGGCCGCAACCGCGCCGAAGGCGACGACCTGCTGGGCGACGCCTACGAATACCTGATGCGGCACTTCGCCACCGAGTCGGGCAAGAGCAAGGGTCAGTTCTACACGCCGGCCGAGGTCTCGCGGGTAATGGCGCAGATCGTCGGGCTGGACCGCGCCAGCTCGGCCATGCAGACGATCTACGACCCCACCTGCGGTTCGGGCTCGCTGCTGCTGAAGGCGCACGATCTGGCCAGGAGCCGCACCGGACACGACCTGACGATCTACGGGCAGGAGATGGACAACGCCAGCTCGGCGCTGGCGCGCATGAAGGTGCTGGTCGTCGACGACAGGTGCTGTCCGACCTAGACGCCGAACTCGCCGCGCTCGAAGCCCGCCGCGACAAGACTCGGCTGCTCAAGCAGGGGATGATGCAGGCGCTGCTGACCGGCC
>CAUJJO010000163.1 GCA_963205125.1 Pseudomonadota bacterium | reverse complement strand
CGCGCTGGCGCTGCAGAACATCCTGGGCGACCTCTTCTCGTCCATCGCCATCGGCCTGGACAAGCCCTTCGTGCTCGGCGACTTCATCATCTTCGGCGAGGCCAAGGGAACGGTGACGCGCATCGGCGTGAAGACGACGCGCCTGCAATCGCTGTCGGGCGAGCTGCTCGTGGTCTCGAACTCGGAGCTGCTCAAGCAGCTCATCCGCAACTACACGCGCATGCAGGAGCGGCGCATCGCCTCGACCTTCCGCGTGTCCTACGGCGCGAGCCGCGAACAGGTGCAGCGCATCGTCGACGGCACGCGCGCGGCGATCGAGGCCGACGCGCGCGCACGACTTGATCGCGTGCACCTGGCCGGCTTCGCGGAATCGGGGCTCGAGTTCGAGCTCGTCTACTTCGTGCGCTCGCCCGACTACACCGTCTACATGGACGTGCAGCAAGGCATCAACCTGCGCATCATGGGCTTGCTCGAGGACGTCGGCGTCGCCTTGGCGGTCCCCGTGCGCCAGCTCGTGAAGACGGCCGACTGAGCGCCCCGTACGTGGCTGCGCATCGCGTGGCAAGCGCTTGCGCGCAATCCCCTGATGACGACGCATGATTGATGCGTCGCAGAAAGTGCGCAGGCGTTGCGTGATCGGCCCATGCGGACATTGCCGGTTGACATCGGGCCTGCATGCGACGAGTCTTCACGCCTTCGACGTTGGGATGGCATGGCAGGGCATGGCGTGGCGTGGCATCACGCCGAGCGCCCGGGCGAGCGTGAAGCGGACCGCGTCGGAATCACACCGGACCAGGAGGGGAAGAATGATCATCCAGGATGCGATCTGGGCGATCGCGCTTGCGGGCATGGGCCTTGTGACGCTGGGCTTTCTGCACGTCGTCAGCCAGGCCGGCCGCAGCGCCGACGAGGAGGCCACGCGCCGTTCCGCGCGCACGGCCAACGCGATCCGCAAATGGCTGTTCGCCGTCCTGCTGGTGGGCTTCGTCGGCGGCACCTGGGCCACGCTGCATCGCTTCCCGATCCCCGCGCAGAGCGGTGATCTCGGCGCCCCGCAGGTGGTCGACGTCGTTGCGCGCATGTGGTCGTGGCAGTTCACGCCCGAGGCCGTGCAGACCGGCAGCGCGGTCGAGTTCCGCGTCACCAGTGAGGACGTGAATCACGGCTTCGCGATCTATTCGCCCGAGGGTCACATCGTCGCGCAGACGCAGGCCATGCCCAGCTACTCGAACAAGCTGCTGCACACCTTCGACAAGCCGGGGACCTACACCGTGCAGTGCCTCGAGTACTGCGGCATCGGCCACGGGCCGATGAAGGCGAGCTTCGAAGTCGTGGCCGCCAACGGCGCCAAGGCCCCGAATGCTGCCGACGCCGCCGCCAGCGCCAACGCCGCGGGTGCCCCCGGCGCCAACGCCGCGGGTGCCGCCAGCGCCAACGTCGCTGGTGCTGCCAGCGCCACCCAGGGAGACTGAGCATGGCCGCGCTGACCCTGTACCCGCAAGAAGAGCGCCTCCAAGGCGGCGAGCGCACGACCTTCAACCTCTACATGATCACGAGCGTCGTCGTCTTCGTGACGATGATGATCGTCGGCCTGACGATGCGCCTGGCGCAGGCGCGCTGGCTCGAGGTGGCGCCCAACGTCTTCTACCAGTTGCTGTCGCTGCACGGCGCCGGGATGGTCGGCACCGCGGCGCTGGCCACGACCGCGGTGATGTGGTTCTTCCTTCGCAAGTACGTGCGCCTGCACCTGTGGGCCTTCCTCGCCAACTACCTGCTCTTCATGCTCGGGGTGGTGTGCATCATCGCGGCGATCTTCGGAGGGGGCTACGCCGCCCTGTGGACCTTCCTCTACCCGCTGCCGGTGAAGAGCATGGGGCTGTGGTCGCCGGGTTCGTCGGCGCTCTTCCTCAGCGGCTACCTGCTGATCGGCGTGGGCTCGCTGCTCTTCTACCTCGACGCAGCGGCGGCGATCATCAAGGTCCACGGCAACCTCGGCCGCGCGCTGGGCGTGCAGTGGCTGATGGGCGGGACGATCGACCCGAACCACCCGAAGGCCGTGGTCGCCAGCACCATGGTGATCATCTCGAACTCGCTCGGGATCATCGCGGGCGCCGTCGTGCTGGTGATGAGCCTCGTGAACATCTTCTTCCCCGATGTCGCGCTCGATCCGCTGTTCGTGAAGACGCTCACCTACTGGTTCGGCCACCAGTACATCAACGCGGCGATCTACATGGCGGCGATCGCCGTCTACGAGCTGCTGCCGCGCTACACCGGCAAGCCGTACCCGATCTCGCGGCCCTTCCTGTGGTCCTGGGCCGTCAGCACGGTGTTCGTCATCGTCGTCTTCCCGCACCACCTGCTGATGGACTTCGCGCAACCGCGCTGGATGTCCATCACCGGCCAGATCGTCTCGTGGACGGCGGGCTTCCCGGTCTTCCTCGTGACGGCCTACGGGGCGCTGGCCAACCTCTACCGCTCGGGCATCCGCTGGAGCATGCCCTCGCGGCTGCTCATCCTCGGCCTCTTCGGCTGGGCCGCGGGCATCGTGCCGGCGATCATCGACGGCACCATCCGCAACAACCTCGTCGTGCACAACACGCAGTGGGTGCCCGGGCACTTCCACTTCTACCTGCTGATCGGCGTGCTGCCGATGGTGCTGGCGGTGCTCTACCACGTCGTCGGCAGCCTGGCCGTGCGCGCGCCGACGCCGCCGAACTCGGGCGTCGACCGCCTCGGCTTCCCGCTCTACCTGCTCGGCGGGCTGATCTTCACCTTCGCCTTCCTGGACGCCGGGCGGCTGAGCGTGGCGCGGCGCATGGCCGAGCACTGGGACGCGTGGATCTTCACCGACCGCATGGGCTCGGTCGGCGCCCTGCTGGTGGTGCTGGCGATGCTGTACTTCACCGTGCGCCTGAGCCTGGGCCTGCTCGGCGGGGCATCGCCCGGAGGTCCCGGTGCAGGCGCTGCGGACGCTGCTCGCTAGCCTGCTGATCCTCGCCGCGGGCACGGCCACGCTGGCCGCGGCGACCGACGGCTTTCGGGCCTTCACCAGCGAGAGCGCGCGCCGGCTCGCGGTGGCCAGGCAGCCGCGCATGCTGCCGCCGGTCGTGCTGCAGACCTCCCGCGGCGAGGCGCTCTCGCTTGACACGCTGCGCGGGCGCTGGCTGCTCGTCGACTTCTTCTACACGCGCTGCCCGACCTACTGCTCGATCCAGGGCAGCGAGTTTGCGCAGCTGCAGGACGAACTCGCCGAGGCGATCGCCGCGCGCAAGGCGGCGCTGCTGAGCATCAGCTTCGACCCCGCGCACGACGAGCCGCGCGAACTGGCCGCCTACCTCGCGCGTTCGCGCAGCCGCGGCGAGGGCTGGTTCGCCGCCCGTCCGACCGACGCCGCGGACCTGCAGGCCTTGAAGCAGGCCTTCGGCGTCACCGTGATCGCCGATGGCCTGGGCGGCTACGAGCACAACGCGGCCATCCTCGTCGTCGACCCGGCGGGCCGGCTGGTCGCGGTGATCGACTGGGATGCGCCGCAGGACGCCCTGCGCGTGGTGCGGCAGGGGCTTGCGTCATGAAGCCGCGGCTTGGCCTGCTGCTGTGGCTCGTGCTGGCGCTGCCGCCCGCGCGTCACGCCCTCGAAGCGGCGATGAGCCTGCAGATGCTGGTGCAGATTCCGCTGCTCGCGCTGGCGGGCTGGTGGCTCCAGCCCCTGCTGCTGCCGCGGGGCCGGCTGCAGGCGCTGGCGCCCTGGAACCGCGGTGGCGTGAGCGGGCTGCTGCTGGCCTCGCTTGCGGCGATGGTGTGGATGCTGCCGCGCGCGATGGACGCGGCGATCGAGTCGCCGGCCGTGGAAGCCGCCAAGTTCGCCAGCGTGCCGCTGCTGATCGGCGTGGCCCTGGCCGCGAGCTGGCCGCGCGCGGGCTTCGTCGTGCGCGGCGTCTTCCTCGTCGAGGCCATCGCCACCGCGTTTCGCGTCGGCTGGCTCTACGAGGCCGCACCCCAGCGCCTGTGCACCAACTACCTGCTGGGCGATCAGCAGTGGCTGGGCAGGCTGCTGTTCGCGATCGGCACCGTGGCCAGCCTCTGGCTGGTGGCGCGGCTGGTCTGGGGCCGCATCGAGGTCGAGGCGCCCGCGGCGCGCTGAGGCCGCTTGCGCGGCGCCGCGCGGCCCGGCGCGACGCCTGCCATGCGCTCGTGCCGGCGCGGCAGCATCGGCCGCGCCGAGCCGCGCTGCACCCGCGCCAGCAGCGCGCGGCAGGCCGGGCCGTCGAGCTGGATGGCGAACTGCGCCCAGCGCCGCTGCACCCGCGCGTCGGCCCAGGCATCGGCCATCGCCCAAGCACTTTCGCGCGCGTCGGCGTCCAGGGGGATCTCCATCAGCCGCGCGGCCAGGGCGCCGACGAAGAGGTTGAAGTCGTGGCGCAGCTCGGGCCGCGGCAGCTGATCGGCGATCGCGGCGGCGCGCCGGCTCCAGCCGGGCAGACGCAGGATTTGCGTCAAAGCCGCCTGCAGCGCCTGCACCGGATTGCACAGGCGCAGCTCGGGCGGCGGCAGCACGCGCAGCGGCACGCGCACCGCCTGGGCATGGGGCAGCTCGAGCGCGAAGCTGCAGAGGCTCGCCAGCCGCGCCCAGGCGGCGGCGTCCAGGCCGGCCTGTGGCGGGGCGTCCTCGCGCTGCATGCGTTCGGCGCGTTGCAGGATCTGCGCCGCGGTCAGTCCGGCACGCGCCTGCGCGGCCGTGCGGCTCACGATGACGAGGTTTTCGGTGGTGAACGGTCGCTCTTCGCACAGACGCATCGGCACCGGCGCCAGCGCCTCGCTGCCGCCGAGCGGCTGGCGCGTCACCGGGCAATGCAGCGTGCCCAGGCGCGCCAGTCCGCGCGCATCGAGCCGGCAGTCCGACGAGTCGGGTTCCATCGCCGCGGCTCCGCGCCCGGGCTCGCTGTCCAGGTCGAGATCGAGGTCGAGATCGAGGTCGAATCGGGTCTGCTGCATGGCGTCCTCCAGGGCTGGTTCCGCACCGCGGAATGGACGCATGTTCGCGCTCGGGTGGCTCAAAGCATGAGCCAGCGCAGACCCATCGTTCGGGAGCAGGTCGTGAAGCGATCGCGAAAAAGCCGCAGCCTTCAAGCCGGCCGGAAGGAGCGCAGCATCGCCGCCATGCCCTCCTCGTAGGGCGTGATGCGAAAGCCCGGGCAGCGCTGCATGAAGCGCTCGCTCGAGAAGACGAAGTCCTGCTCGTGCTGGTAGCGGATCTCGCGCAGCTCGCGCAGGATGGGCACGAAGAGCCCGAGCACCGCCTGCATCGCGCCGGGCAAGACCTGCACGCCTTGCGGCGCGCCCAGCAGCCGCGCCGAGATCTTCAGCAGCGCGCGCGAGGTCGGCGCCGGGGCCATCGTCGGCAGATGCCAAGCCTGTCCGTAAGCGCCATCGTCCAGCGCCAGCTCGACCAGGCCGCGTGCCGCGTCGGGCACGTAGGTGTAGCTGTGCAGGCGGTCGGGGTTGCCGAGCCACTGCGCCGTCTTGCCTTGGAGCTGGCGCTCGATCGCCGAGGCGTAGAGCAGGGCGCCGCGCACGTCCGGGCCGTAGAAGTCCGACGCGCGGGCGACCAGCACAGGCACGCCATCCTCCTGTGCGGCCTGCATCAGGCGCTGCGCGATCGCTTTGCGCACGAGGCCCTTGCGCGAGGGCGGCTGCTGCGGGTGGTCCTCGCGGATCGGCTGCTGCAGCGGCACCGGGCCGTAGCCGTAGGCGTTGTCGAACATCACGAGCCGCAGGCCGTGGCGGCGCGCGGCGGCGATCGCGTTCTCGATGACGCGCGGCCAGTCGCGCTCCCAGACGCGGCTGTCGTAGGGCAGGCCCAGCGTCAGGTAGAGGTGCGAGGCGTCGGCGCTGGCGGCCAGCAGGGCGTCGGCACCGAGCGCATCGACGCGGCGCTGCGGCGTGGCAAGCCCCGGGCTTGGCGTGCGGCTGGCCAGCGCATGCGCGATGCCGCGTCGCGCCAGCTCAGCCGCGGTCGCGCGGCCGATGACGCCATCGCCGACGATGAGATGCAGTGCGCCGGTCATCGCAGACCTCCGAAGCGTGGACGGCAGGGTTGCATGGTGACGCCGATGCGGGCTCTTGAACAGAGGGGTGGGCGAGGCGGCCAAGCGGCACTCGCGCATCGAGGCCTGCGCCTCAGGCCGGTGGCGGCGCGGGGGCCTGGGTCTCGCCGTCCGCGCCGCGCACCAGCGGCAGCGCCAGCAGCAGGCCGAGCGCGATGCCCACGGCGTCGGCCAGCAGGTCGCCCCATTCGGCGCTGCGCGTGGGCAGTTGCGACTGCACGAGTTCGATCACGCCGCCCCAGATGAGCAGGCCGAGCGCGACGCGCCAGCGATGTCCTTGCTGCGGCCAGAAGGCCAGCTCGGCGACGCCGGCCAGCACGGTGAACGCGAAGGCGTGGTGCAGCTTGTCCCAGACCGTCTCGAGCGTGCGCGGCGGCGCCGGGGTGAAGGCGAACCAGGCGACGACGACGATGAGCAGCGCGAGCAGCGCCGCGAAGCCGCGGCGCACCCCGGGCTGCAGCCACCAGGCCTTGGGTGCTGCGACGTGCGGGCAGGCCATGGCCGGCCCGGCCCTGGAGCTGCCTTCAGCCACGCGCCATGCCGGCGATCGCCGCGGCGGCTTCGGCGACGATCGCCGGGCCGCGGTAGATGAGCCCGGTGTAGATCTGCACCAGGTCGGCGCCGGCTTCGATCTTGGCGCGCGCGTCGGCGCCGCTCAGCACCCCGCCCACGCCGATGATCGGGAACGCGGGCCCAAGCGCCTGACGCAGCGCGCGGATGACGCGGTTGCTGGCCTCGAAGACCGGGGCGCCGCTGAGTCCGCCGGCCTCGTCGGCGTGCGGCAGGCCCTGCACCGCATCGCGTGCGATCGTCGTGTTGGTCGCGATCACGCCGTCCATGCCGTGCCGCTGCAGCGTCGCGGCGATGAGCGCGATCTGCGCCTCGTCCAGGTCCGGCGCGATCTTCAGGAACATCGGCACGCGGCGCTCGAGCGTCGCGGCCAGGGCATCGCGGCGTTCGGCAAGCGCCGCCAGCAACGCGTCCAACGCCTCGTCGCTCTGCAGCGCGCGCAGGTTCCTGGTGTTCGGGCTCGAGATGTTCACCGTCACGTAGTCGGCGTGCGGCGCCACCGCCTGCAGGCCGAGCAGGTAGTCGTCGACGGCGTTCTCGATCGGTGTCGCCGCGTTCTTGCCGATGTTCAGGCCGACGATGCCGCCGTGCGCGCGGAAGCTGTGCGCGCGGCGCACGTGGGCGAGGAAGGCGTTCAGCCCCTCGTTGTTGAAGCCCAGGCGGTTGATCAGCGCCTGCTGCTGCGGCAAGCGGAACATGCGGGGCTTGGCGCTGCCCGGCTGCGCCTTGGGCGTCACGGTGCCGACCTCGATGAAGCCGAAGCCCATCGCGCCCAGGCCGTCGATGCAGCGGCCGTTCTTGTCCAGACCGGCGGCGAGGCCGACGCGGTTCGGGAAGCGCAGGCCGGCAAGCTCCAGCGGATCGTCGACGCGCGATGCGGCCCAAAGGCATTGCGCAGGCGTGTTCTGCAGGCGGGCGAGTGCGCCGAGCGTCAGCTCGTGCGCCTGCTCGGGGTCGAGACCGAAGAGGAAGGGGCGGGCCAGCGGGTAGGGCAGGAACGGCATGGGCGGCGATTCTCGCAGCCCGGATAATCGCCGCCCCATGACGCAGGATGAACTGAAGGCCCTGGTGGGGCAGGCGGCGCTGGACTTCGTGCCCGAGGGCGCGATCGTCGGCGTGGGGACGGGCTCCACGGTGAACCATTTCATCGACGCGCTGGCAGGCGTCAAGGAGCGCATCGTCGGCGCGGTGTCGAGTTCGGACGCCAGCAGCGCGCGGCTGCGCGCGCATGGCATCCCCGTGCTGGAAGCGCAGGCGGTGCAGCGCCTGCCGGTCTACGTCGACGGCGCCGACGAGATCGATGGCAGCGGCTTCATGATCAAGGGCGGCGGTGCTGCACTCACGCGCGAGAAGATCGTCGCGGATCTTGCCGAGCGCTTCGTCTGCATCGCTGACCAGAGCAAGCTCGTTGCCGTGCTCGGCGCCTTCCCGCTGCCGGTGGAGGTGATCCCGATGGCGGTGGCGCAGCTCGTGCGCCGCTTTGCGGCGCTGGGCGGCGTGGCCACGCTGCGCGAAGACATGCGCACCGACAACGGCCTGCCCATCCTCGACATGCGCAGGCTTTCGATCACCGATCCGCTGGCCATGGAGGCGGAAGTCAGCCAGTGGCCTGGCGTCGTCACCGTGGGCATCTTCGCGCGCCACCGCGCAAGCGTCTGCCTGCTGGGTACGCCGCAGGGCGTCAGGCGACTGGACTTCGCGGCGACGTAGCGGGCGCGGCCGCCGCACCCGCTGCACTCGACGCGCGCGCGGCGCGCACCAGGAAGCGCGCCGGGTCGACGGCGTCGACGAGTTCCTGCTCCAGCGGCAGCGGCGCACCGGCGATGCGCGCGGCCACCAGCTCGGCCAGCAGCGGCGCCATCGTGAGCCCGCGCGAGCCCAGGCCGCAGAGCAGGTGCAGGCCCGCCTCGCGCGGCAGCAGCCGCGCCTGGTCCAGCCGCGTCCCGCTTGCGATCGTCAAGGCCGGCAACGGGCCGGCCAGCGGCAGGCGGTCGATCGCATGCGCGCGCCAGCCGACGCGGCCCTGCCACTGCGCCGGATCCTCCGGCGCCTGCAGGCCGCACAGGCGCTGCAGACGCTCGAAGTTGGCGCGGTGATCGGCGTCGCGCAGTTCGGCAGCGTCGTCGCCGGGCTGGCGCGTGGCGCCGCAGAGTAGTCCCCCGCCCGGCAGCGGCACGGCGTAGCCGTCACCGGCCAGCGCGCAGCGCAGCGGCACGGGGGCAGCGAAGCTGCTCACCTGCCCGCGCTCGCGCGCCAGCGGCAGTGGCGCTGCCTGCAGCGTGGCCAGCAGGGCGTTTGCCTCATCGGCGTTGGCCAGCACCAGCTCGGGTGCCTGCGCGAGCACGCGGCCTTGCGCATCCAGCGCCTGCCACGCCCCGTCTTCGCGCCGCAGCGCCGCGACCTCGCGGCCCGGCAGGTACTGCACGCGCGGCTGCGCAAGGCGTTCGCCGACGAAGCGGATGGGGGCGATCCAGCCGCCGCCCGGGAAGAACCAGGCCGGCCGGGCGAGCGTGACGCCGGCCCGCGCGCTCGCCACCTCGGGCGGCAGCGCCTGCACGAAGTCGGGCGGTAGGCCCAGGCGATCCAGGCGCGCCTGCATGGCGGCAAGGTCCAGCTCGCGCTCGACGCGCAGGAGGCCGCTGCGGTCGTGCGGCACCCGCGCCGACTCGAGGGTGGCGAGCAGGCGCGCGCTGTGCAGGGCGCCCGCGCGCAGCAGCCGCGCGTGGCGGCTGTCGTCGGCGTGCACGGTGGCGTGGAAGATGCCGGCGAGGCGGCTGGCGTCGACGGCCGCGCTCGTCTGCGCCGGTCGGCGATCGAGCACCGTGACCTCGAAGCCCTGCGCGGCCAGCGCCGCTGCGCAGCAGGCTCCGGCAAGGCCTGCGCCGACGACGAGGGCGCGGCGCGAGGCGTCGGCGGGCGCGGTGGACCCGGCAGGCGGGGCGTCATCGGCCAGGGATCGCTGCCCGTGTCGCGGCGCGAAGCGTGCACGCAGCGTCTGCCGCTTCTCGCCCGCGCCGTCGACGCGCTCGCAGGCGAAGCCCGCACTCGTCAGGCCCTCGCGCACGCTGCGCGCCACGCTCCAGGTGGCCGCGGTGGCGCCGGGCGCCGCGCGCCGGCCGAGCGCCTTCAGCACGCGCGGCTCCCACATGCGCGGGTTGCGGTCGGGCGCGAAGCCGTCGAGGTAGAAGGCGTCGGCGCGAAAGACGAGTTGCGGCAGCAGTTCCTGCACGTCGCCCAGGGCCAGCAGCAGGCGCAGCGCGCCGCCTTCGAAATCCAGGCGATGCAGGCCGCGCAGCCGCGGCGGCCAGGCCCGCAGCAATTGCTCGGCCAGCGCCTGCTGCGGCTGGCCGGCGTGGGCACGCGCCAGGTCCTCGCGGCTCGCCGGATGGGCTTCGATGGCGACGTAGTGCAGCCGCGTCGGGCGCGCCGGATCCGCGCGCCACGCGGCCCAGGTGGCGAGCAGGTTGTGCGCAAGGCCCAGGCCCAGCTCGGCGATCGTGAAGTCGGGGCACCCGGCCCAGCGCGCGGGCAGGCCGTTGCCTTCGAGGAAGACCGTGCGTGCCTGCGCCTGCGCGCCGCTCCTGGCGTGGTAGACGTCGCCGAAGGCCGGGGCGTGCGCCGTGCCTTCCTCGTCCCAGGCGATGCGCGCGGCGCCCAGCGCGGGCGTCTTCATCGGCGGCGCTTGGTGGCGGCAGACGACAAGGGGCACCCTCGGGTGCCCCTGGCGCTGTCGCTGCGGGAGGCGATCACACGCGCTTGCGGTACTCGTGGGTGCGGGTGTCGATCTCGATCCTGTCGCCGCTCTCGACGAAGATCGGCACCGCGACCTCGAAGCCGGTGCTCTTGAGCTTGGCCGGCTTCAGCACCTTGCCCGAGGTGTCGCCCTTGACGGCGGGGTCGGTCTCGATCTCGCGCACGACGGTGGTCGGCAGCTCGACCGAAATCGCCTTGCCGTCGTAGAAGGTGACCTCGACCTCCATGCCGTCCTCCAGGTACTGGATGGCGTCGCCCATGTTGTCGGCCTCGACCTCGTACTGGTTGTACTCGGTGTCCATGAAGACGTACATCGGGTCGGCGAAGTAGGAGTAGGTGCACTCCCGCTTGTCGAGGATGATCTGCTCCATCTTGTCGTCGGCCTTGAAGACGAGTTCCGTGCCCGAGTTGTTGAGCAGGTTCTTCATCTTCATGCGCACCGTGGCGGCGCCGCGGCCGCCGCGGCTGTATTCGGTCTTGAGCACGACCATCGGGTCCTTGCCCTGCATGATGACGTTGCCGGCGCGGATTTCCTGAGCGAGCTTCATGGCGTGGTTCCTGCGGGAGATGGGTCCGCCGCGGGCGTCGGCACCCGGCGGACGGGGTCAAGATGCGCCGCCGCGGCGGTGACCGTGGGGGATTGGCGGGGCGTTGCGCCTCGTGCGCAAAGCCCGCAATTCTAGCAGTTGGCCGCAGGGCGAGATTTCGGGCGAGACTTCACGGCGACGAAGGCGAGCAGCGACTCGACGAGTTCGGGCTGCGCGAGCAGCCGCGCCCGCCAATCCCGCTGCACGTCCTCCCAGGCGGCAAGCACCGGGAGCCGAGGCGGCAGGGCCGCGAGGCCGTTCCACGCGCGCTGCAGGTGGCGGATGTCGTCGGCCAGCGCATCCTCCCGGCCCTGCAGCAGGCGGTCGAGCCAGGCCTCGAGCTTGACCGCGTGCACGCCGTCGTGCTGCGGGTAAATCTGCCACAGCATGGGCCTGCCGGCCCACTGCGCGCGCACGAAGGAATCCTCCCCGCGCACGGCGTTGATCTCGCAGCTCCAGAGCAGGCGGTCGTAGTCGGGCTGCGTCAGCCAGGGCAGCTCGACGATGCGCAGCCCCGGCGGCCTGGCGATCCCTCGCAACTGCGCCTGCAGCGCGCCAGGCGCCACCAGCAGCAGCGTCGGCGCCCGCGCGAGCAAGGCGAGCCCGTCGGCCGGGGCCGCCTGGGCGTAGCCGAAGAGGCTGCAGACGCGCTCCTGCGGCGCGGGCGCCCAGCCGCGCGCCGCCAGCCAGGCGCGGCCGTCGAAGCCCGCCATCACGCGCATCAGCTCCGGCTCGCGCAGCAGGCCGCCGGTGCGCGGCGTGAAGCCGGGGTAGAAGAACCACTTCGCGAGCCCCGAGGGCTGCGGCGAGGGCAGGCCGTGCGAGCGCTCGACGTAGTCTTGCGCGCTCAGGTACTCGAGGTTGATCCACAGCGGCGGCGGCGTCTGCCGCGCCATCGCCTGCACGAAGGCCGGCGGCGGGTCGCAGCCGAAGGCCTCGACGACGACGTCGCCCACGCTGGCGGGCGCGGCCTCGGTCCACGCCCGCAGTTCGACGCCGACCGTGCCGCCGGGCGCCATCCAGGCGAGCGCGCGCGCGTCGTCGACCCACAGCCGCACCCGTTCGCCGCGCGCAGCGAGGGCCGCGCTCAGGCGCCAGCAGAAGCCCAGGTCGCCGTGGTTGTCGATGACGCGGCAGAAGAGGTCCCAGCGCATCGCGGCATTGTCGGTGCCGCGGCCGCCACGTCTCTCCCCACGTCTCTCCCCCACGTCTCTCCCCACGTCTCTCCCCACGTCTCGAGCGGCCGGGGCCCTCGCAGGCGCGCTGCACAATGCCTGTTGCGATGAGCACGATGCCGCCCGCCGACGAGAACGAGGCCGCCCCGCCTGCCGAGGCGGCGGCAGCGCGCGAGCGGCTGCTGGCCGAAGTGGCGGCGCTGCCGATGCTGCCCGGCGTCTATCGCTGGATCGACGCCCGCGACCAGGTGCTCTACGTCGGCAAGGCGCGCAACCTGAGGAAGCGCGTCTCCAGCTATCTGCACAAGGACCACGGCGGCACGCGCATCGGCCACATGGTCTCGCGCATCGCGCGGCTGGAGACGACGGTGGTGCGCAGCGAGGCCGAGGCGCTGCTGCTCGAGAACAACCTCATCAAGACGCTCGCGCCGCGCTTCAACATCCTCTTTCGCGACGACAAGAGCTATCCCTACCTGAAGATCACCGGCACCGGCCGCCTCCAGGGCGACGCGCCGATGAGCGCTGCCGAATGCCCGCGCGTGGCCTACTACCGCGGCAGCGTCGACCGCAGGCACCGCTACTTCGGCCCCTACCCGAGCGCCTGGGCGGTGAAGGAGACGATCCAGCTGCTGCAGAAGGTCTTCCTGCTGCGCAGCTGCGAGGACAGCGTCTACGCCAATCGCACTCGGCCCTGCCTGCTCTACCAGATCAAGCGCTGCTCGGCACCCTGCGTGCAGTTCATCGCGCGCCAGGACTACGCGCGCGACGTGCAGGACGCCGAGCGCTTCCTGCTCGGCGAGCAGCAGCAGGTCATCGACGAACTGCAGGCGCAGATGATGCGCCACGCCGATGTGCTGGAGTTCGAGCAGGCCGCGCTGCTGCGCGACCGCATCGGCGCGCTCTCGCGCGTGCTGCACCGGCAGGCGGTGGAGGAGAGCAGCCTCTCGGCGGTCGAGCGCGAGGTCGACATCCTCGCGGTCAAGGTGGCCGGCGGGCGCGCCTGCGTGAACCTCGCGATGGTGCGCGGCGGGCGCCATCTCGGCGACCGTGCGCACTTCCCGGCGCATGTCGACGAAGGCGCGGCGCTCGGCAGCCAGGAGGCCGAGGATCGTGCGGCGCGCTCGCCCGAGACGGCGGTGCTGGAGGCCTTCGTCGCGCAGCACTACCTCGGCCAGCCCGTGCCGCCGCTGCTGCTGACGAGCCACGCGCTCGATCCCGGGCTCGTCGCCGCGCTCGGCGAGGCCGCGGGAACGCGCGTGCGCGCCGTGCACCAGCCGCGCGAGCAGCGCCGCGTCTGGCTCGAGATGGCGGTCAAGGGCGCGGAGCTCGCGCTGGCGCGGCTGCTCGCCGAGGAGGGCAGCCAGCGCGCGCGCACCCAGGCGCTGGTGGAGGCGCTGGAGCTTGCGGTCGACGATCCCGACACGCTTCGCATCGAGTGTTTCGACGTGAGCCACACGGCCGGCGAGGCGGCGCAGGCATCCTGCGTCGTCTACGAGCAGCACCGCATGCAGAGCAGCCAGTACCGCCGCTACAACATCGAGGGCATCACCGGCGGCGACGACTACGCCGCGATGCGCCAGGTGCTGACGCGCCGCTACGCGCGCCTGGCCGAGCAGGCGGCGAGCGCGCAGGCGCGGCTGCCCGACCTCGTGCTCGTCGACGGCGGGCGCGGGCAGGTCGCGGTGGCGCGCGAGGTCTTCGAGGACCTGGGCCTGGACATCGGCATCCTCGTCGGCGTCGAGAAGGGGCAGGGGCGCAAGGTGGGCCTGGAGGAGCTGGTCTTTGCCGACGGCCGGCCGAAGATCTGGCTGGGCCACGACTCGGCGGCGCTGATGCTGGTGGCGCAGATCCGCGACGAGGCGCACCGCTTCGCCATCACCGGCATGCGCGCGCGGCGAGCCAGCGTGCGCACGGGCGCAAGCCGGCTGGAAGACATCCCCGGGGTCGGTCCGCGCAAGCGGGCGCGGCTGCTGCAGCGTTTTGGCGGCGTGCGCGGCGTGGCGGACGCGAGCGTCGACGACCTGATCGGCGTCGACGGCATTTCACGTGAGCTGGCGGAGGCGATCCATCGTGCCCTTCATTGATCTCGCGGCCCGCAGGGCCAGGCGCCTGGCCGGCGCCGTGCTGCTAGCAGGCGTCGGCGCCTGCAGCGTGCCGCCACCGGTGCCGCCCAAGCCGCAGCCGGTGCCCACACCCACGACGCCCACCGCGCCCGCGCCTGCGCCGTCTGCCACCCCGGCCACCCCGGCGACGGCCGCGCCGAGCACGCTACCGGTGCCGCTGCCGCCGCCGCGCGCGGCAGGCAACTGGGACGAGTTCCGGCTGCAGGCGGCGCAGCGTCTGGTGCAGGCGCAGCCTGCGGCGGCCTACCTCGGAGCGGTGCCCGAGCCGCTGCTGGCGATCCCGGTGCTCGAGATCGAGCTCGATGCCGATGGCGGCGTGCGCAAGGTGACGGTCACGCGCTACCCGAGCCAGGCGCGCGACACGGCGCAGCTGGCGATCGCGGCCGTCCATCGCGCAGCGCCCTACGGTTCGATGCGTCGGCTGCCGCGCCCGTGGAAGTGGACCGAGGTCTTCCTCTTCGACGACGACCGCCGCTTCAAGCCGCGCACGCTCGACCTCGATTGAACCGGGCGGCAGTGCGCAGGCGCGATCCGCACCCCGCAAGGCGCGCGCTGCGGCGGCATGCGGGGCGCGCCCCGGTCCTACGCCCGTTCCTGCCTTCGCATTGAGTACCATCGGCCGCATGTTCCTCACGGTCCCCACGCTGCTGACCTGGGCGCGCATCGCCGCGATCCCGCTCATCATCGGCGTGTTCTACCTGCCGCTGGACGTGGGTACGCGCAACCTCGCGGCGACCGTGATGTTCATCTTCTTCGCGCTCACCGACTGGCTGGACGGCTGGCTTGCGCGCAAGCTGAACCAGGCCTCGGCCTTCGGCGCCTTCCTCGACCCGGTGGCCGACAAGTTCCTCATCTGCGCGGCGCTCATCATCCTGCTCAAGCTGCAGCGCGTGGACGCGCTGGTGGCGCTGATCATCATCGGGCGCGAGATCGCCATTTCCGCGCTGCGCGAGTGGATGGCGCAGATCGGCGCCACGCGCAGCGTCGCGGTGCACATGCTGGGCAAGCTGAAGACGACGGCGCAGATGCTGGCCATCCCCTTCCTGCTCTACGACGGCGCGCTGCTGGGCGTCGTCGACACGCGCTTGTGGGGCACCGTCCTCATCTACATCGCCGCACTGCTCACCGTGTGGTCCATGGCCTACTACCTGCGCAAGGCAATCCCCGAGATTCGCGCGCGCGTGCAATGATGGGGGCGCGTTGAGCCCGTCGGCATCCGTCGAAGAGGTCCGTGCCAGCGCCTGGGTGCAGACAATGCCGGCGGTCTTCGTCTTCATCTGGAGCACCGGCTTCGTCGTCGCACGCCTTGCGATGCCGCACGCGCCGCCGCTCGGCTTTCTTGCACTGCGCTTCGCGCTCTCGGTGCCGATCTTTCTCGCCTGGGTCGTCCTGTCGCGCGCGCGCTGGCCGCGCAACGGCATGCAGTGGATCCACCTGGCCGTCACCGGCGCGCTGATGCACGGCGCCTACCTCGGCGGCGTGTGGGCGTCGATCAAGGGCGGCCTGGGTGCAGGCACGGTGGCGCTGATCGTCGGCCTGCAGCCGCTGCTGACGGCGATCTGGCTGGCGCGGCAAGGGCCCGAGCACCAGATCCGGCCGCGCCAGTGGCTGGGCCTGCTGCTCGGCCTGGCCGGGCTCGTGCTCGTCGTGCTCGATCGCCTGGGCGCGGGCGAGGCGACGCCCGGCAACGTCGCGCTTGCGCTGGTCGCGCTGGCCGGCATCACCGTGGGCACGCTCTACCAGAAGCAGAACGTCGCACCCTGCGACGTGCGCAGCGCCTCGGTGGTGCAACTGAGCGCGGCCTTCGTCGTGACGGCGCCGCTGGCGCTGCTCGAGCACGAGGCGATCGTCTGGCACCCGGACCTGCAGATCGCGCTCGCCTGGTCCATCGTCGCGCTCACGCTGGGGGCGAGCTCGCTGCTCTTCCTGCTGATCCAGCGTGGCGCCGCGGCGCGCGTGAGCAGCTTGATGTACCTGGTCCCGCCCTGCACGGCGGTGCTGGCCTGGCTGCTCTTCGACGAACCGCTCGGGCCCAGCGTGATCGCCGGCATCGCCCTCACGGCGCTCGGCGTCGGCCTCGTGCTGCGCCAGGGCGCGGCATCATCCCGTTGAGGGAAGAATGCCCTCGGGCCACGGCCGCCATGAGGGGCGGCAAGAGCCGGCACGCTGCGCATAGAATTTTCCCGCCGTCCCTTGACACTCACCCCGGGCGGCGGCTGTAATGAACCGACGGTTTGCTCGTGTGCTTGGACGCGCGCTCTACCACACATCGACACCGGACCGAACACCCCAAAGAGATCTGAGAGAGGGCAAGCACGTGAACAAGACGGAACTGATCGAGCACATCGCGAAGCAGGCCGATATTTCCAAGGCGGCGGCTGGGCGCGCGCTCGAAGCCCTGATCGGCGGCGTGAAGTCGACGCTGAAGAAGAGCGACAGCGTCAGCATCGCCGGCTTCGGCACCTTCGCGGTGACCAAGCGCAAGGCCCGCACCGGGCGCAACCCGCGCACCGGCGCGGCCATCAAGATCAAGGCGGCCAAGGTCCCGAAGTTCAGGCCCGGCAAGGCGCTGCGCGACGCGCTCTGAGACGCTCCCCGCTCTCAGGCCCGCGCGTGCCGCACGGCGCGCAGGGGTGCTTAGCTCAGTTGGCAGAGCGGCGCCTTTACACGGCGTAGGTCGGCGGTTCGAGACCGTCAGCACCCACCACCCTGCGCAGCCGGCCCGGCGGCAGCCCCGCTAGAATCGGCCCCCAGCCGTCGGCCCACCGGCCGCAGACCCAGCAAGGCGAACCGCGGTTCGCCTTCTTCGTTTGCGGCGGCGCGCGGCGCCCGCTTCGTCCCCTCCACCACCGCAAGGCGCGTGCCCAGCGCCTTGCGCAAGGCACGCGCAACATGTTCGATTTCGTTCGCAACCACACCCGGCTGATGCTCGGGTTGATCGTGTTGCTGATCATTCCGTCCTTCGTGTTCTTCGGCATCGAGGGCTACTCGCGCTTCACCGACGAATCGATGGCCGACGCCGCCAAGGTGGGCAACCGCGGCATCTCGCGCGCCGAGTGGGAGGCCGCCCACCAGCGCCAGGTCGAACGCATGCGCCAGCAGATGCCGGGCGTGGACGTGAAGCTCTTCGACACCCCGCAGGCCAAGCGCCAGACGCTGGACCTGCTGGTGCAGGATCTGGTGCTGCGCCAGGCTGCCGCCCAGCTGCACACCGCGCCCGGCAACGAGCGGCTCGATCGCCTCTTCAAGACCGACCCGGCGATGGCCGGGCTGCGCAACCCGGACGGCAGCGTCAACCGCGAACTCATCGCCGCGCAGGGCATGACTTCCGAAGTGTTCGCCGAACGGCTGCGCCAGGACTATGCGGTGCAGCATGTGCTGGACGCCGTGCGCAACAGCGGCTTCGTCGCGCCGGTGATGGTGACAGCCGACCTCGACGCGCTGCTGCAGCGCCGGGAAGTGCAGCTCGAGCGCTTCGACCCCTCGAGCTATGCCGCCAGGCTCGATCCGAGCGAGCAGGACCTGGACGCGTATCACAAGGCCAACGCGCAGAAGTTCATGGCCCCCGAGCGCGCGACCATCGAGTACGTGGTGCTCGATCTCGACAGCATCGGCCACGACCTCAAGCTCTCCGACGACGACCTGCGCAAGTACTACGACGAGAACATCGCGCGCTACACCACGGCCGAGGAGCGCCGCGCCAGCCACCTCCTGATCAAGGCCGACAAGGACCTGCCTGCAGCCGAGCGCGCCAAGGCCAAGGCGCGGGCGCAGGCCATCCTCGCCGAAGTGCGCAAGTCGCCGGCGAGCTTTGCCGAGATCGCGCGCAAGCAGTCCGAGGACACCGGCTCCGCCGGACAGGGCGGCGACCTGGGCTTCTTCGGCCGCGGCACCATGGTCAAGCCCTTCGAGGACGCCGTGTTCGCGATGAAGAAGGGCGAGATCAGCGAGGTCATCGAATCCGACTTCGGCTATCACATCATCGAGCTCACCGACATCACCGGGGGCCAGAAGAAGTCCTTCGCCGAAGTGCGGCCGGAGATCGAGGCGGCGGTACGCAAGGCGCTTGCGCAGAAGCGCTACGCGGAGGCCGCCGAGCAATTCAGCGAGACCGTCTATCAGCAGTACGACAGCCTGCAGCCCGTGGTCGACAAGCTCAAGCTGAAGCTGCAGAGCGCCACGGTCGGACGCACCCCGGCCGCGGGCGCCACCGGCGCGCTCGGCTCGGAGAAACTGCTCGCCGCGGTCTTCGGTGCCGAGTCGCTGACGAACAAGCGCAACACCGACGCGGTGGAAATCGGCCCCAACCAGATGGCTGCGGCGCGCATCGTCAAGTACGAGCCCGCGCACGCGCTCACGCTGGCCGAGGTGCACGACCAGGTCCGTGCCGCGGTGATCGCCGAGCAGGCCGCCGCCCTCGCGCGCAAGGACGGCGAGGCGCGCCTGCAGGCGCTGCGCAGCCGGCAGGCCAGGCTGGAGAAGACCGAGGCGATCTCGCGTTCGCAGACGCAGGGCCAGCCGCGCGAGGTGGTCGACGCCGTGCTGCGTGCCGACCTCGGCAAGGGCCCGTCGCTGCTGGGCGTGGACCTCGGCGAGCGCGGCTACGTCGTCGCCAACGTGCTGAAAGTGCTGCCGCGCGAACCGCTGCCCGGCGGCGACGCGCAGGTGCAGGCGCAGATCGCGCAGGCGCTTGCCGCGGCCGAGACCGAGGCCTATCTCGCGGCGCTGAAGACCCGCTACAAGGCCCAGATCATGCCGTCGGTCGTCAAGCAGGTCGCCAGCGGCGCCTCGGCGCCCTGAGGGCCGCCACGACACGGCGCCGCACGCAGCCC
>CAUJJO010000162.1 GCA_963205125.1 Pseudomonadota bacterium | reverse complement strand
GGCCGGATCGTCCTTGCCGGGGGTGAACTTCTGCGCGCCGGGCTGCAGGTGGCTCTCGATCATGACGCCGAAGATGCTGCGGCTGCCCGCGCCCAGTTGCGCGCCGACGTCGCGCACGACCTCGATCTGCCGCTGGTGCTGCTTGCTGCTGTTGGCGTGGCTGGCGTCGACCATCAGCCGGCAGGGCAGCTTGGCTGCCTCCATCTCCTTGCACGCGGCGGCCACGCTTGCGGCGTCGTAGTTGGGGGTCTTGCCGCCGCGCAGGATGGCGTGGCAGTCCTTGTTGCCCTTGGTCTGCACGATCGCCACCTGGCCGTTCTTGTGCACCGAGAGGAAGTGGTGCGGCTTGGCCGCGGCCTGGATGGCGTCGCAGGCGATGCGCAGGTTGCCGTCGGTACCGTTTTTGAAGCCCACCGGCGCCGACAGGCCCGAGGCGAGCTCGCGGTGCACCTGGCTCTCGGTCGTGCGCGCACCGATCGCGCCCCAGGTGATGAGGTCGCCGATGTACTGCGGGCTGATCACGTCGAGGAACTCGCTGCCGGCAGGCACGCCCAGGCGATTGATGTCCACCAGCAGCTGGCGCGCGATGCGCAGGCCCTCGTCGATGCGGTAGCTCTCGTCCAGGTAGGGGTCGTTGATCAGGCCCTTCCAGCCGACCGTCGTGCGCGGCTTCTCGAAGTAGACGCGCATGACGATTTCCAGATCCCCGGCGTGCTGCCTGCGTTCGGCGGCCAGCCGGCGCGCGTACTCGAGGGCCGCCTCGGGGTTGTGGATCGAGCAGGGGCCGATGATGACCAGCAGCCGGTCGTCCGCGCCCTCCATGATGCGGCGCACGGCCGTGCGCGACTGGCTCACCAGCGTCTCCACCGGCGTGCCGGCGATCGGGAAGAAGCGGATCAGGTGCTCGGGCGGCGGCAGCGGCGTGATGTCGCGGATGCGCTGGTCGTCGGTCTGGCTCGTCTTCTCGGACAGCGTCAGGCGCGTCTCGGCTGGCGCGGCGCTGCCGGGGGAGGCTTTGGGGCTCATCGGAATGCTTTCGGGAAGGGTGGGGAGGAAGGGCCGGGCAACAAAAAACCGCCGGGGTCGCCGGCGGTTCGAAGGGGTTTGCGCTGCTTGCTTGTCGCGTGCGTCTAGGCCTCTCCAGCCGCCGAATGGGGCGAGATCCAAAAGTACGCAAAGAAATAAGCCGCGAGGCGCATGGGCGAAATGTAGCACGGCGCACGCGCCGGCCCCCGCCGGCTCCCGCCGGCCCTCGGGCGGCTCAGTAGCTCGACGCCTGCAGCCCCTGCTGGCGCAGCCGCTCGACGACCTGCGCGACGTGCGCCGGGTTGCGCGTCTGCAGCACGAGCTCGATCTCCACGCCCTGCGCGGCCAGCGACGAGAAGGCGCGCTGGTGGTGCACCTCGTCGATGTTGGCGCCGGCCTCGGCGACGATGGCCGAGATCCTCGCCAGCACGCCGGGCAGGTCGCGCGCGCCGACGCGGATGCGCGCCAGCCGGCCGGCGCGCACCATGCCGCGCTCGATGATTGCCGCCAGCAGCAGCGGCTCGATGTTGCCGCCGCCGAGGATGAGCCCGACCTCGCGCCCGGCGAAGCGCTCGCGGTGGTGCAGCAGGGCGGCCAGGCCCGCCGCGCCCGCGCCCTCGACCACCGTCTTCTCGATCTCCAGCAGCATCAGCACCGCCTGTTCGAGGTCGCCCTCGTCGACGAGCAGCAGCTCGTCGACGCGTTCGGCGACGATGGCGCGCGTGATCGCGCCGGGGTGGCCGACGGCGATGCCCTCGGCGATCGTGCTCGCGCCCTGCGCATGCTGCGTGCCCTGGATGGCGTTGACCATCGCCGGGAAGCGCTCGGCCTGCACGCCGACGATGCGCACTTCGGGGCGCAGCGCGCGCGCCGCGGTGGCCACGCCGGCGATCATGCCGCCGCCGCCGACGGCGACCACCAGCGTGTCGATCGAAGGCTGCTCCTGCAGCATCTCGAGGCCTATCGTGCCCTGGCCGGCGATCACCAGCGGGTCGTCGAAGGGGTGCACGAAGCTCAGGCCCTGCTCGGCGGCGAGCTGCTGCGCGTGCGCAAAGGCGTCGTCGAAGGTCTGGCCGTGCAGCAGCACCTCGGCGCCGAAGCCGCGCGTGCGCTCGACCTTCACCCCGGGCGTGAACTGCGGCATGACGATCACTGCGCGCAGGCCCAGGCGCTGGGCGTGGTGCGCCACACCCTGCGCGTGGTTGCCGGCCGAGGCGGCGATGACGCCGCGCAGCGCGAGCTGGCCTGCATCGCGCGCGGCGACCAGCGCGAGCAGCTTGTTCAGCGCCCCGCGCTCCTTGAAGGAGGCGGTGAACTGCAGGTTCTCGAACTTCAGGAAGAGGCGCGCGCCGACGATCTCGGACAGCGTCTTCGACTCCACGCAGGGCGTGCGCAGCAGCTGGCCCTGCAGGCGTGCCGCCGCCGCCTCGATGTCGGGCAAGCCGACGGCCGCGGGGCTCGAGCCCAGGCTCAAGCGGTTCCCCCGACGGTCAGGCGGTCGATGCGCAGCGTCGGCTGGCCCACGCCCACGGGCACGCTCTGGCCGTCCTTGCCGCACATGCCCACGCCGGTGTCGAGCTGCAGGTCGCTGCCGATCAGGCTGACGCGCGTCAGCGCATCGGGCCCGTTGCCGATGATCGTCGCGCCCTTCACCGGGTACTGGATCCTGCCCTTCTCGACCCAGAACGCCTGGCTCGCCGAGAAGACGAACTTGCCGCTCGTGATGTCGACCTGGCCGCCGCCGAAGTTGGTCGCGTAGAGGCCGCGCTCCAGGCTCTGGACGATCTCCGCGGGCGGCGTCGAGCCGCCCAGCATGTAGGTGTTGGTCATGCGCGGCATCGGCACATGCGCATAGCTCTCGCGGCGCGCGTTGCCGGTGGCGCGCACGCCCATCAGGCGCGCGTTCAGGCTGTCCTGCAGGTAGCCGCGCAGGATGCCGTCCTCGATCAGCACGTTGCGCTGCGTGGCGTGGCCCTCGTCGTCGACGTTGAGCGAGCCGCGGCGCCCGGGCAGCGTGCCGTCGTCGAGCACCGTCACGCCGCGCGCGGCCACGCGCTGGCCGATGCGGCCGGCGAAGGTGCTGCTGCCGCGGCGGTTGAAGTCGCCCTCCAGGCCGTGCCCCACGGCCTCGTGCAGCAGCACGCCCGGCCAGCCCGGGCCGAGCACGACGGCCATCTCGCCGGCCGGCGCGGGGCGGCTCTCGAGGTTGGTCAGCGCCGCCTCGGTGGCCTGGGCGACGTAGCCGGCGACGACCACGTCGCTGAAGTGCTCGAGTCCGCAGCGGCCGCCGCCGCCGCCGCTGCCGACCTCGCGGCGGCCGCCCTGCTCGGCGATCACCGTCACGCTCAGGCGCACCAGCGGGCGCACGTCGGCCGCGCGCGTGCCGTCGGCGCGCGCCACCAGCACCACGTCGTACTCGGCGGCAAGGCCGGCCATCACCTGCACGATGCGCGGATCCTTGGCGCGCGCGAGGCGCTCGACCTTCTCCAGCAGCGCGACCTTGCGCGCACTGTCCAGCGTCGCGATCGGGTCCAGCGCCGGGTAGAGCAAGCGACTGCCGGCCACCTTGGCGCGCGGGCCGCCCACGCGCTGGCGCCGCTGCTGGCCGGCCGCGGCGATCGTGCGCACGGTGCGCGCGGCGTCCATCAGGCTCGCTTCGGAGAGGTCGTCGCTGTAGGCGAAGGCGGTGCGCTCGCCGGCCACCGCGCGCACGCCCACGCCCTGGTCGATGCTGAAGCTGCCGCTCTTGACGATGCCCTCTTCCAGGCTCCAGCCTTCGTGGCGCGTCGTCTCGAAGAAGAGGTCGGCGTCGTCGATGCGATGCTCGCCGACCAGGGCCAGCGCGCGCGCAAGCACCGCGTCGTCCAGGCCGAAGGGCTCCAGCATCAGCGCCTGCGCGATCGCCAGGCGCTCGAGGGTCGGTTCGCGGCTGATCATGGGCAGGCTCGCTCGGCTGAAGGCAGGGCGCGCATTCTAGGCAGCGGTCGCCCCCGCGCGACCAGGCGGGGCTTGGCGCTTCACCTGGCGCTTCAAAAAATGCACGCAGCGCGTCAACACGGCCAAGTCCCCGTGCGTTGAGGGCCGGTCATCCACTCACACCCGGTCGCACACCATGAACCTGCGCCAAGCCCTCTTCACCACCGTCCTGTCCGCTGCCGCTGCCACCGCCTTCGCCCAGGCGCCCGCCGCCGGCACGGCCGCACCGGCTCCCGCGCCCGCGCAGGCGGCCGCTGCGACGGAAGCCCCCGCCGCCGCCCCCGCCGAGGCCAAGCCGCGCAAGACGGCGCACGCCGGCAAGAAAGCCAAGCGCAGCAAGCACGCCAAGAGCAAGCGCGCCGCCGCCGCGGCGAGCGGGGCCAACTGATCAGGCGTCGTCCGCGCTGCGCTGCAACGCGTGTCGATAGAGCGCGTTGCGCGGCGCGCCGCTGATTTCGCCGGCCAGCGCCACCGCCTGCCTGAGCGGCAGTTCGCGCTGCAGCACCGCCAGGCAGTGCCGTGCCGCGGCCGGCAAGGCCGCGGCGTCATCGGCGACGCCCCCGTCTTCGGCGGGCGCCGCATCCGCACGCCGCGTGCCGGCATGCAGCACGAGCACGAATTCGCCGCGCGCGCGCCGCGGCTCGGCCGCCAGCCAGGCCGACGCCTGCGCGGCAGGCAGCGTGGCGATCTCCTCGAACTGCTTGGTCAGCTCGCGCGCAAGCGTCAGCGTGCGTGCCGGCGCGCCCGCCGCGAGCCCCTGCAGCAAGGCGGCGATGCGATGGGGCGCCTCGAACACGACCTGCGTCCGCGGATCGGCCAGCAACTCCTGCAGGGCCGATGCGCGCGCCGCGCCCTTGGCAGGCAGGAAGCCGTGGAAGACGAAGCCTTGCGCGTTCACGTCGCCGGCGGCGCACAGGGCGGCAAGGACGCTGCTGGCCCCCGGCAGCGGAAGCACGCGATGCCCGGCGGCGACTGCCGCGGCGACCAGCCGCGCGCCGGGGTCGCTCACGCCGGGCGTGCCGGCGTCGCTGACGAAGGCCACCGCCTGGCCTTGCGCGAGCAGCGCGACCACGCGCGCCGCGGCCTCGTTCTCGTTGTGCGCGTGCAGCGCCAGCAGCGGCTTGCCCAGCCCGTAGTAGGCCAGCAGCTGCGCGGTCACCCGCGTATCCTCGCAGGCCACGACGTCGACGCGCGCCAGCACGTGCAGCGCGCGCAGCGTGATGTCGGCGCGGTTGCCGATCGGCGTGGCCACGAGGTAGAGCGTGGCACCGGGATGGCTCTGGTGGCCGGCCGCCGCGGCGGCCGCCGCACGCAGGAGGGAGGCATCGATGCTCGACAAGGGGCGCGCCCTGCTCGGCAAGTCGCGCGGCGAGGCGGCCGAGGCGCGTGCCCTGGCCCATCTGCAGCAGCACGGCCTGCGGTTGGTGGAGCGCAATTATCGAGTCGCCCGCGGCCCCTTTGCGCGCGGCGGCGAGATCGACCTGATCGTGCGCGACCGCGACGGCACGCTGGTCTTCGTCGAAGTGCGCAGCCGCGGCAGCCGCGCGCAGGGCGGTGCCGCGGCCAGCATCGGCGCGCCCAAGCGCCAGCGCCTGCTGCTGGCCGCCCGCCACTACCTGCTGCGCCTGGGCACGCTGCCGCCGTGCCGCTTCGACGTGGTGGCCATCGACGGCGACCGCATCGAGTGGCTCCGCGCCGCCTTCGACGACACGCCGCCGCGCTGATCGGCGCGCTTGCCGGCGCGCTTGCGCGAGCCCGCGGCGCGCAGGGCATGGCCGCGGCCCGATGGGCGCTCGCCTATCATGCCGCCATGCTCGAGCAGCGCATCCAGCAGCAGTTCTTCGAAGGCGCGGACCTGCAGTACCAGACCGCGGAGTCGCTGGCGCGCCCGATCGCGCAGGCCGCGGGCGCCATCGTCGACGCGCTCACCGCCGGCAACAAGCTGCTGCTGTGCGGCACCGGCGGCGCCAGCGGCGGCGCTGGCCTGGCGCATCACGCCGCGGCGCTGCTGGTCAGCGGCTTCGAGCGCGAGCGCCCGCCGCTGGCGGCCATCGCCATCGCGCCCGAGACCGCCAGCGTGCAGGCGCTGGGCCTGCCCGGCGACCTGCTGCTGCTGGTCGACGCCGCCGGCAGCGAGCTCGACGCCTGCATGGCCGCCGTGCGCGCCGCGCAGGGCAAGGACATGACCGTCGTGCTGCTGGTGGGCAGCAGCGGCGACGGCCTTCGCGAAACCCTGGCCGAGACCGATCTTCACATCGCCGTGCCGCACGAGCGCGCGAGCCGCGTGCTCGAGAGCCACCTGCTGGTGCTGCACGCGCTGCTCGATGCGGTCGACGCCCAACTCCTGGGAGACCCCGAATGAACCTGCAAGGACTGCCGCTGCGACTGGCGGCAAGCACGCTCGCCGCCGCGAGCGCCCTGAGCCTGCTGCCCGGCTGCGCCCCGCTGCTGGTGGGCGGCGCGATGGTCGGCGGCACGATGATGGTGCTGGACCGCCGCAGCTCTGGCGCCCAGGTCGACGACCAGGCGATCGAGCTGAAGGCCGCGGTGCGCGTGCGCGAGCTCGGCCTGCCGGCGCACGTCAACGTCACCAGCTACAACCGCGTCATGCTGATCACCGGCGAAGTGCCGCGCGAGGCCGACCGCAGGCTGATCGAGCAGCAGCTCAGCCGCATCGACGCGGTGCGCTCGGTGGTCAACGAGCTGGCCGTGGCCGAGAACAGCACGGTCGGCTCGCGCACCACCGACAGCGTCATCACGAGCAAGGTCAAGGCCTCCTTCGTCGACGCCAAGGATCTGCAGGCGCAGGCGGCCAAGGTCGTCACCGAGCGCGGCATCGTCTACCTGATGGGCCGCGTCACCGAACGCGAGGCCGCGCGCTTTGCCGACGTCGCGCGCAGCGTCGAGGGCGTGCGCAAAGTCGTGCGCGTGTTCGAGATCGTCACCGAGGGCGAACTGGCCGCGACGCAGCCGCGCGCCTGAAGCCGGGCCGCGCGCGGCGCAGCGGGCGGCTACTTCAGCCGGCGCACGAGGCTGCTGGTGTCCCAGCGGCCGCCGCCCAGGCGCTGAACATCGGCGTAGAACTGGTCGACGAGCGCGGTCACCGGCAGCCGCGCACCGTTGCGCCGCGCCTCGTCGAGCACGAGGCCGAGGTCCTTGCGCATCCAGTCGACGGCGAAGCCGAAGTCGAAGCGGTCCTCCACCATGGTCTTGCCGCGGTTGTCCAGCTGCCAGCTCTGCGCCGCGCCCTTGCCGATCACCTCCAGCACGAGCTTCATGTCCAGGCCCGCGCGCTCGCCGAAGGCGATCGCCTCGGACAGGCCTTGCACCAGCCCGGCGATGCAGGTCTGGTTGACCATCTTCGCAAGCTGACCGGCGCCGCTGGCGCCGACCCGCGTGACCGCACGCGCGTAGGCCATGGCCACCGGCCTCATCGCCTCGAAGGCGTCCGCGTCGCCGCCGCACATCACCGTCAGCACGCCGTTCTCGGCACCGGCCTGGCCGCCGGAGACCGGCGCGTCGACGAAGGCAAGGCCCGCCGCAGCCGCCTGCCCGTGCAGCTCGCGCGCCACCGCGGCCGAGGCCGTGGTGTGGTCGACGAAGACCGCGCCCGGCTTCATGCCGGCGAAGGCGCCCTGCGGCCCCAGCACCACCGCGCGCAGGTCGTCGTCGTTGCCGACGCAGGCGAGGACGAAATCGGCGCCCGCGGCGGCGGCGGCCGGCGTCGCCGCATGCGTGCCGCCGTGCTCGCGCACCCAGGCCTCGGCCTTGGCGGTGGTGCGGTTGTAGACGCACACCGCATGCCCGGCGCGGGCGAGGTGCGCGGCCATCGGCGCGCCCATCACGCCCAGGCCGAGGAAGGCCACGCGCTGCGCGGCCACGGGTTCGTAGGTCTTGCTGGCGATGCTCATGGCGCGCATGGTGCCACGAATGCCGCGGACTCCGCCGGGCGCAGCCCGGCCCCGCGGATGCCTCCTATTGCGGGCGCGCGTCGGTGGCGCGGCGCCCAGGGCCCAGCTTGGCCAGTTCGGCCTGCGGGTCGCCGACGATCTGCAGGTGCTCGGTGCCGGCGGCCAGGTCGGGGTTGCGCGCGCGCTGGCTCTTCAGCTTGATCTGCAGGCGCAGGTCGTTGACCGAGTCGGCGTTGCGCAGCGCGTCGTCCAGCGTCACCAGGTTGGCCTCGTAGAGGTCGAAGAGGGCCTGGTCGAAGGTCTGCATGCCGAGCTCGCCCGAGCGCTTCATCAGCTCCTTGATCTCGCCGACCTCGCCCTTGAAGATCAGGTCCGACACCAGCGGCGTGTTGAGCATGATCTCCACCGCCGCCACGCGCCCGCGGCCTTCCTGGCGCGCCAGCAGGCGCTGCGAGACCATCGCCTTGAGGTTGAGCGAGAGGTCCATCAGCAGCTGCGCGCGCCGCTCCTCGGGGAAGAAGTTGATGATGCGGTCCAGCGCCTGGTTGGCGCTGTTGGCGTGCAGCGTGGCCATGCACAGGTGGCCGGTCTCGGCGAAGGCGACCGCGTGCTCCATGGTCTCGCGGTCGCGGATCTCGCCCATCAGGATCACGTCGGGCGCCTGGCGCAGCGTGTTCTTCAGCGCGATCTCCCAGCCGTCGGTGTCGATGCCGACCTCGCGCTGGGTGACGATGCAGTTCTTGTGCGGGTGCACGAACTCCACCGGATCCTCGATCGTGATGATGTGGCCGAAGGAGTTCTCGTTGCGCCAGTCGACCATCGCGGCCAGCGAGGTGCTCTTGCCCGAGCCGGTGGCGCCGACGAAGATGACCAGGCCGCGCTTGGTCATGGCCACGTCCTTGAGCACGATCGGCAGGTTCAGGCTGTCGATGGTCGGCAGCGTCTGCGGGATGGTGCGGAAGACGAGGCCGACGTGGCCCTGCTGCATGAAGGCGTTGACGCGAAAGCGCCCGACGCCGGCCGGCGAGATCGCGAAGTTGCACTCCTTGGTGCGCTCGAACTCGGCGGCCTGCTTGTCGTTCATCACCGAGCGCGCCAGCTGCAGCGTGTGCTGGCCGGTCAGCGGCTGCGGGCTGACCTTGGTGATCTTGCCGTCGACCTTGATGGCCGGCGGGAAGTCGGCGGTGAGGAAGAGGTCCGAGCCGTTGCGGCTGACCATCAGCCGCAGCAGGTCGTTGACGAACTTCGAGGCCTGGTCGCGTTCCATCGTTCACTCACCCTGGGAAGTTCTCGGGGATCTTGGCCTTGGCGCGCGCCTCGGCCGGCGAGACCACGTTGCGCCGCACGAGGTCGGCGAGGTTCTGGTCCAGCGTCTGCATGCCCAGGCTCTGCCCGGTCTGGATCGAGCTGTACATCTGCGCGATCTTGTTCTCGCGGATCAGGTTCTTGATCGCCGAGGTGGCGATCATGATCTCGTGCGCGGCGACGCGGCCCGAGCCGTCCTTGAGCTTGCACAGCGTCTGCGAGATCACCGCCACCAGCGACTCCGAGAGCATCGCGCGCACCATCTCCTTCTCGGCGGCGGGGAAGACGTCGACGACGCGGTCGATCGTCTTGGCCGCGCTGCTCGTGTGCAGCGTGCCGAAGACCAGGTGGCCGGTCTCGGCGGCGGTGAGCGCCAGGCGGATCGTCTCCAGGTCGCGCATCTCGCCGACGAGGATGGCGTCGGGGTCCTCGCGCAGCGCGCTGCGCAGCGCGTTGGCAAACGACAGCGTGTGCGGCCCGACCTCGCGCTGGTTGACGAGGCACTTCTTGGACTCGTGCACGAACTCGATCGGGTCCTCGACGGTGAGCACGTGGCCGTACTCGTTTTCGTTGAGGTGGTTGACCATGCCGGCAAGCGTCGTGCTCTTGCCCGAGCCGGTGGGGCCGGTGACCAGCACCAGGCCGCGCGGCTTGAGCGCCAGCTCGGCGAAGACCTTGGGTGCGGCAAGCTGTTCGAGCGTCAGGATCTTGCTCGGGATCGTGCGAAAGACCGCCCCGGCGCCGCGGTTCTGGTTGAAGGCGTTGACGCGAAAGCGCGCGAGGCCCTGGATCTCGAAGCTGAAGTCGCACTCCAGCGTGTCCTCGTAGTGCTTGCGCTGGGCATCGTTCATGATGTCGTACACCATGTCGTGCACGGACTTGTGGTCCAGCGGGTCGACGTTGATGCGGCGCACGTCGCCGTGCACGCGGATCATCGGCGGCAGGCCGGCCGACAAGTGCAGGTCCGAGGCCTTGTTCTTGACGGAAAAGGCCAGCAACTGGGTGATGTCCATCGCCATGGCAGGGGGGCGCTTGCGCGCGGTCGACAATGGGCGCGCGCAGGGTGCGCGAAGAGAGGGGTTCGAAGGATTATGGGCAGCATCGGAAGCCGGCTGCAAGAAGTGAAGGGGCGAATCGCGCGCGCCTGCCGGGCCGCGGGCCGCGCCGAGAACAGCGTCACGCTGCTGGCGGTGAGCAAGACCTTCGATGCCGCGGCGGTGCGACTGGCGCACGCCGCCGGACAGCGCCGTTTCGGCGAGAACTACGTGCAGGAAGCGCTGGCCAAGATCGCGGCGCTGGTTGACCTGCGCGCGCAGGTCGAATGGCACCTGATCGGCCCCCTGCAAAGTAACAAGACGCGTCCGGTGGCCGAGGCCTTCGACTGGGTGCACTCGGTCGACCGGCTGAAGGTGGCCGAGCGCCTGGCCGAGCAGCGCCCGAGCGGCCTTGCGCCGCTGCAGCTGTGCCTGCAGGTCAACGTCAGCGACGAGGCGAGCAAGAGCGGCGTGGCCGTGCACGAGGCCGCCGCCCTTGCCGCCGCGGTGGCGGCGCTGCCGCGCGAGAAGGTGCACCTGCGCGGGCTGATGGCCATCCCCGAGCCTGCGGCCGACGAAGAGGCGCAGCGCGCGCCGCACCGCAGGCTGGCCGAGCTGCTGCAGGCGATCAACGCGCAGCAGGGCCTGGCGCTGGACACGCTCTCGATGGGCATGAGCGCCGACCTCGAAGCCGCGGTGCTGGAGGGCGCAACCATGGTGCGCGTGGGCACGGCGATCTTCGGCGCGCGCTGAACGATTCCCGCGGCAGCCGCGGCTCACGTTCAGATCGGCAGCCGCGTCGTGCTCTTGACCTCTTCCATCACCGCGTAGGTGCGCGTCTCGCGCACGCCGGGCAGCGTCCAGATCACGCTGCCGATGAACTGGCGGTAGGCCGCCATGTCGGCCACGCGCGTCTTCAGCAGGTAGTCGAAGCCGCCGGCCACGAGGTGCGCCTCGAGGATCTCGGGGCGCACCTGCACCGCGGCCTTGAAGTTGTCCATCACGTCGTGCACGGTGCGGTCGAGCAGCACCTCGACGAAGACGAGCAGCCCGGCGCCGAGCTTGGCCGGGTTCAGCCGCGCCTCGTAGCCGAGGATGTAGCCCTCGCGCGCGAGGCGCTTGACGCGTTCGAGCACCGCCGTCGGCGACAGGTGCACGGCCTCGGCGAGCTTCAGGTTGCTGATGCGCCCGTCGACCTGCAGCACGCGCAGGATGCGCGCGTCGATGCGGTCGATGCCGCGCTCGCCGCGCTCGCCGCGCTCGGATCCCTCGCCTCGCTCACCATGCTCGCCATGCTCGCCACGCTGGCTGCCGAAGGTGTCCATGCCGCGCGCGCCGGACGCGTCAGTTCAGGTACATGCCCAGGTAGCGGCGGCCGCGGCTGACGGTCTCGGCGTCGCCGCAGAGCTCGAACCATTCGACGAGCTGCGCGCGCGCCTTCTCGCGCCAGTCGCCCTTGTCGCGCAGCACGACCTCGAGCAATTGGTCGAAGGCGGCGCCGAAGTCGCCTTCGAAGGCCTGGATCGCCGCCAGCGCGAAGCGCGCCTCGAAGTCCTTCGGGTTGGCGGCGATGCGCGCGGCCAGCGCCGTGGCGTCGCCGGCCGGGCGGTTGCGCGCGAGCTGGATGCGCTTGGCCAGCGCCGCATGGCGATCGTTGCGCGCGGCCTCGGCCACGCGGTCGAGCAGCGCCTGCGCGTCGTCGAGCGCGCCGCGCGCGATCACCCGCTCGGCGAGGTCGAGCGTGGCCTCGAGGTGGCCCGGCTTCATCGCCAGCGCCTGGCGCAGCAGCGCCTCGGCCAGCGCCGCGTCGGGCGCCGCGGCCGCCTGCTCGCGCAGCTCGTCCACCGGATCGGCCGGCGCCTTCAGGTGCTTGTCGAGGAAGGCGCGCACCTGCCCTTCCGGCAAGGCGCCGGTGAACTGGTCGACGAGCTGCCCGCCCTTGATGAGGAAGACGTGCGGGATGCTGCGCAGCTGCAGCGCCTGCGCCACACCCGGGCACTCGTCGCTGTTGAGCTTGGCGAGCACGAACTGGCCGCCGTAGTCCTGCACCAGCTTCTCGAGCACGGGCTTGAGGCTCTTGCACGGGCCGCACCAGGGCGCCCAGCAGTCCAGCAGCACGGGCACCTGCAGCGAGCGCTCGATGACGGCGGTCTCGAAGTCGGCGTCGCTGACGTCGAAGGACAGCGCAGGGGAAGAGGCGGATGTCGGCATGGCGGGGGCGCAATCGAGTGGAGTGCGGGAAGCGGTCAACCGGCAAGCATAGGCCAGTACGGCGCGCCCGGCGGCGGCGGCGCGCCGGCCGGGCGTCAAGGCATCAAGGCGCTCAGGCGTTGATCAGGGATAGAGCCCGCGCTCCTCGCGCGCCAGCAGGATGCGCTCGCAGGCGACGGCGAAGGTCGCGGTGCGCAGCGGGATCTTGTGGCGGTCGGCGGTGTCCCAAATGTGCTTGAGCGCGTTCACCACGATCTTGTCCAGGCGCAGGTTGATCTCGTCCTCGGTCCAGAAGAAGGAGCTGAAGTCCTGCACCCACTCGAAGTAGCTCACCGTCACGCCCCCGGCATTGCAGATGACGTCGGGCACGACGAGGATGCCGCGGTCGTTCAGGATGTCGTCGGCGCTGGGCGTGGTGGGGCCGTTGGCGCCTTCGAGGATGAGCCGCGCGCGCACGCGCCCCGCACGCTCGGGGCGCAGCTGGCCTTCGAGCGCGGCCGGGATGAGGATGTCGCAGTCCACGCCCCAGAAATCCTCGTCGGCGATCGCCTCGCCGCCGGCAAAGCCGGCCACGCCGCCGGTGCGCCGCACGTGCGGGATCAGGTCGGCAAGGTCCAGCCCCCGGGCGTTGACGACGCTGCCGGTGTGGTCCTGCGCCGCGACGATCTTCGCACCTGCCTGGTGGAAGAGCTCGGCCGCGGCCGAGCCGACGTTGCCGAAGCCCTGCACCGCGACCCGCGCGCCCTCCAGCGAAAGCCCCAGGCGCCGCGCCGCCTCGCGCCCGGTGACGAAGACGCCGCGCCCGGTGGCCTTGACGCGGCCCAGGCTCCCGCCCAGGTGGATCGGCTTGCCCGTCACCACGCCCGTGGCGGTGGCGCCGACGTTCATCGAATAGGTGTCCATCATCCACGCCATCACCTGCGCGTTGGTGTTCACGTCGGGCGCCGGGATGTCCTGGTTGGGGCCGATGATGATGCCGATCTCGCTCGTGTAGCGCCGCGTCAGGCGTTCGAGCTCCTTGATCGAGAGCTTCTTCGGATCGACGCGGATGCCGCCCTTGGCGCCGCCGTAGGGCAGGTTGACGGCGGCGTTCTTGATGCTCATCCAGGCCGACAGCGCCATCACCTCCTCCAGCGTCACGTCCGGGTGGTAGCGCACGCCGCCCTTGCCGGGGCCGCGCGTGAGGCTGTGCTGCACGCGATAGCCCTCGAAGTGGGCGATGCGGCCGTCGTCGAGCTCGATGGGCACGTCGACGATCAGCGAGCGCTTGGGCCGGCGCAGCGTCTCCGCCCAGCGCGCGAGCGGGCCCAGGTAGGGCAGCACGCGGTCGATCTGCCCGAGGTAGGTCCCCCAGGGGCTTTCGGGGGTCGGTTGCACGTAGGACAGCGGCTCGTTCATGTTCTCTCCTGAGGGCGCACGAAGCGCCGAGCGCGGGCGAGGATAGCGCGATGCCAGTCAGGGCATGAAGGCCCGGGCCGCGGCGCGCCTACACTGCTGCGCATGACCATGACCACGCAAGCGACGATCGCCTTCATCGGCGGCGGCAACATGGCCAACGCGCTCATCGGCGGGCTGCTCGAGGCGGGACGGCCGCGCGCCTCGATCCACGTCGTCGAGCCGCTGGCCGCGCAGCGCGAGAAGCTCGCGCAAGCCTTCGGCGTGCACGCGGTGGCCGCGCCCGACGACGCGCTGCGCCAGGCCGCGACGGTGGTCTGGGCCGTCAAGCCGCAGTCCTTCGCCGAAGCGGCGGCCGCCTGTGCCGGCCGCAGCGCGAACGCGCTGCAGCTCAGTGTGATGGCCGGCACGCGCACCGAGACCATCGCCCGCGCCAGCGGCGGCACGCGCATCGTGCGCGCCATGCCCAACACCCCGGCGCTGATCGGCCAGGGCATCGCCGGCCTGTTCGCGCGGCCCGAGGTCAGCGCCCATGAGCGCGCGCAGGCCGAGGCGCTCTTCACGCCCACCGGGCAGGTGCTGTGGGTCGCTCGCGAGGCCGATCTGGACGCCGTCACCGCGCTCTCCGGCTCGGGGCCTGCCTACATGTTCTACGTCGTCGAGGCGATGGTGCAGGCGGCCACCGAGATGGGCTTGTCCGCCGAGCAGGGCCGGCTGCTCGCGCAGGCGACGATGGCCGGCGCCGCCGCACTGTGCGCGGCCTCGCCGCTGTCGCCGCAGGACTTGCGCGCCCAGGTCACCTCCAAGGGCGGCACCACGCACGCGGCGATCACGTCGCTGGAGGAAAGCGGCGTCCAGGCCGCGATCGTCAAGGCCATCCACGCCGCGCGCGACCGCGCCGAGGACTTGGGGCGATGAAGCTGCCGGCCTGAGCCGCATCGCGGCTGCCGCCGCTCCTACAGGGGCCGGTGGCGCGGGACCAGTCGCAGCCCGCAACGGGTTGTAGGAGCGGCGGCAGCCGCGATCGGCGCCACGCGAGCACTCGACCTCTGCCGGGGCAGGGTCCGGGCCTTCGACGAAGAAGGTGCCACAAAGAAGGTGCCTCACCGGGTGAGACTCTAAAATTCGCACAGCGCGCCGGCATGGCATGGTCAGCGCGTGAGGAATTGGCCGATGTGTACAAACCCTGTGGACACCATGCAGATTGCGTACATAGCCGTGTACAAAACGGAGTTCCCGGGTGATGTCGAACGAGCGGATCGTCAATGAAGTCAAGCGCAGGCGCACGTTTGCCATCATCTCCCACCCGGACGCCGGCAAGACGACGCTGACCGAGAAGCTGCTGCTGTTCTCCGGCGCGATCCAGATCGCCGGCTCGGTGAAGGCGCGCAAGGCCAGCCGGCATGCGACCTCCGACTGGATGGAGATCGAGAAGCAGCGCGGCATCTCGGTGGCCAGCTCGGTGATGCAGATGGAGTACCGCGACTGCGTCATCAACCTGCTCGACACCCCCGGCCACCAGGACTTCAGCGAGGACACCTACCGCGTGCTGACCGCCGTCGACGCCGCGCTGATGGTGATCGACGCGGCCAACGGCGTCGAGCCGCAGACGCGGCGGCTGCTGCAGGTCTGCCGCGCGCGCAACACGCCCATCCTCACCTTCGTCAACAAGCTCGACCGCGAGGTGCAGGAGCCACTGGCGCTGATGGACGAGATCGAGCGCGAGCTGGGCATGGGCGTCGTGCCCTTCACCTGGCCGGTGGGCATGGGCAAGATCTTCGGCGGCGTGCTCGACCTGCGGCGCCAGCAGATGCGCGTCTTCGCGCCCGGCGAGGAGCGCGCGGGCGATGATGACGAGATCATCGAGGGCCTCGCCAACCCGATGCTCGGCGAGCGCTTCGGCGCCGCCTACGAGCAGGCCCGCGCCGAGATCGAGCTGGTTCAGGGCGCGGCCCCGCCCTTCGACGAGGCCGAGTTCCTCGCCGGCCGCCAGACGCCGATGTTCTTCGGCAGCGCGATCAACAACTTCGGCGTGCACGAGGTGCTGGACGCCCTCGTCGAGCTCGCCCCGCCGCCGGGCGCCAAGGCCGCGATCCAGCGCGCCGTGCAGCCCACCGAGCCGCGCTTCAGCGGCGTCGTCTTCAAGATCCAGGCCAACATGGACCCGGCGCACCGCGACCGCATCGCCTTCCTGCGCGTGGCCAGCGGGCGCTTCGAGCGCGGCATGCGGCTGAAGGTCACGCGCTCGGGCAAGGAGCTGCGGCCGAACTCCGTCGTCGCCTTCATGAGCCAGCGCCGCGAGCTGCTCGACGAGGCCTACGCCGGCGACATCATCGGCATCCCCAACCACGGCGTGCTGCAGCTCGGCGACACGCTCACCGAGGGCGAGGCGCTGCAGTTCACCGGCCTGCCCTTCTTCGCGCCGGAGATGTTCCGCGCCGTCGAGGTCGCCGACCCGCTGAAGACCAAGCAGCTGCGCGCGGGCCTCACGCAGCTCGGCGAGGAGGGCGCGATCCAGGTCTTTCGCCCGGTGGCCGGCAGCGTGCTGCTGCTGGGTGCGGTCGGGCAACTGCAGTTCGAGGTCGTGGCGCACCGGCTCGAGCACGAGTACGGCGTCAAGGCGCGCATCCAGAACACGCGCTACAACGTCGCGCGCTGGGTCACCTGCCCCGACGCCGACGGCGGCATCAGGGAGCTGCAGCGCTTCATCGACGCCAACGCGCATCGCGTCGCGCTCGACGCCGTCGACGCGCCCTGCGTGCTGCTCGAATACGCCGGTGAGCTGCGCGCGATGCAGGACAACTGGCCGAAGATCCACTTCCACGCGCTGCGCGAGCACGCCGGGCTGGTGTTCCAGAAGCAGCTCGAAGCTTGAGCGGCAGCGTCTGGCCTTGCCTTCACGCAGGATCGGCAATACGATGCGTATTCCCGAACCCGAGGCATCGACGCCATGACCGTCACCCTCAAGCTCGAACCGCTGCTCGAAGAGCAGTTGCGCCAGCGCGCGAAGTTGAGCGGCCGCAGCACGAGCGAGGTTCTGCGCGCTGCGCTGCAAGCCTACCTGGCGCAGCCGGAACCTGGGCCGCCGCGCTCGGCCTTCGAGCTGGGGACGGACCTCTTCGGCCGCCACGCCGGGCCCGCCGATCTGGCCGCGGGCCGCAAGCGCGCCGCAGTCGACGCCTTTGCCGCACGCCATGCCCGCCGCGGCGCCTAGCGGCTCGGCGCGGGAGCCTTCGGCGCGCTACCTCTCCCACGCCGGCCCGGTGCTGGTCGACAGCGGGCCGCTGATCGCACTCTTCAACGCCACCGACCGCTGGCACGCGCCGGTGCGCGGCTGGCTGCAGGCCAACCCCGTGGCGACCCTCGTCAGCACCTGGTGCGTGGCCACCGAAGTCTGCGCGCTGCTGGCGCGGCGCGTCCACAACGAGGCGGCGCTGGACTTCCTGCGCTGGGCGCAGCGCGGCGCGCTCGAACTCGACTGCGCGCAAGGCGGCAGCCTGACCGAGGTGTTGCGCCTGAGCGAGCGCTTCGCCAGCCTGCCCTTCGACCTGGCCGACGCATCCATCGCGGAGGCCGCCGCGCGCCGCAAGCTGCGCCACCTGCTCTCGATCGACGCCGACTTCGACGTCTATCGCGACCGCGCCGGGCGGCCGCTGGTCAACCTGCTGCGCCCCTGAGCGCCCGCGACGCCGATCCGCCACGCCGATGCAAGGTCAACTCTTCACGCAGGACTTCCTGCTGCGCGGCATCGAGACCACACCGCCCTGGCAGGCGCTGTCCAACGCGCAACTGCAGGACTTCACCGCCGCGCTGCAGGGCATCTACGCCGGCCTGCACGCCGACAGCGCCTTGAACGAGGCGCAGACCGAGCAGCTCGTGATCGAGCGCGTGCTCGCCGAACTCGGCTGGGGTGACGACTACCTGCCGCAGGTCAACCTCTCGGGCCGCAGGCGCGAGGACGTTCCCGACGTGCTGCTCTTCCCCGACGCCGCGGCCAAGGCAAGCGCCATCGCCGAGCCCAAGGACGATCGCCGCTACCGCCACGGCCTGGCCATCCTCGAAGCCAAGCGCTGGCTGCGCGCGCTGGACCGCGGCGACCCCGCCGAGGCGCAGGACCCGGACGCGCCCTCGTCGCAGATGCTGCGCTACCTCAGCCGCGCCGACGTCGTCGCCGACCGCGCGCTGAAGTGGGGTGTGCTGACCAACGGCGCGCTCTGGCGCCTGTACTGGCAGGACGCGCGCTCGCGCGCCGAGGAGTTCTTCGAGATCGACGTCGCGGCAGCGCTCGCCGTGCCGGGCACGCAGCGCGCACTCGACGATCCGCCGCCCGCGCACGCGCTCAAGCTCTTCTTCCTGTTCTTCAACCGCGCCGCCTTCCTGACGCAGACCTGGGACGACGAGCAGCGCAGCTTTCACGCCTACGCGCGCGACGAGGCACGGCGCTACGAGGAACGCGTCTCGCGCGACCTCGGCGAGCGCGTCTTCGACGAGATCTTTCCCAAGCTGGCGCAGGCGCTGGCGCGCGGCGACCTCGAGGCGCGCACCGAGACCCTCGGCCACGACCGCCGCAAGCGCCGCCGCTACAACGAGGACTACCTCGAAGAGCTGCGCGAAGCCACGCTGATCCTGCTCTACCGCCTGCTCTTCCTCTTCTACGCCGAAGACCGCCTGCTGCTGCCCGTGCACGACGCGCGCTACAAGCCCTACAGCGTGCGTGCGCTGCGCGAGCGCGTGCGCGAGGACATCGACCGCGGCAACGCGCTGGCCTCGCGACTGGACCCCATCTGGCGCGATCTCAGAGGCGTCTTCCAGCTCATCGACGAAGGCGACGACGCCGTCGGCATGCCCGCCTACAACGGCGGCCTCTTCGAGCGTGCGCGCTCGCTGTTGCTCGAGCGCACGCGCGTGCCCGACGCGGTGATGGCGCCCATCATCGACACGCTCTCGCGCCGCAGCGAGGGCGCGGACAAGCACTGGATCAACTACCGCGACCTCTCGGTCTCGCACCTGGGCGGCATCTACGAGCGGCTGCTCGAGTACACGCTGGTGCACGAGGTGCAGGCCGCCGACGGCTTCGAGCGCGAGGAGATCGACCGCGTGCTGGCGCAGCCGGCCAGCTTCGCGCGCAAGGTCTCGGGCAGCTACTACACGCACGACGACCTCGTGCGGCTGCTGCTGCGCGAATCGGTCGGCCGGCTCTGCGACGAGGCGCTCGCCGACTTCGGCCGCGCGATGGCCAACTGGCGCGAGCGCGCCACGCTCAGCACGCTGCTGTGGAACCGGCTCGACGGCGACCCCGAACGCGGCCAGCGCGACGCGCTCGACCCCGCCACTCGCATGCTGGAGCTGACCGTGTGCGACCCGGCGATGGGCAGCGGGCACTTCCTGGTGACGCTGGTCGACTATCTCGCCGACCGCGTGCTCGAAGCCGCCAGCATCGCCTCGCAGCAGGTCAACGCCCAGTCCTGGGCGGCGTTCCTCGCCGAGCGCGGCACGCCCTGGGTCAGCCCGGTGCTGCAGCGCGTGGCGCATATCCGGCGCAGCATCCGCACGGCGGCAGCCGCGCACCACTGGAGCGTGAGCGACGCGCAGCTCGACGACCGCCAGATCGTGCGTCGCATGATCCTGAAGAAGTGCATCTACGGCGTCGACAAGAACGCGATGGCCGTCGAACTCGCCAAGACCGCGCTGTGGCTGCACACCTTCACCGTCGGCGCGCCGCTGAGCTTCCTCGACCATCACCTCAAGCACGGCGACTCGCTGCACGGCGAGCGCCTGCCCGAGGTGCAGCAAGGCCTGCAGGCGCTGGGCCTGCTGTTCCAGCAGGGCGAACTCGACCGCCTCGCCCAGGCCGCGGCCAGCCTGAGCAAGGTCGCCGATCTCACCGATGTCGACATCGCCGAGGTGCGGCTGTCGCGCGAGCTGGCCCGCGAGGCCGACGCGCAGGTCGCGCCGCTGCACGCGCTGCTGGACTTCTGGCGCGCCCTGCGCTGGCTGCTGCCGGGCTGGCCGGTGGACCGGAACGCGCAATTGCAGCGCCTGGGCGACGAGGCCACCCGCCTGGGCCTGGCGCAGTTGCTGGACCCGCAGCGCAACCTCGCGCAGGTGATCGCCGCGGGCGAGCTGCCGGGTGCCGACGCCGCCAACGCCTTGCTGCAGCGCGCCCGCGCGCTGGCCGCGCGCGAGCGCTTCTTCCACTGGTGGACCGCGTTCCCGACCGTGTTCGCCGCCGACGGCAGCGGCGGCTTCGACGTGGTCGTCGGCAACCCGCCCTGGGACCGCATCAAGCTGCAGGAGGTGGAGTGGTTCGCAGAGCGCGAGCGCAACATCGCCGCGCAGGCGCGCGCCGCCGACCGCAAGCGCCTGATCGCCGAGCTGCAGAAGAAGCGCGCCCCACTGTGGGAGCAGTACAGCCAGGCCGTGGCCCGCGCCGAAGCCAACGCCCGCGTGCTGACCAAGGCCGGCGACTACCCGCTGCTGGGCGGCGGCGACGTGAACCTCTACAGCCTCTTCGTCGAGCGCGCGAACGCGCTGGTGGCCAAGAGCGGCATCGTCGCGCTGCTCACGCCCAGCGGCATCGCCGCCGACAAGGGCGCGATGCCCTTCTTCGGCCCGCTGGCAAGCGCCGGGCGGCTGGGCCTGCTGTA
>CAUJJO010000161.1 GCA_963205125.1 Pseudomonadota bacterium | reverse complement strand
ACGCGGTGGCCGGCGCGCATGCGGTGGCCGTCGTAGACCGCGACCTCGGCGAAGTCGTCGCGCTCGGGCAGGTACATGCGGCGGCCGCCCTTGCGCGCGGCACTCGCGTCGGGCGTGCCCGCGGCCTGGCGCGCGATCTGCGGCCGCGTGGTGGCGCCGATCGCCTGCAGGCGCACGTTGATGATCTCGATCGCGCTGCCCTCGGCCTCCAGCGTGTAGCCGAAGAGGCGGCGGTGCTCGTCGTGGAAGGCGCGCGCGATCGCCGCCTCGTCGTGCTGCTGCACGGCGGCCAGCGGCACCTGCACCGAGACCTCGTGGTACTGGCGCAGGTAGCGGCAGTCCAGGCGCAGCTCGATGCGCTGGCGCTCAGCTGGCACGCGCTCGCCTTCGAGCTGCGCCGCGCCCTCGGCGGCCATCTCGTCGACCAGGGCCGCAAGCCGCGTCCAGTCGAGCTGCGAGAGCCGCGCGACGAAGGTGCGCACGAAGTCGTGCTTGAGTTCCCCCATCAGCATGCCGAAGGCGCACAGCACCGAGGCCTCGCGCGGCACGATCATGAGCGGGATGCCGAGCTCGGTGCAGATCAGGCAGCCGTGGATGGGGCCGGCGCCGCCGCCGGGGATGAGCGGGAACTCGCGCGGGTCGAAGCCGCGCTTGATCGTCACCTCGCGCACGCCCTGCGCCATGTTGTTGCAGGCCACGCGGTACATGCCCGCGGCGGCGCGCTCGACCGAAAGGCCCATGGGCTGCGCGATGTGCTCGTCGATGGCGCGGCGCGCGGCTTCGGCATCGAGCTTCAT
The DNA here is from genome assembly GCA_963205125.1 of Pseudomonadota bacterium. Classification (GTDB taxonomy): domain Bacteria; phylum Pseudomonadota; class Gammaproteobacteria; order Burkholderiales; family Burkholderiaceae_C; genus Rubrivivax. The sequence goes on along the minus strand of CAUJJO010000161.1, from coordinate 10,582 downwards.
GCTGCCGCCGGCGAAGTAGCCGGGGTCGAGGTAGCCGAGCACGACGTTGGCGTCGGTGGTCGTCGGCAGCGTGCCGCCCTTGCCGTAGCAGGCGGGCCCCGGCGCGGCACCCGCGCTCTGCGGGCCCATGCGCAGCAAGCCGCCTTCGTCCAGCCAGCCGATCGAGCCGCCGCCCGCGCCGATGGTGTGGATGTCGAGCATCGGCAGCGCGATCTTGTGGCGCGCGATCTCGCCGTCGTTCTTGAGCATCGGCGCGCGCACGGCCACCGAGGTCTCGAAGCTGGTGCCGCCCATGTCGGTGGTGATGCAGCGGTCCTGCCCGAGCGCCTGCGCGTAGAAGAGCCCGGCGCCGGGGCCGCCGGCCGGGCCCGAGAGCAGCGTGAGTGCGGCCTTGTCGCGCGCGGCCTGCGGCGAGATCACGCCGCCGTTGCTCTGCATGATGAGCAGCAGCCCGCCGAAGCCGATGCCGCCCAGGCGCTCGACGAGCTGGTCGAGGTAGTGGCCGAGCTTGGGGCCGACGTACGCGTTGAGCACGGTGGTGCTGACGCGCTCGTAGAAACGGATCGAGGGCAGCACCTCGGTCGAGACCGAGACGTAGGCGCGCGGCAGCGCGCGGCGCACCTGGGCGGCGGCGGCCTGCTCGTGCGCGGGGTTGGCGAAGGCGTTCATGAAGCAGATCGCCACCGCCTGCACGCCCTCGTCGCGCCAGGCGGCCAGCGCGGCCTCGATGGCCTGTGCGTCCAGCGGCTGCACTTCCTGGCCCTGGCTGTCGAGGCGGCCGGGCACGCCGATGCGGCGCGCGCGCGGCACCAGCGGCACGACGTTGCGGTAGCGGTTGTTGTACTGCTCCTCGCGGATGCCGCGGCGCATCTCGAGCGCGTCGCGCACGCCCTCGGTGGTCAGCAGTGCGGTCTTCGCGCCGGTGGAGGTCAGCGTCGCGTTGGTCGCCACCGTCGTGCCGTGCACGATGGTGTCCAGCGCCTGCGCCAGCTGCTGCAGCGTGCGCGGCGGCTGCAGGCCCTGAGCGATCTCCTCGAGGCCCTGCACGACGGCGATCGACGGGTCGGCGGGCGTCGACAGCGTCTTGTGGATGCGCGGCGGCTGGCCGTCCTGCGTGATGACGAAGTCGGTGAAGGTGCCGCCGACGTCGATGCCGATCTTGAGCGTCATGCAGAGGACTCCCTGGAGGCTGGGGGCGCGGGTTCGTCGTCGAGCCGCGCGACGAGGCTGCGCACGTCTTCCTTGCGCACCTTGCCGAGCGCCGTGCGCGGCAGCGCGTCGACGACGAAGACCTGCTTGGGTTGCTTGAAGCGGGCGATGCGCCCTTCCAGGCGCGCCATCACCGCGTCGGGCTCGAGCTGCGCGCCGGGACGCGCGACGACGACGGCGACGACGCGCTCGCCCCAGCGCGCGTCGGGGCGGCCGACGACGGCGGCCTCGACGATGTCGGGGTCGTCCTGCAGCGCGATCTCGACCTCGGCGGGGCTGACGTTCTCGCCGCCGGAGATGATCATGTCCTTGAGCCGGCCGTCGACCCGCAGGAAGCCGTCGGCATCCAGCCGTCCGCGGTCGCCGGAGTGGAACCAGCCCTTGTCGAGCACGCGGGCCGTGGCCTGCGCGTCCTGCCAGTAGCCGCTCATCACGTTGCGCCCGCGCACGAGGATCTCGCCCGAGCGGCCCGTGGGCAGCGCCTCGCCGACGGCGTCGACGATGCGCAGTTCGACGCCCAGCGCCGCGCGGCCGGCCGAGCCCGCGCTGCGCTGGGCCTCCTCGGCGTGCTGGCAGGCGGCGATGGGCGAGGTCTCGGTCGCGCCCCAGACCTGGATCAGCGGCACGCCGCGCGCATGAACCGCGTGGCACAGGCGCTCCGGGACCACCGTCGAGCCGGTGGTGATGGCGCGCAGGCTGGAGAGGTCGGCATCAGGCCACTCGGGCAGGGCCATCACCGCGTCGAGTTGCGCCGGCACGAGCACGGTGAGCGTGATGCGCTGCTGCGCGATGGTGGCCAGCGTCGCCGCCGGGTCGAACTTGGCGTGCAGCACGACGCTGCAGCCCTGGCGGAGTGCGGGCAGCGTCTGAATGTTGAGGCCGCCGACGTGAAAGAGCGGCAGCGTGGTGAGCACGCGGTCGTCCGCGCTCATCGCGTGCATGTCGACGCTGGCGTCGGCGTTGGCGCAGAGCGCGTCGTGCGAGAGCAGCACGCCCTTGGGACGGCCGGTCGAGCCCGAGGTGTAGCACAGCAGCAGCGGCGACTGCGGTGATTGCGGTGGTTGCGGCGACACGGCCGCGCGCGTCGGCGCTTCGCCGTTGCCGGCCGTGGCGAGGAAGTCGGCCATCGAGGACCAGCCGGCGGGAAGCTCGGCCTCGTCCAGCGCGACGCAGCGCGTGCCCGCGGGCGCCACCTCGGCGGCAGCGCTCGCGTCGGAGAAGGGCGCGCCCGCGATGAACAGCGCCGGCCGGCACTCGGCAAGCATCGCGCGGTGTTCGGGCGGGGCCAGGCGCCAGTTCAGCGGCACGAAGAGCGCGCCGCGGCGCGCGCAGGCGAAGAGCATGGTCAGCATCGCCGCGCTGTTGAGACCCAGCCAGGCGACCACCTGGCCTTGCCCGACGCCGCAGGCCGCAAGCGCCCGCTCGTCCTGCTCGATCGCGCGCGCCATCGCCGCGTAGCTCAGGCGCTCCTGCCCGCACTGCAGCGCGCAGCGTTCGCCGTGGCGCGCCGCGGCGGCGTGGATCCAGTCGGCGGGCAGCAGGTCCATGGCTGGCCTTCGGGGGGCGGTCAGGCGTCGCCGACCTCGATCACCACCGCCATCGCGCTGTCGCCCGCGGCGCAGCCGGTGAAGAGGCCGCGGCCGCCGCCGCGCAGCGCCAGCGCCTCGATCAGCTCGATGATCGCGCGCGTGCCCATGGGCGCCTGCGGATGGCCCCAGACCAGCGAGCAGCCGTAGGGGTTGATCGGCTGCCAGGCGATGCCCAGGGTCCTGGCGAACACCAGGTCGTTGAGCGCGAAGGGGTTGTGCGTCTTGATGACGTCCATGTCGGCGATCGCCAGCCCCGCCTGCGCCAGCGCCCGCGCCGCGGCCGGCGCCGGGGCCTCGGGCATCATCGCCAGTTCGACGCGCGCCTGGCCGAAGCCGAGCAGGCGCACGCCGATCTTCGGGTCGCTGGCGAGTTCGCGCGCACGCTCGGGCGTGGTCAGCACGAGGCCCGCGTTGCCGTCGGCCGGGTGCGTCTGGCCGCCGAAGGTGACGCTGCCCCCGGGCATCACGGGCTTGAGCGCGGCCAGGCCCTCGGGCGTCGAGCGGCTGATGCCCTCGTCGCCTTCGAGCGTCGTCGCCACCTTCTTGTAGCCCGGTGCCGGCACCTCGAAGGGCAGGCGCATGAAGCGCTTCAGGAAGGCCGAATCGTCGGCCAGTGCGTCACGGTACTGCGCCTCGCGCGCGAGCACGACCTCGTGCTGCTCGGCGGTGCTGACGCGATGGCGGCTGGCGACGTTCTCCGCGGTGGCCAGCATCGAGTGGTGCCCGAGCGGGTCGCAGCCGAAGTTATCCATCACCCAGTCCTCGGCGGCGCCGGTGCCGCCGGGGCCGCGCGGGTTGGGGTAGTAGAGGTGCGGGCCGTTGCTCGTGCGGTCGGCGTTGACGACGAGCACGGTGCCGGCAAGCCCGGCCTGGATCTCCTGCGCGCCGGCCAGCAGCGTGCGCACGCCGGTGGCGCAGGCCTGCATCAGCGTCGGCCCGGCGAGACCGGGGATGCCGGCGAGGCCCGCCAGCCACGGCAAGCCGTAGAAGGAGTGCTTCTGCGGCACCGAGAGGCCGAGCACGCCGTGGTCGAAGACCTTCGGGTCGATGTGCCGCCGCGCCAGCTCCGCGCGCACGACGTGGGCCGCGAACTCCAGGCTGTTGAGGTTGGCGAAGGCGCCCTGCCAGCGCGTGAAGGGCGTGCTCCAGTAGGCGCCGTAGGGGATGACGGCTTGCTGACTCATACGCTTTGCTCCTGGGTTCGTGCCGCCGCGCGGCCCGTGCGCGCCTTGGCCTTCGTCGTGTCGGCTGTGCTCGCGGCGTGGGTGCCGTTGGCGGGTTTCACTGCGCTTGTGCGCGATGCCGAGGCCTTCGTGGCCTGTGCGGCGGATGTGGCGGATGCGGCGGGTGCGGCGCCCAGGCCGAGCGCCTCGATGAAGGCCTGGCGCGCATGCTTCAGATGCTCGTGCACCGCCGCGGCAGCGTCGTCGGCGCTGCCGCTGGCCAGGGCCGCGGCGATGCGCTGCAGGCCGCGCAGCACGATGGTGCGCACGGCGGGCTGGTCCAGCGTCAGCGTGCGGATGTGCTGCATGTGGTCGGCGTAGAGCTCGATCATGCGCACCAGGCGCGCGTTGGGCACGAGCGCCAGCCACGCCGCCCGGTAGCGCACGTTGGCGCCGCGGAAGGCCGCGACGTCGCCGAGGTCGTGCGCCTCCTGGGCGTCGGCGAGTGCGGCGTCGATCGGCGAGCGCGTGCGGCGGTCGGCGGTGCGCGGCGCGACGCGGCGGATCGCCGCCGGCTCGATCAGGAAGCGCAGCTCGTAGATGTCCTCGACGTCGGCCAGGGTGAGCGAAGGCACGGTGAAGCTGCGCCCGTGCGTGGCCAGCAGCCCCTCGCTGGCCAGCCGCGCCAGCGCCTCGCGCACCGGCGTGCGCGAGACGCCGAGCTGGTTGGCCAGCTGCACCTCCTGCAGCGCGCTGCCCGCATCGATGGCGCCCGCGCGCAATTGCTCGCGCAGCGCCTGGTAGACCTGGTCGGCCAGCGCCCGGGGGCGCTGCACCGGCGTGAGCGTGCGTGGGGTCAAGAGCCGTCTCCAGCTGCGGGGCGCACACCCGAAACGCCGGGTCGGCCCGCGAACGTGGATACTGTATACATTGGATGCGGGCGCGCATGAGGAGAAACCCGCCATCGAGGGGCGGCCGGACTCGTCAGGCCGGCTTCGAGGCCGGCTGCCCGGCAGATCGGGGGGTGCGCGTCGAGTCCTCGTCTCGGGGAGGTCGGGTGCACTCTTTCGGTAAGACGTAGAATGCTTATCCTCTTACCCATCGTGGGTCAAAACATGGAGTCCGTCACCCTGTCGACCAAAGGGCAGGTCGTTCTGCCCAAGCGGGTACGCGATGCGCTCCGCCTCGCGGCAGGTCAACGCATGACGATAGTCATCGAGGATCGCCGCATCGTGCTGGAGCCTGTGGCTCCGGCTGTGCGGTCGTGGCAGCCCTTGAACCCGTCGGGCGTCAACTTGACGGCCGCCGAACTGTGCCAAGCGGTGGACTTGAAGCGTGACGCCCGTCGTCGTTGACACCAACATCCTGGTGCGCCTGGCCACGGGCGACAACCCGGGCGAGCATCGTGCGGTTCTGGCGGCGCTGGCGACCAGACCATGGCAAGTCCTGGCGACCGTCCTGCTCGAGACGGAGTGGGTGCTTCGCTCGGTCTACGGCTACTCTCCCGAGCAGTTCGTGGCCTTCATCGAGTGGCTGCAAGGACACCCCCAAGTCACCCTTGCCCAAGCCGAGATGGTCAAGGCGGCACTCGAACATCATCGCGCCGGCCTGGACTTCGCCGACGCACTGCACCTGGCGCAGGCTGGAGCGCTGACTTTGCTGACGCTGGACCGCAAGCTCTTGCGCTCGGCCGGGAAACTCGGCTTGAACGCGCGATCGCCCGCCGCATCGTCGGAGCGCTGATAGGCCTGCGCAGCGGCCCCGCTGCGGGTGGTCTCGACTCGGGGAACTGTGGTCTACTACTGATCATGCATACAGCTAGAGTCCCGACGGTCATTGACCTGTTTGCAGGCGCTGGAGGCATCGCCGAGGGGTTCCGCCAAGAGGGCTTCAGGTCGATTGCGGCGTCCGACATCGATCCGGATGCCTGCGCGACCTTTGCGCGCAACTTCCCCGACGCGGTTGTCGTCCATGGCGACCTTCGATCCGCCGACGTGAAGGCGGCCGTGCTGGAGGCAGGAGGCCGAGCCGACGTTGTCGTCGGCGGACCGCCCTGCCAGGCGTTTTCACAGGTGCGCAACCACTCCCGGTTGATCGACGATCCGCGCAACGCGCTCTACCGGGAGTTCGTTGCGGTCGTGGGTCGCGTGCTCCCGTCGGTGTTTCTGATGGAGAACGTCACTGGCATCGACCAGATGGGCTTTCGAGAACAAATCGTGTCCGATCTCGAGCTGGCGGGCGAGTACGCCGTTCGCGCGCAAGTCATCGACGCCGCTGATGTTGGTGTACCGCAGACCCGGCAGCGACTCGTGTTCATCGGCGTTCGGCGTCGGCTGGGGATGGGTGTACCGAGCGTCGCGCAGAGCGGCATCACGCGTGCGATCACCTTGGCTCGAACGATGAGCCGCGGCAGGTATCGCTACGGGCTCGAGACTGTCGACGACATGTTTTCGGGCGAGCTGGTTGCGGCGCTGCACGACCCGGCAAGCCTGAAGGCCGTCACGGCTGCACAGGCGCTTTCCGACCTTGCGGCCTTGCCTGCCGGCCATCGCGAGGACTCTCTCGAGTACGGCATGCTTGGACCGCCGGCTTCGGCCTATCAGCGCCTGATGCGTGAAGGCAATGGCAATGTGCTGCACAACGTGCAAGTGCCGAGGTTGCGCCAGGATACGTCGTTGCGTCTGCAGGCGATTCCCGCGGGCGGCAATCACCGCGACCTGCCTGACGATCTGATGCGAAGAAACCTGCTTGGATCGAAATGGGGGCCGGAGAACGGCAGCGGACTTCTGTCGCGGCGGCATTTCTACGCCTACCGGCGGCTGCACCCGGACATCTGGTCGTGGACGCTCAACACCAAGGCCGATTCGGTCTACCACTACGAGGCCGTGCGATCGCTGTCGGTGCGCGAGTTTGCCCGCTTGCATTCCTTTCCGGACCGCTTCGTCTTCACGACCGATCCCCGCCCCGGCGTGCTTCTCGGACGGCACGACGGCGGTGCGGCGCACTCCCGCTATCGCCAGGTCGGAAACGCCGTGCCGCCGCTTCTTGCGCGTGCCTGTGCCACTGCGATTCGCAAGGCCGTCTTCGCACCCGCGGTGGACCGCGAGCGGGTCGCCGCATAGGGGTGGCGGTGACGGCACCCGTACGAGGAACGCGGGCGCGGCTCACCGCACCGTTCGGCGCCAAGAATCGCCAGCGGCTCATCGGCGAGTTTCTTTCGGGTTCTGAAGAGGCAGCGTGGTTGCGCATCTACCGCCTGCTGCTCTGGACCGACAAGACAACCGGTCTGGCGCACTGCTACGAAAGCGACAAGTGCCAGCCGGGGAAGCCGTGGCACCCGCGCTCGCTTCGGTTTCACGCATGGCTGTCGGACGCACTCGGCGTTGCGCCGCGCGCGGTGGCCGATGGGATCGACTGGCTGTTCCGACATACCGCCGAGGACTACACACGGTTCACGGTGCAGGCGTACCAGGCTCTGCTGCGTCGCGCCGAGCGCCAGCGCGCGCCGTATGTCCACCGTGCATTTCCCGAACCCGGCGAGGACCCGGCGATCGTCGAGATCATCGGCGAGGTGTTGGGGCAGCGCCTGACCGGAGAGCCCTCAGCGGATGAGTGGCGCGTCATGACCCGGCGCATTCGGGAGCTGATCGCCGTCGAGAACAAGCGCAAGAACCTTGTTGGCGAAGGTTTCGAGGACGTTCTCGCGGCGGTCACTCGGGGGTTCGATGCAGGATCGGCTCTCGTTGTGCGAGAGCGCGGCCTGCTGTCCGAGGTTCCCGGGTTTGCGAACGTGCGCCTGGGCGACAAGCCGATCAAGATCGATTTGTCGATCGTCCGGCGGGTCGATCAGCACCGGACGATCGTCACGGCAAAGTGGAGCATCAGGGCAGACCGTGAGCGGCAGTTCGCGGCAGAGTATGCCGACTACGTCCGTGCCAAGTCCGACATCCGACCCTTCGACTACGTTCTCCTCACGAACGAGTTCGATCCGGCCCGCTTGCTGCGCGCGTGCGAGTTCTCATCGGGCAACGCGCCTATGTTCAGCAGAGTGGTCCACATCGCGCCCGACGCTCTGCGCGCGGTTTACGGAGAGCAGGCGGAGTCAACCATGCAACGAGTCGTCGAGTTCATCGAGCGGGGGAGACTCATCGGCGTCGACGCCTGGCTTGGCGAGCTGCTTGCATAGTGCCGCGTTGGCGGCAGGGCGTTGGCAGGTCCGCGCCCGTCACACTGGAGGAAGCATCGGCGCTTCGCTCGGTGGCTACGCGCACGAGCCGTCGACAGGTTTCTTCAGCCGCAACTCCGCCGCCCTCGCGTGCGCCTGCAGGCCCTCGCCGTAGGCGAGTTCGGCGGCGATGGGGCCGAGCTTCTGCGCGCCGGCCTCGCTGACCTCGATCAGGCTGGTGCGCTTGACGAAGTCGTAGACGCCCAGCGGCGAGGAGAAGCGCGCGCTGCCCGAGGTCGGCAGCACGTGGTTGGGGCCGGCGCAGTAGTCGCCCAGGCTCTCGCTGGTGAAGCGCCCGAGGAAGATCGCGCCCGCGTGCTGCAGCAGCGGCTCCCAGCGCTGCGGGTCGGCGGCGCTCACCTCGAGGTGCTCGGGCGCGATGCGGTTGGCGATCGCGCAGGCTTCTTCCATGCTGCGCGTCGTGATCAGCGCGCCGCGGCCTTCGAAGCTGGCGCGGATGATCGCCGCGCGCGGCAGCGTGGGCAGCAGGCGCTCGATCTCGGCGCGCACGTGGGCGATGTAGCCGGCGTCGGGGCAGAGCAGGATGCTTTGCGCGAGTTCGTCGTGCTCGGCCTGGCTGAAGAGGTCCATCGCCACCCAGTCCGGCGGCGTCGCGCCGTCGGCGAGCACGAGGATCTCGCTCGGGCCGGCGATCATGTCGATGCCGACCTGGCCGAAGACGCGGCGCTTGGCGCTGGCGACATACGCATTGCCGGGGCCGGTGATCTTGTCGACGCGCGGCACGCTGGCGGTGCCGTAGGCGAGTGCGGCCACCGCCTGCGCGCCGCCGATCGTGAACACGCGCGTGGCGCCGGCGATCGCCGCCGCGGCGAGCACGAGCGCGTTGCGCTGGCCGCCGGGGGTGGGGACGACCATCACGATCTCCGGCACGCCGGCCACCTGCGCGGGGATGGCGTTCATCAGCACGCTCGACGGGTAGGCCGCCTTGCCGCCGGGCACGTAGATGCCCACGCGCGAGAGCGGCGTCACCTTCTGGCCGAGCAGCGTGCCGTCCTCGTCGCGCCAGCTCCAGCTGCGGCAGCAGGCCTCGAACTGGCGCTGGTGGTAGCTGCGCACGCGCGCGGCGGCGGCTTCGAGCGCCGCGCGCTGCGCCGGGGTGATCTGCACGAGGGCCGTCTGCAGTTCGGCGGCGCCGATCTCGAGGCCGGCCATGTCCTGGGCCGGCACGCCGTCCAGGCGCGCGCTGAGCTCCAGCAGCGCGGCGTCGCCGCGCGCGCGCACGTCGGCGATGATCTGCGCGACGCGTTCCTCGATCGCCGCGTCGGTCGCGTCCGACCAGTGCAGCACGCGTTGCAGTTCGGCCTCGAAGCCCTCGGCTTGCGTGTCCAGCGTGCGCAGCGCGAGTGTCATGGCGCCTGCTCCGCCACGGCGCCCGCGAAGGCCGCGATGAGCGCGCGGATCGGCTCGCGCTTGACCTTCAGCGCCGCCTGGTTGACGACCAGGCGCGCGCTGATGTCCATGATGCGCTCGACCTCGACCAGCTTGTTGGCCTTGAGCGTGCCGCCGGTGGAGACGAGGTCGACGATGGCGTCGGCCAGGCCCGTGAGCGGCGCCAGCTCCATGCTGCCGTAGAGCTTGATGAGGTCGACGTGCACGCCCTTGGCGGCGAAGTGCTCGCGCGCGAGCTTGGTGTACTTGGTCGCCACGCGGATGCGCGAGCCCTGGCGCACGGCGCTGGCGTAGTCGAAGTCGGCGCGCGTGGCCACCGAGAGCCGGCAGCGCGCGATGCCCAGGTCCAGCGGCCGGTAGAGGCCGTGGCTGTCGTGTTCGAGCAGCACGTCCAGGCCGGCGACGCCGAGGTCGGCACCGCCCTGCTGCACGTAGGTCGGCACGTCGGAGGCGCGCACCAGCACCACGCGCACGTCGGCGCGGCTGGTGCCGAGGATGAGCTTGCGGCTCTTCTCCGGGTCTTCCAGCAGCTCGATGCCGGCGGCACGCAGCATCGGCATCGAGTCGTCGAGGATGCGCCCCTTGCTGAGCGCCAGCGTGATCACGCGCCGCTGCCGGCGGCGTACTCCGCCGGGGTGAGCGTGGTCATCGACAGCGCGTGGATCTCCTCGCGCATGCGCTCGCCAAGCGCGCCGTAGACGCGCTGGTGGCGGCGGATGCGCGAGAGGCCCTCGAACTCCGCCGAGACGATGGTGGCGAAGAAGTGGCGCCCGTCGCCGTCGACGACGACGTGCGTGCAGGGCAGGGCGGCGGCGATGTACTCGCGCACCTGGTCGGGGGAGGGCTCACCCATGGCTTCAGCCGAGCTCCTTCTGGTTCACGATGACGCGCGAGGCGATGCCGTAGGCGATCGCCTCCTCGGCCGTCATCCAGTAGTCGCGTTCCATGTCGGCACGCACCTTCTCGGCGGGCTGGCCGGTCTCGCG
>CAUJJO010000160.1 GCA_963205125.1 Pseudomonadota bacterium | reverse complement strand
CGTGCGCGACATGTTCGAGCAGGCCAAGAAGAGCGCGCCCTGCATCATCTTCGTCGACGAGATCGACGCCGTCGGCCGCCACCGCGGCGCGGGCCTGGGCGGCGGCAACGACGAGCGCGAGCAGACGCTCAACCAGATGCTGGTCGAGATGGACGGCTTCGAGACCAACCTCGGCGTCATCGTGATGGCGGCGACCAACCGGCCCGACATCCTCGACCCCGCGCTGCTGCGCCCGGGGCGCTTCGACCGCCAGGTCTACGTCACGCTGCCCGACGTGCGCGGGCGCGAGCAGATCCTCGGCGTGCACATGCGCAAGGTGCCGGTCGGGCAGGACATCCGCGCCGACATCCTCGCGCGCGGAACGCCCGGCTTCAGCGGCGCGGACCTCGCCAACCTCGTCAACGAGGCGGCGCTCTTCGCCGCGCGGCGCAACGGGCGCGTGGTCGAGATGGTCGACTTCGAGCGCGCCAAGGACAAGATCATGATGGGCCCCGAGCGCAAGTCCATGGTCATGCCCGAGGAGGAGCGCCGCAACACCGCCTACCACGAGGCCGGCCACGCGCTGGTGGCGCGGCTGCTGCCCAAGACCGATCCGGTGCACAAGGTGACGGTGATCCCGCGCGGACGGGCGCTCGGCGTGACCATGCAGCTGCCCGAGGGCGACCGCTACAGCATGGACAAGGAGCGCATGCTCAGCACCATCAGCGTGCTCTTCGGCGGCCGCATCGCCGAAGAGGTGTTCATGAACCAGATGACCACCGGCGCCAGCAACGACTTCGAACGCGCCACCCAGATCGCGCGCGACATGGTCACCCGCTACGGCATGACCGACGAGCTCGGCCCCATGGTCTACGCCGAGAACGAGGGCGAGGTCTTCCTCGGCCGCAGCGTCACCAAGACGACCAACATGTCCGAGGAGACGATGCGCAAGGTCGACCAGCAGATCCGTCGCATCATCGACGACCAGTACGGGGTGGCGCGCAAGCTGATCGAGGACCACAAGGACAAGATGCACGCGATGGCGCAGGCGCTGCTCGACTGGGAGACCATCGACGCCGAGCAGATCGACGACATCATGGCCGGCCGCCCGCCGCGTCCGCCCAAGGACTGGACGCCGCCGGCCAACCGCACGAGCGGCCCGACGCCGCCCGCGCAGACCGACAGCGCGCCGGCCGCCGCCTGAGCGCCGTCTGAGCGCTGCCTGAGCGCTGCCTGAGCGCCGCCGCCCGGGACGCACGCGATGGGGCCTTCGGGCCCCGTCGGCGTTCTGCCGCGGCACGTCCTGCCGGACGCGCGGGCGATGGCCGTTCAACCCGTCACAACTCAGCCGCCGCGGCGCCCGACGCAACGCGGCCCGACCGGGGAAAATCGCGGCTCAGAGGATTGCGACCATGAGCAGAAACTACTTCGGCACCGACGGCATCCGCGGCACGGTCGGCAAGAGCCCGATCACGCCCGATTTCATGCTGCGCCTGGGCCACGCCGTCGGCCAGGTGCTGCGCCGCGGCAACCCGCACCCGACGGTGCTGATCGGCAAGGACACGCGCATCTCGGGCTACATGCTCGAGTCCTCGCTCGAGGCGGGCTTTGCCTCGGCCGGCGTCGACGTGCTGCTCAGCGGCCCGTTGCCCACGCCTGGCGTGGCCTATCTCACGCGCGCGCTGCGGCTGGACCTGGGCGTGGTCATCAGCGCCTCGCACAACCCCTTCGGCGACAACGGCATCAAGTTTTTCTCCGCCGCCGGCGAGAAGCTGCCCGACGCCTGGGAGGCCGAGGTCGAGGGCGCGCTCGAGCTGGCGCCGCAGTGGGCGGACTCGGCCACGCTCGGCAAGGCCAGGCGCTTGACCGATGCCGGCGGGCGCTACATCGAGTTCTGCAAGAGCACCGTGCCGCACAGCCTCTCGCTGCGCGGCATGAAGCTCGTCGTCGACGCCGCGCACGGCGCGGCCTACCAGGTGGCGCCGAAGATCTTCCACGAGCTCGGCGCCGTCGTCGTGCCGATCGGCGTGCAGCCCGACGGCCTGAACATCAACCACGGCGTGGGCGCCACCGAACCCGAGGCGCTGGTGCAGGCGGTGGCCGAGCATGGTGCCGACTACGGCATCGCGCTGGACGGCGACGCCGACCGGCTGCAGATGGTCGACGCCCAGGGCCGGCTCTACAACGGTGACGAACTGCTCTACGTCATGGCCATCGATCGCCTGGCCAAGGGCGAATCGGTGCCCGGCGTGGTCGGCACGCTGATGACCAACATGGCGGTCGAGCAGGCGCTGCAGCGCCAGGGCATCCCGCTCGTGCGCGCCAAGGTCGGCGACCGCTACGTGCTGGAAGAACTGAGCCGGCGCGGCTGGCAGCTCGGCGGCGAGGGCTCGGGCCACCTGCTGGCACTGGATCGCCACACCACCGGCGACGGCATCGTCAGCGCGCTGCAGATCATGCAGGCCATCCGCCGCAAGGGCCGCGATCTCGCGGGCCTGCTGGATGGCGTGAGCCTGTTCCCGCAGACCATGATCAACGTGCGCCTGCGCGAGGGCAGCGACTGGAAGCGCAACGCGCAGCTCGACGACGCGCAGCGCAGCGTCACGCGCGACCTGGGGGACGCCGGCCGCATCCTCATCCGCGCCAGCGGCACCGAGCCGGTGCTACGCGTGATGGTCGAGTCGCGCGACGCCGACCTCGGCCGCCGCTGCGCCGAGCACCTGGCCACCGTCGCGCAGGCCTGAGCGGCGCGGCTCGCGCCGCCGCGAACCGGTTCCCCGCCAGCCGTTTGTAGGCTGGTGCCGGCTGTCATCAAGTCGTCACAGGCGCTTTCTACAGTCCCGTGCAGTTCAAGGAACTGTCAACGAGGACCAAGCGATGATCCGACTTCTCCCCCGCCTGGGCGGCGCCGTGCTGGCGCTGGCCCTGTGCAGCAGCGCAGCACTCGCGCAGGACGTGACCGGAGCGGGCGCCACCTTCCCCGCCCCGATCTACGCCAAGTGGGCCGACGCCTACCACAAGGCCACCGGCGCGCGCATCAACTACCAGCCGGTGGGCTCGGGTGCCGGCATCCGCCAGATCAAGGCGAAGACCATCGACTTCGGCGCCACCGACATGCCGATCAAGGACGAGGAGCTCGCGCGCGACGGCCTGCTGCAGTTCCCCACCGTCATCGGCGGCGTGGTGCCGGTGTTCAACGTGAAGGGTGTGGGCGCCGGGCAGCTCAAGCTCACCGGGCAGGTGCTCGGCGACATCTACCTCGGCAGGATCACGCGCTGGAACGACGCCGCGCTGGCCGCGCTCAACCCGGGCCTGCCGCTGCCCGACGCCGAGATCGCCGTCGTGCGCCGCGCCGACGGCTCGGGCACCAGCTTCGTCTTCACCAACTACCTCTCGAAGGTGAATGCCGAGTGGAAGACCAAGGTCGGCGAAGGCACAGCGGTCAACTGGCCGCTCGGCGCCGGCGGCAAGGGCAACGAGGGCGTGGCGGTGTTCGTGCAGCGCCTGCCCAACTCGATCGGCTACGTCGAGTACGCCTACGTGAAGCAGAACCGCATGAGCTGGGCGCTGATGAAGAATCGCGACGGCCAGTTCGTCGCGCCCAGCGACAGCAGCTTCAAGGCCGCCGCGGCCGGCGCGGACTGGAGCCGCAGCTTCTACCAGGTCACCACCGACCAGCCGGGCAAGGACGCCTGGCCGCTGACCAACCCGACCTACATCCTCATGCACACCACGAGCGAGAAGCCGCAGGCCGCAGCCAGCGCGCTGGCCTTCTTCGACTGGGTCTACGGCAAGGGCGATGCGATGGCCGATGAACTCGACTACGTGCCGCTGCCGGACTCGGTGAAGGCCTTGGTGCGCCGCCACTGGACGCGGATCCGCGACCGCGACGGCAAGCCGCTGCTGGCGCCCTGAGCCGGCGTCTCACGTACCCACGCCGCCTGCCGCAGCCCCGATGGACCTGCCTGACGTTCCCGCCTCGATCCCGCACGGTCGGCGCATGCGTCCGCGTCGCGCCGGCCCCCTGGCGGACCGCGTCTTCGCGGCGCTGGCGCAGGCCGCGGCCTGGCTCACGCTGGCGGCCTTCGCGGGCATCGCGGCCTCGCTCGTCGTCGGCGCCTGGCCGGCGATGCAGCGCTTCGGTCCGGCCTTCGTCTGGACCGCCGAGTGGGACCCGGTGCAACAGCGCTTCGGCGGCCTGGTGATGATCTACGGCACGCTGGCGACCTCCTTCATCGCGCTGCTCATCGCCGTGCCGGTGAGCCTGGGCATCGCCATCTTCCTCACCGAACTCTCGCCGCGCTGGCTACGCCGGCCGCTGGGCACGGCCATCGAGCTGCTGGCGGCCGTGCCCTCCATCGTCTACGGCATGTGGGGCCTCTTGGTGTTCGGCCCCGTGCTCGCGCAGTACGTGCAGGCGCCGCTGCAGGGGGCCTTCGGCGGGCTGCCGCTGCTGGGCGCGCTGGTCGCGGGGCCGCCGGTGGGCATCGGCATCCTGGCTGCCGGCATCATTCTCTCGATCATGGTCATCCCCTTCATCGCCGCGGTGATGCGCGATGTCTTCGAGCTCACCCCGGCGCTGCTCAAGGAGTCGGCCTACGGCCTGGGCGCCACCACCTGGGAAGTGGTACG
>CAUJJO010000159.1 GCA_963205125.1 Pseudomonadota bacterium | reverse complement strand
CGCACCTTGCGCTGCAGTTGCAGGATGCCGTAGAGCAGCGCCTCGGCGGTGGGCGGGCAGCCGGGCACGTAGACGTCGACCGGCACGATGCGGTCGCAGCCGCGCACCACCGAGTAGCTGTAGTGGTAGTAGCCGCCGCCGTTGGCGCAACTGCCCATGCTGATGACGTAGCGCGGCTCGGCCATCTGGTCGTAGACGCGGCGCAGCGCGCGCGCCATCTTGTTGGTGAGCGTGCCCGAGACGAACATCAGGTCCGCCTGCCGCGGGCTGGCGCGAAAGATCATCGAGAAGCGCTCCATGTCGTAGCGCGCCGCGGCGGCGTGCATCATCTCCACCGCACAGCAGGCCAGGCCGAAGCTCAGGTACCACATGCTGTTGGCGCGCTGCGCCTGCACCAGGTCGTCCAGCCGCGCGAGCACGAAGCCGTCGCGCTCCAGGCTGGGAAGGAATTCGCGGGAGTCGTCGGAAGCAGCCATGCGCCCGATCGTGCGCCGCCGCGAGCCCCGGCGTCTTGAACGGAAGCGACATCGCGGAGGGTGTTCGAGCCGAGTCGGCGGGCGGGCGGCGGGCGCTTTCTCCTTGTGTAGACTGCGACGCAAGGAGGCGCGCATGGCGACCCATCTGGCCCTCGATCCCGATCTTCTCGAGCGCGCTCTTCAAGTGAGCGGTGAACGGACCAAGAAGGCTGCCGTCACCAAGGCCCTGCAGGAGTTCATCGCACGGCGCGAACAGCGGCGTCTTCTCGAACTCCTCGGCAAGCTCGAGTGGGATCCGGCGTTCGACTACAAGGCGGAGAGGTTGCGCACCTGAGGTCGCCGAGCAGCGCAATGGCTGCCGCGGGGAAGCTTGCTGCGGCG
This sequence comes from Pseudomonadota bacterium, assembly GCA_963205125.1. Classification (GTDB taxonomy): domain Bacteria; phylum Pseudomonadota; class Gammaproteobacteria; order Burkholderiales; family Burkholderiaceae_C; genus Rubrivivax. The sequence goes on along the minus strand of CAUJJO010000159.1, from coordinate 2,469 downwards.
ACCGGTATCCGTCAGCGGTACGGCCAGCGGTGCGGCTGCAGTGCGGTGCGGCAGCGCCTTACCTACAATCGCCGCCGCCCGCAGCCAAGCCCCGTCGACACGCCATGAACCAAGCCGCCGAGCACTCGCTGGATCACATCACCGCGCGCGACCAGGCGGAGATCCTCGCGCAGGCGCTGCCCTACATCCGCCGCTTCCACGGCAAGACGCTGGTCATCAAGTACGGCGGCAACGCGATGACCGACCCCGCGCTGCAGCAGGACTTCGCCGAGGACGTGGTGCTGCTCAAGCTGGTGGGCATGAACCCCATCGTCGTGCACGGCGGCGGCCCGCAGATCGACGAGGCGCTGGCGCGCATCGGCAAGAAGGGCAGCTTCATCCAGGGCATGCGCGTCACCGACGACGAGACCATGGAAGTCGTCGAGTGGGTGCTGGCCGGCGAGGTGCAGCAGGACATCGTCGGCCTCATCAACGGCTGCGGCGGCAAGGCGGTGGGGCTGACCGGGCGCGACGGCGGCCTCATCCGCGCGCGCAAGTTGAAGCTGATCGACAAGGACGATCCCAGCAAGTCGCACGACATCGGCTCAGTCGGCGAGATCACCGCGATCGACCCGAGCGTGGTCAAGGCGCTGCAGGACGACCAGTTCATCCCCGTCGTCAGCCCGATCGGCTTCGGCGAGCAGAACGAGAGCTACAACATCAACGCCGACCTCGTCGCCGCGCGCCTGGCCACCGAGCTGAAGGCCGAGAAGCTGATCATGCTCACCAACATCCGCGGCGTGCTCGACAAGGCCGGCGAGCTCATCACCGAGCTGACGCCGCAGCAGATCGACGCCCTCATCGCCGACGGCACCATCAGCGGCGGCATGCTGCCGAAGCTCGCCGGCGCCATCGAAGCCGCCAAGAGCGGCGTCAACGCCGTGCACGTGGTCGACGGCCGCGTCCCGCACGCGATGCTGCTCGAGATCCTCACCGACCAGGCCTACGGCACGATGATCCGGTCGTGAGGGATCTGCCGAGCGTTTGCGGTGCCCATCCCCGACTACCAAACCGTCATGCTTCCGCTGCTCAGACTGGCAGCGGATGATGCCGAACATTCCTTCAGAGAGGCGGTCGAGAAGCTGGCCGAGGAGTTCGATCTGACGGATGTCGAGCGCAGCGAACTCCTTCCGAGCGGCACCGCACACGTCTTCGCCAGTCGGGTCGGATGGGCGCGCACGTACCTCAAGCAGGCGGGTCTTCTCGCAGCGCCCAAGCGAGGCGTCTTTCGCATCACCCCAGCGGGAACGGCGCTGCTTGCCAAGAATCCGTCCCGAATCGACAACAGCCTGCTGAACCAGTTCGAGTCGTTCCGCTCGTTCCGGGCCAGAGGCAAGACCGAGGAGGAGCAAGGCTCGCAGCCGGCACCGATGGTTCGGCCCGATCAAACGCCCGAAGACGCGATGGCGTTCGCCTACCAACGCATTCGTCGGGAGCTCGAGACCGAGTTGCTCGAGCAAGTGAAGGCGGCAAGTCCGGCTTTCTTCGAGCGCTTGGTGGTCGACCTGCTTGTCGCCATGGGGTACGGCGGCTCCCGCCAGGACGCTGGCCGAGCGATCGGCAAGTCCGGCGACGGCGGCATCGACGGCATGATCAAGGAAGACCGGCTTGGCCTGGATGTCATCTACATCCAGGCCAAGCGTTGGGATGGCGTGGTCGGAAGGCCAGAGATCCAGAAATTCGCCGGCGCGCTCCAAGGGCAACGGGCGAGCAAGGGCGTCTTCATCACGACCTCCACCTATAGCAGGGACGCGGCCGAGTACGCCAGCGTCATCGCGACGAAGATCATTCTCATCGACGGCGAGACACTCGCCGCCCTCATGGTCGACCACAACGTCGCGGTCACGCGCGTCGGTACCTACGAGCTCAAGCGAGTGGACACCGATTACTTCGACGGCGAGTAGCCCCACGGCATTGATCCCGATGGGTTGCGCGGAGCAGTACCGCTCGAGGTCCGTGATGAACGGAGTTGACGACGAACTCGACAGGCGTCGCGACGAGCCCGTCTGGCTGTTCGACCTCGACGACACCCTGCACGACGCGCACCGCTCGGCGATGCCTGAGCTGAGGCGGGCGATGGGTGACTACATCGAGCGTGAGCTCGGGCTGGAGACGGCGGCGTCCGATGCGCTGCGCCGCCGCTACTGGCTGCGCTACGGCGCGACGCTGCTGGGCCTCGTTCGCCATCATGGCGTGAAGGCCGCGCACTTCCTGCATCACACGCACCAGCTCCCCGGGCTCGAGGCCCGGCTGCGCGGCCAGGTGCACGACATCGCGGCGCTCGCCACGCTGCCTGGGCGGCGCTACGTGCTCACCAACGCGCCGCGCGCCTACGCCTTGCGCGTGCTCGGCACGCTCGGGCTGCTGCCGCTCTTTCACGGCGTGATCACGATCGAGGACATGCACATGTTCGGCGAGCTTCGGCCCAAG
>CAUJJO010000158.1 GCA_963205125.1 Pseudomonadota bacterium | reverse complement strand
CTCATCATCATCGAGAACCGCGAGGTCAAGCAGCGCGCGGCCCGCGCGGGCTGAACGTCACCTCCGCCGCGACCCCCGGGCCAGCGGGTCAGCACTCGACGATGTTCACCGCGAGGCCGCCGCGCGCGGTCTCCTTGTACTTGCTCATCATGTCGGCGCCGGTCTCGCGCATGGTCTTGATGACCTGATCGAGGCTCACGTGGTGCGTGCCGTCGCCGCGCAGCGCCATGCGCGCGGCGTTGATCGCCTTCACCGAGGCGATGGCGTTGCGCTCGATGCAGGGAATCTGCACGAGGCCTCCCACCGGGTCGCAGGTCAGGCCAAGGTGATGCTCCATGCCGATCTCCGCGGCGTTCTCCACCTGCTCGGGCGTGCCGCCCATCACCGCGCACAGCGCTGCCGCCGCCATGCTGCAGGCCACCCCGACCTCGCCCTGGCAGCCGACCTCGGCGCCGCTGATGCTGGCGTTCTCCTTGTAGAGGATGCCGATCGCCGCCGCCGTGAGCAGGAAGTCGTTGACGCCCGCGGCGCTGGCCTGCGGCACGAAGCGCGTGTAGTAGTGCAGCACGGCGGGCACGATGCCTGCCGCGCCGTTGGTCGGCGCGGTGACGACGCGCCCCCCGGCGGCGTTCTCCTCGTTGACGGCCAGGGCGTAGAGGTTGACCCAGTCCAGCACCTGCAGCGGGTCGCGCAGCGCCTCCTCGGGGCGCGCGGTGAGCGCCTCGCGCAGCGCGCGTGCGCGGCGGCGCACCTTGTAGCCCCCGGGCAGCACGCCAGCGGCGTGCATGCCGCGCTCGACGCAGTCCTGCATCACCCGCCAGATGCGCGCAAGGCCCGCGTCGATCTCGGCGTCGCTACGCCAGTGGCGCTCGTTGCGGCGCATCAGCCCGGCGATGCTGCAGCCCTCGCGCGCGCAGAGCACGAGCAGTTCGTCGCCGCTGGCAAAGGGGAAGGGCAGCACCGTCTGGTCGGGCGCGATGACCTTCTGCCGCGCGCCGTCGGCGGCAACCTCCTCGCTGACGACGAAGCCGCCGCCCACCGAGTAGTAGACGTGGCGCGAGAGCTCCTCGCCCGCGGCGTCGAAGGCCGTGAAGGCCATGCCGTTGGCGTGCAGCGGCAGGCTCTCGCGGCGCAGGAACTTCAGATCCTCGCGCTCGTGGAAGGCCACCGCCTGGCCGCCGTGCAGCACGACGCGCTGCTCGTGGCGCATCGTCTGCAGCAGGGCGGGGATGGCGTCGACGTCGACCGTGTCGGGCTCGTGGCCGGCGAGGCCCAGCAGCACCGCCTTGTCGCTGCCGTGGCCCTTGCCGGTGGCGGCGAGCGAGCCGTAGAGCTGCACCCGCACCCGCGCCGTGCGCGCGAGCACGCCTTCGCTGGCCAGGCGCAGCGCGAAGATGCGCGCGGCGCGCATCGGCCCGACGGTGTGGCTGCTGCTCGGCCCGATGCCGATCTTGAAGAGGTCGAAGACCGAGACGGCCATGGGCTGAGGCTCCCCGCGCCGGCCCGGCTCAATCCTCGGCCGCGGCCAGCGGCGGGCAACTGCAGAAGAGGTTGCGGTCGCCCCAGACGTTGTCGACGCGACCCACCGGCGACCAGTACTTCTGCCGCCGCAGCCCGGGCAGCGGATACGCCGCCTGCTCGCGCGTGTAGGGGTGCGGCCAGGCGTCGGCCAGCAGCGCGGCGGCCGTGTGCGGCGCGTTCTTCAGCGGGTTGTCGTCCTGTGGCCAGCGGCCGGCCTCGATCGCGGCGATCTCGCCGCGGATGGCGATCATCGCGTCGCAGAAGCGGTCGAGCTCGACCAGCGGCTCGCTCTCGGTGGGCTCGACCATCAGCGTGCCGGCGACCGGGAAGGACAGCGTCGGCGCGTGAAAGCCGGAGTCGATGAGCCGCTTGGCGACGTCCTCGGCGCCGACGCCGGAGGTCTTCTGCAGCGGGCGCAGGTCGAGGATGCACTCGTGCGCGACGCCGCCGCCCGCGATGCCGGGGATCTCGGCGCTGAAGTGGATGTCGTAGTGCGCGGCCAGGCGTGCGGCGACGTAGTTGGCCGAGAGCACGGCGACCTCGGTCGCTTCGCGCAGGCCCTCCGCACCCATCATGCGGATGTACATCCAGCTGATCGGCAGCACCCCGGCATTGCCCAGCGGTGCAGCAGAAACCGCGCCGACCGCACTGTCCTTGCCGCTGCTGGCGTGGCCGGGCAGGAAGGGCACGAGGTCCTCGACCACGCACACCGGACCGACGCCGGGGCCGCCGCCGCCGTGCGGGATGCAGAAGGTCTTGTGCAGGTTGAGGTGGCTCACGTCGCCGCCGAAGGCCCCGGGCGCCGCGACGCCGACGAGCGCGTTCAGGTTGGCGCCGTCGACGTAGACGCGCCCGCCGTGGCGATGGACGATCGCGCAGAGTTCCTTCACCCGCGGCTCGTAGATGCCGTAGGTGCTGGGGTAGGTGATCATCACCGCGGCCAGCCGCTCCTGGTGCTTCTCGCACTTGGCCTGCAGGTCGGCGAGGTCGACGTTGCCCATGGCATCGCACTTGACGACGACGACCTGCATGCCGGCGAGGTGCGCGCTCGCCGGATTGGTGCCGTGCGCCGACTCGGGGATCAGGCAGAGGTCGCGCTGGCGCTGGCCCTGCGCGGCATGCCAGGCGCGGATGGCCAGCAGCCCGGCGTACTCGCCCTGCGAGCCGGCGTTGGGCTGCAGGCTCACGCCCGCGTAGCCGGTGGCCCGGGCCAGCCAGGCGCAGAGCTGGTCGTTGAGCTCGTTCCAGCCCGCGAGCTGGTCGGCCGGCGCGAAGGGGTGGAGGTTGGCGAACTGCGGCCAGGTGATGGGGATCATCTCGCTGGTCGCGTTGAGCTTCATCGTGCACGAGCCCAGCGGAATCATCGTGCGATCGAGCGCCAGATCCTTGTCGCTCAGGCTGCGGATGTAGCGCAGCATCTCGGTCTCGCTGTGGTGCGTGTTGAAGACCGGGTGGCTGAGGTAGGCGCTGCGGCGGCGCAGCGCGGCGGGGATCATCGGCTCGACGCCCTGCTCGTAGGCCTCGACGCTGGGCAGCGCCTGGCCCGCGGCGGCGAACCAGGACCAGAGCGCGCGCAGGTCCTCGCGCGTCGTCGTCTCGTCCAGGCTGATGCCGATCGAAGTCGCCGAGAGCCGGCGCAGGTTGGCGCCGCCGGCAAGCGCCCGCTGGTGGATGGCCTCGGTGCGCTCGCCGGTCTGCACCGCCAGCGTGTCGAAGGCGGTCTCGCTCTTCACGGGCTGCCCGAGCGCCTTCAGGCCGGCGGCGAGGATCGCCGTGTAGCTCGCCACCCGCTGGCCGATGCGGCGCAGGCCCTCGGGGCCGTGGTAGGCGGCGTACATGCTCGCCATCACCGCCAGCAGCACCTGCGCGGTGCAGATGTTGGAGGTCGCCTTCTCGCGGCGGATGTGCTGCTCGCGCGTCTGCAGCGCCAGGCGGTAGGCCGGCTGGCCGTGCGCGTCGACGCTCACCCCCACCAGGCGCCCGGGCATGCTGCGCTTGTACTCGTCGCGGCAGGCCAGGTAGCCCGCGTGGGGCCCGCCCGCGGCCATGGGTACGCCCAGGCGCTGCGTGCTGCCGACGACGATGTCGGCATCGAAGTCGCCCGGCGGCACGAGCAGGGTGAGCGCCAGCAGGTCGGCGGCGACGATGAAGGCGGCGTCCTTGGCGTGCGCCTCTGCGACGAGTTCGCGCAGGTCGTGCAGGCTGCCGTCGGTGGCCGGGTACTGCGCGACGACGGCAAAGCAGTCGGCCTGCGCGAGCAGCGCGGCGATCGGCCCGACCTTGACCTGCAGCGCCAGCGGCTCGGCGCGCGTGCGGACGACCTCGATCGTCTGCGGGTGGCAGTCGTCGGCGACGAGGATCGTGTCGCTGCGGCTCTTCACGCTGCGCCTGGCCAGCGTCATCGCCTCGGCGGCGGCGGTCGCCTCGTCGAGCATCGAGGCGTTGGCGATGGCCATGCCGGTGAGGTCGCAGACCATCGTCTGGAAGTTCACCAGCGCCTCCATGCGGCCCTGCGAGATCTCGGCCTGGTAGGGCGTGTACGCGGTGTACCAGGCCGGGTTCTCGAGGATGTTGCGCAGGATGACGCCCGGCACATGCGTGCCGTGGTAGCCCTGCCCGATGAAGCTCTTGAGCACGCGGTTCTTCGCCGCGATCGCCTGCAGCTCGGCCAGCGCCTGCGCCTCGCCTGCCGGCGCGGGCAGGTTGAGCGGCCGCTGCAGGCGGATCGAGGCCGGCACCAGCGCATCGACCAGCGTAGCCCGCGAGGCGGCGCCGATCACCGACAGCATGTGCGCCTGCTCGGCCTCGGAAGGCCCGATGTGGCGGGGGCGGAATTCGGTCGCGTTCTCGAGAGCCGCCAGCGGCGGCAGGGGATTCGTCGGCATGATGCGGGGGGTGGGGCGGGTCGGGTTCGGGCCGTGTCAGGGTCAGAGCGTCTTCAGCAGGGCGTCGTAGGCGGGCGCGTCCATCAGCGCGTCGAACTGCGCCATGTCGGCCACCTTCATCCTGATGAACCAGCCCTGGCCCAGCGGATCCCGGTTGACGCGCGCGGGGTCGTCCTTGAGCGCGGCGTTGACCTCGACGACCTCGCCGTCGATGGGCATGTAGAGATCGGCCGCGGCCTTCACCGATTCGACGACGCCGGCGACTTCGCCCTTGGCGTAGCTGCGCCCGACCTCGGGCAACTCGACGAAGACGACGTCGCCCAGCGCCTCCTGCGCGTGCGGCGTGATGCCGACGACGGCGGTGAGGTGGTCCTCGATGTTGATCCACTCATGGTCGGGCGTGTACTTGGTCGTCATGGGTCTCTTCTCCTCGGTGATGGTGATCCGTGGGCGCCTCAACGGCGGTAGCGATGGGGAACGAAGGGCATCGGCGTGATGCGCATGGGCAGCCGCTGGCGCCGCACCTCGACGTAGACCTCGCCCTGCGGCTGCGCCCGGTTGACCGGCACGTAGCCCATGGCGATCGGCTGGTCCAGGGTCGGCGTGAGGGTGCCGCTGGTGACCTTGCCGAGGTGGTGCCCGTTGATGTCGACGATGACGGCGCCCTCGCGCACCGGCACGCGCTCGACGCCGACCAGGCCCACGCGCTTGCTCGGCGCACCGACCGAGAACTGGCGCTCGAGCGCCGCTGCGCCCAGATAGCCGCCGGCACGCGCGCCGCCGGGGCGGCGCACCTTCTGGATCGCCCATTGCAGGCCGGCCTCGATCGGGCTCGTGCCGGCGTCGATGTCGTGGCCGTAAAGGCACAGGCCGGCCTCCAGGCGCAGCGTGTCGCGCGCCCCCAGGCCCGCGGGCTTGACCTCGGGCTGCGCCAGCAGCGTCTCGGCCAGTCGCACCGCGTGCTCCTGCGGCACCGAGATCTCGAAGCCGTCTTCGCCGGTGTAGCCCGACCGCGTGACGAAGCAGGACGCACCCGCGATCTCGAACACCGCCGCGTCCATGAAGGCGAGCGTCGCCACGCCGGGCGCCAGGCGCGACAAGACCAGCACCGCCTGCGGCCCCTGCAGCGCGAGCAGGGCGCGCTCGGGCATGGGCACGACCGCGCAGCGTGCCCCGATGTGCGTCTGCAGGTGCTGGATGTCCGCCGTCTTGCAGCCGGCGTTGACGACGAGCAGCAACTCGCCAAGGCCCGCGTCGGCCGCCGGACGCGCGATCATCAGGTCATCCAGGATGCCGCCGCTGGCATTGGTGAAGAACCCATAGCGCTGGCGCCCGGGCTCGAGGCCGATCACGTCGACCGGCACCAGCGTCTCGAGTGCCGCGGCGGCGTTCTCGCCGATCAGCTTGACCTGGCCCATGTGCGAGACGTCGAACAGCGCGGCCGCGGCGCGGCAGTGCCTGTGCTCGGCGACCAGGCCCTCGCCGTACTGCACCGGCATCGAATAGCCCGCGAACGGCACCATGCGCGCACCCAGGCGAAGGTGCAGGTCGTGCAGCGGCGTCTGCAGCAGGTTCTCGGGCGTGCTCATGAGCGGATCCTCGGGCTCGGGAAGGACACACGCCGTCCACCACGATCCGCGTGGTCGACGGCAACGGTCCCCGCTGTCCGCTTTACCTGAGAGATTCGGCGCCGACGCGCGGCGACCACCCGGCCGCCGCCATCTGCCCTTGCCCCTTCGGTGGACCCACCCGGGCACCCGGTGCCCGCGGCGGCCTCTCTCCAGTGAGGTTCTCGCTGGTCAGTCCCTTTTGCCTGCACGTTCGGGCCGCAACCCTGCGTCTTCGGCGGGCGCGGCTGGCGCCGCGGCTCTCTCCTGACGGCAGGCAGTTTATCAGCGGGCTTCGGGGCCCGCGTACGGGGCCCGCGTGCGGCGCCCAGCGAAGACGTGCCGCGCGGGGCGCGTCGTGCGGCGAAGGGGTTCGATCCGACGCCGCTGCGGCTCCATCAAGCGGCGCTAGCCCGCCGCCTGATCGACCACCCCAGGCCAAGCAGGCCAGCGGCCATCTGCAGCCAGGTGCCGACTTCGGGAACCGCAACCGCCATGAAGGTGGCGCCATCCACCGCACTGAACGCGAACGACGAGAACGTGTAGGCGTCCGCGCGCGCACTGAACGTGACGCCGCCCAGCGCCTCGAGTGCCACGCCGCCCCAACCTCCGGCACCGTTGCTTTGCTGCAGGAAGGTGTCGATCGCGAAGCCGCCGCTGGCCTGGAAGGCGTTCGGATCGGTGTCGCCAAGGAAGCGAAACTCGATCTGCAGGCTGCCGAAGTCGGCGCTGCCGTTGAAGCGCACATGATCGGTGACGAAGCCGCCGCTGCCGTTGTCGGCGACTTCGAGGATCATTCGGCTGCCCGCTGCGGCGACGAAGGCGCCGTCGATCGTGAACTCCCCGGGCGAACTGCCCGGGCTGAACGTGCCGTGGTTGACGACGCTGCCGCTGACGTGGATCGAGCCGGCACTGCCACCGAGGTAGCCGTTGGTGCCGATGACCACGTCCTGCGCCCACAGGCTGGCGCTGTTGAGCACCATGGTGCCGGTGCCGCCATCGACATCGCCGCCGCCGCTGGCCTTGGCGCGGCCCACGCCGACCCAGCCGGCGTTGAGGATGGACGATCCGCCGCTGGCGATCAGCGTGCCGTCGCTGCCGCTCTCGGCACCGACGACCAGCCGGCTGCCGCCGAGGTCGACCGTGCTGCCGTTCTGCAAGCGCAGCAGCCCGCTTCCGGAGCGGCCGACGCTGATGCCCGTGTTCTCGGTCGCCGCGTAGTTCAAGGTCAGGGTCGAGGCCGACAGGCTCATGACCCCGTCGCCACCGGAGACGGAGCGTGAGCCGCCGATCGTCACGCCGCCGCCATTGGCGCCGGGGTTGGCAAGCGTGATGACGCTGCCGTTGACCGCACTCAGATTGCCGACCGCGCCGCTGCCTGCACCGACGACTAGCGCCGCGCCCTGCCGTGACTGGCCGCTGTATTGGCCCGTGAGCACTGCGCTGGCGTTGTCGAGGCGCATGACCCCTGTGCCGCCGAAGTTGCCGACACCCAGAATGGTGGCGGCGACGGTGGCCTGGTCCGACACGGTGAGCTGGCCCGCCGCAAGCGGTCCATGCCCGACGCCGATGTAGGCGTCGCTGCCGCTGACCTGCATCTCCGACCCGATGCCGGCGATGCGCGCGATGCCGCGTCCGCCGTTCGAGGTGCTGCCGCTGCCGCCGATGTAGATGTTGGTACTGCGCGTGTGGGTTGGCGTCGAGACCGCATTGCCTTGCACCAGCAGCTTGCCGCCGCCGTTGATGGTCAGCGTGCCCTGGCCGTCGCGACCTACGCGCAGGAAGGGGTTCCAGGCTTCGCCGTCGGTGTCCGGAGCGACTGAATCGGCACGCAGCAGCACGGTGCCGCCGCTGGCGATGTTGAGCGTGCCCGACGAGGCCGCGTCGCGGCCAAGGCTGAAGTTGGGCGCGCCGGCCGTCGCGGTCGTAGCGAGCAACTCCAGCCGCGCGCCGTTGCCGACGTTGACGACCCCGGTGCCGCCGCCGCGGCCGATGTCGAACACCGCCACGCCGCTGCTGCCGTTGGCCGCGGCGGTGGCGGTGCCGTTGGCGCGGTAAAGGGTGCCGCTGCCGTCGATGTTCAGCGTGCCGAAGCTGCCGTCGCGGCCGACCGACGTGTACCAGACGTTGTCGACCAGCGCGCCGCCGTCCACACTGAGCACCGCGCTGCCCAGCCTGCGACCGACCTGCAGCACGCCCGACTGGTTCGCAAAGGCGACGCTCGAGCCGGCGCCGGTGACCCGTGCGTCGGTGCGTCCGCCGTTATTGGTCAGATGCAGCCAGGTGTAGGCGTTGCCGTCACCCTCGATGCGCAGCGTGCCGCCGTCGCGGATGGTGAGCGTCGCCCAGGCGTTCGCATGGGTGGCGGTCTCGACGAAGGCCGCACTGGCTTCGACCGTTCCTCCGCTTACGCGCCAGATCGAGCCCGGACCGGCGATGGTCGCCTCGGCGAAGCTGCGTTCGGTGCCTGTCGGGCTGCCGCCGCCGGGGGCCAACCCGAGCGTTGCGTTGTCGGTCACCAGCGAGCCGCCGGCGAGCACGTTGACGCGCCCGGTCGTCACCCCGCCGGGGGTGCCGAAGGTGTTGCCGTCGACTGGCGGGTGGAACACCGCCAGTCCGCCGACGTAGAAGCCGCGCAGGAAGCTCGCCTGGCTGCCGCTGCCGGTGATGGTGAAGGTCCCGTCGGAGCCGGCGGCATTGCCGATGAAGTTGTTGCAGTAGTGGTAGAGGCCCACGCACGCGGCCGCGTTCGCGCGACCGTCCAGCACCGCGCCGCCGGACACCGTCAGGCTGCCGCGGCCCCATTCGCCGACGCCGAGGCGGTTGATCACGCCGTCGGCGAAACCGTCGCCGATCAGTTCGAGCCGCGTGCCGCTGCCGGTGATGACGGCAGCGCCGTTGCCGTTGCCGCTTCCGCTCGGGCCGACCAGCAAGGATCCCGAGCGCAGCAGCGAACCGCCATCGACCCCCAGGGACCCGAAGGCACCGTTGCCGACGAAGAGGCCGACGTTGCCCAGATCGGTGTCGCCGGGGCCGACGGAAGCGCCCCCGGGCCAGACGTTCACGGCGCCATCAACGGTGACGATGGCCTGCGCCGATCCGGCGGTCAATGCAGCGGCCAGCGCCAGGCTGTGCAAGCGAAATCCAGGCATGGTGCTCCTCCTGTTGGTGCGACGGTTCGAAACCATTCGTCCATGCAGGATGCGTCAATCGAGTGCCTTTGACCATCATCAATTGAAGGAAAGATCCCCCGCGAATGAGCGTCGTGAAAACCCTCGTCCCGCGCTGTGAGCCTCGCGCTGCCGGAAGCAGGCTCAGTACAGGCGCACTGCGCTGTCGAACTGCCAGGTGCGGCGGATCTCGACGACGTCGACCTCGCGGGCGAGTGCCGGGGCGAAGGGTGGGAAGGGCGCCATGCCCTGGACCAGGCGGCGCACGGCCTCGTCGACTTCGGGCACGCCGCTGCCGACGACGAAGGTCACCGACTCCACCGACCCGTCGCTGCGCACCGCCACCGTCACCAGCGGCGGCTTGTGCGGGCGTGCGGCGAGCTCGCGCACCGTCTCGGGCGGCGTGTTCATCTGGATGCGGCGCGACCAGGCCTCGGCGTAGAGCGCAAGTTCGAGGTTGGGATCGCTGCGCCCCCACAGCCGCGCACGGCGCAAGCTGCTGCCCGTGCGCCGCTGATCGTCCTCCGCCGCCGTGCGGCGGGCCGCCTCTTCGTCGAGTTGCCGCCCCATCGCGCGCCTTGCCGCCTCGCGGCGTTCGTCGTCGCGGCGGCGCTCGGCTTCGCGCTCCTGCGCCTCACGTCGCGCCGCAGCGGCCTTCTCGGCGGCCGCGCGTTCAGCCGCGGCGCGCTCGGCGTTCGCGCGTTCGGCGGCGAGGCGCTCAGCGGCAGCACGCTCCGCAGCCGCTCGATCGGCGATCGCCTTCTCTGCCGCGGCCCGCTCGGCAGCGACTCTCTCTGCGGCGGCGGCCCGCTCCGCCGCAAATCGTTCCGCGGCGGCCTTCTCCGCGGCGGCATTCTCTGCTGCGACCTTCTCCGCTGCGGCCCTTTCCGCTGCGGCCCTTTCCGCTGCGGCCTTCTCAGCCGCGGCCTTCTCTGCCGCGGCCCTCTCTGCAGCGGCCCTCTCTGCAGCGGCCCGCTCGGCTGCGGCTCTTTCCGCGGCAGCCCGGTCGGCGGCGAGCCGTTCGGCTCGAGTGCGTTCCGCTTCGCGGCGGGCTGCTTCCTGCTCGGCAGCCAGGCGGCGCGCCTCCTGCTCCCGCGCCTGCGCCTGCAGACCTTGGGCTTCGATGCGCTGGGCTTCGAGGCGCTCCTCCTGGGCGTCGTCGACTGCGGCTTCGCGCTGGTCGGTCGGCGCGGACGCGGCGAGGACGGGCGCTTCCGCCTTTGCTGCGGATGCGGATGGCGGTGCGGAGGCCGGCGCCGGGATCGGCGGCGTCGTTTGCGCAGTCGCCAGCAGCGGCGCGACGCCTGGCGCGGCAGCCGCTTCCGCGGCCTGGCGAGCCACGGGCAGGGCGGTCTCAGCCGGCTCGATGGTGTCGCTGGCCGCGTCGGGCGAATCCGCCGTGGTGAGCGGCTGCGGCGAGGGCAAGGGCGCTTCGTGCGGCTTCCCTGCCTTCACCGCGGGCTCGGGCAGCGGCGCTTGCGGCGGCTGCGCCTGCGCCTGCGCTATCGCGAGAGGCTCGGCATCGACCATGACTGCCGGCCTTGGGGCAGGCCCGGCGTCGGGTTGCGGCGAGTCGCTGGCCGGCGCGGTCGTGGCAACACGGGGGGCGGCACGCGCGACGGGCGGCAGCGGGATGAGCGGCGGCACGACCAGCGCGTGCTCGGCTGGCTCCGGCGGGCGCGGGGTGGGTGCGGGCGCAAGCGGCGGCAGCGCCCGCTCCGCATTCAGCAGGAGACGCAGCGGCGGAGCCTGCATCCGGTGCTCCTGCCAGGGCAGGGCAAAGCGCGGCAGCCCGGGCCCGTCACCGTCCAGGCGCAGGCCCAGCAGCAGCAGGTGCACGAGCAGCGAAAGCAGCAAGGCCAGCCGCAGCCGGCTGCGGCTGGGCCCCATGTCTTGCTCAGGCTGCAGGCCGCGGTCTGGACTCGACACGGAATGCGGGCAAATGCCTCGATGCGGGGCCGGCATCGTAGCCGCTTGCCGGTGCGGCACCGATCGTCACGACTGATGGGCGGTAGTCATCGCGCTTTTCCGGGCATCAGGCCGGTCGCTTCGATCGAAGAATGACGTGCCGACAAGAGCGTCTGGCGACTCGCGGGTGCATGGCATTCGTCATCGATTCCATCCTCATCCAGGATCACCCATGTCCATCCTGAACCAACTGAGTCTGCGCCAGAAGCTCGTCCTGTTGATCAGTCTGTTGTCGGCGGCCGTCGCCGTCCTGCTCTCCACGCAGTGGGCGGTGAACCGCGCCAGCGACCAGATCGCCAAGGCCTTCCAGCAGCGCTATGCGTCCTACATGCTGGCCGACGAATTGCGCCAGAGCTCCGACGACCTGACGCGCCTTGCGCGCACCTACGTCGTCAGCGGCGACCCGCGCTGGGAGCAGCAGTACAACGAAGTGGTCGACATCCGCGCCGGCAAGAAGCCGCGCCCGGAGAAGTACGAAGGCATCTACTGGGACTTCCGCGCCGCCGATGCGCCGGTCCCGGGCAAGACGACCGAAGCCGTCGCGCTGCTGGACCTGATGAAGCGCGCGGGCTTCGCGCAGGCCGAACTCGACAAGCTCGACCAGGCAAACCAGAAGTCCGCCGCGCTGGTGTAGACCGAGACCGTGGCGATGAACCTCGTCAAGGGCATGGTGTCCGACGGCAAGGGCGGCTTCACGCAGGGCAACCACGACCTCAGCGCGCGCACCGAGTCGCAGGCCAGTGCGCTGCAGCAGACCGCGGCCTCGATGACCGAGCTCGCCACCACGGTGCAGCAGAACGCCGACAACGCGCGTCAGGCCAACCAGCTCGCGCAGAGCGCCTCGACCATCGCGACCCAGGGCGGGCAGGTCGTCTCCGAAGTCGTCACGACGATGAAGGACATCAGCGACAGCTCGAGGAAGATCGGCGACATCATCAGCGTCATCGACGGGATCGCCTTCCAGACCAACATCCTCGCCCTGAACGCCGCGGTGGAAGCCGCGCGGGCCGGCGAGCAGGGTCGCGGCTTCGCGGTCGTCGCCGGCGAGGTGCGCAGCCTCGCCGGCCGTGCCGCCGAGGCGGCCAAGGAGATCAACGCCCTCATCACCGAGAGCGTCAGCCGCGTCGAGGCCGGAACCCACCTCGTCGACAGCGCCGGCAGCACGATGCAGGAAGTCGTCGCCAGCATCTCGCGCGTGACGCAGATCATGGGCGAGATCAGCTCCGCCAGCACCGAGCAGAGCACGGGCGTAAGCCAGATCGGCGAGGCCGTGACGCAGATGGATCAGGTCACGCAGCAGAACGCCGCGCTGGTCGAGCAGATGGCCGCGGCGGCGAGCAGCCTCAAGGGGCAGGCGCAGGAACTGGTGGCTGCGGTTGCGGTGTTCAAGCTGCGCGATTCGGCGCAAGGCGTCGCATCGTGATGCGCGGCTGAACGGTGCCGGGCAACGCTGCGGGC
>CAUJJO010000157.1 GCA_963205125.1 Pseudomonadota bacterium | reverse complement strand
CGTGTCAAGCGTCTGGGGTATTCTTCGCCGCACCCCATTGCCTTCGTCCCCCGTGTCCGATCCTCCTCCCGAACGGCCGCCGGAGCATGGCGCCGAGCGGCGCGGCCTCTTCGAGCGCCTGATCGAGTTCCTCTCGCCGGGCCCCGACAGCAAGGCCGAGCTGCTGAAGACGCTGGCCGACGCCGAGCAGCGCGAGCTGATCGAGCCCGAATCGCGCCACATGCTCGAGGGTGTGCTGCGCATGGCCGACCTCACGGCCGGCGACGTGATGGTCGCTGCGCCGCGCATGGACCTGCTGGACATCGACGCCGGCTACGAGTCGCTGCTGGGCATGGTGATCAGCACCGCGCACTCGCGCTTCCCCGTCTACGAGGACCGGCGCGAGAACATCATCGGCATCCTGCTGGCCAAGGACCTGCTCAAGCTGCAGCGCTCGCCCGCGCTGAACCTGCGCACGCTGCTGCGCCCGGCGGTGTTCGTGCCCGAGAGCAAGCGCCTGAACGAGCTGCTGCGCGACTTCCGCTCCAACCGCAACCACCTCGCGATCGTCATCGACGAGTTCGGCAACACCGCCGGCCTGGTGACCATCGAGGACGTGCTGGAGCAGATCGTCGGCGACATCGAGGACGAGTTCGACGAGGAGGAGGCCGAGCACGGCATCTACACGCTGGCCGACGGCAGCCACCGCGTGGCCGGCGACGTCGACATCGAGGCCGTCAACCACTTCTTCTCGCTGCGCCTGCCGGAGGACGATTTCGACACCATCGGCGGCCTGGTCGCGCACGAGCTCGGCCGCGTGCCGCGCCGCGGCGAGAGCGTGCCCTGCGGCGGCCTGATCTTCACCGTGATGCTCACCCGCGGCGGCGCGGTGCGCTGGTTCCGCGTCGAGCGGACGTCGGAGGCGCGGGGCACGGCGGCCGAGGGCCTGCCCGGCTGATGCCGCCGGCCCCACCGCAGCGGCCGGCGCTGCGCGAACGGGCACTGCGGGCGCTGCGGGCGCTGCGGGTGCTGCAGGCGCCGGCCCTGGCGCTGCTGGGCGCCGTGCAGACGCTGGCCTTCGTGCACACCGCGCTGTGGGCGCTGCCGCTGGCGGCGCTGGCCGTGCTGGTGTGGCGGCTGGAGCGCTCACGCAGCGCAGGCCATGCCGCGTGGCTCGCCTGGAGCTTTGGCACCGGCTGGCTCGCCGCGGCCACCTGGTGGCTGTTCGTCAGCATGCACCGCTACGGCCACCTGCCGGCCTGGCTGGCCGCGGCGGCGGTGGCCTTGCTGGCCGCGGCCCTCTCGCTCTACCTGGCGCTGGCCGCGGCGGCCTGGCGGCGCTGGCGCCGCGGCGGCGCGACGGATGCGCTGCTCTTCGCCGCCTGCTGGCTGCTGGCCGAGCTCGCCCGCGGCACGCTCTTCAGCGGCTTTCCCTGGGCCGCCAGCGGCTACGCGCAGCTCGACGGCCCGCTGGCCACGCTGGCGCCCTGGGTCGGCGTCTACGGCATGGGCGCGGTGCTGGCCGGCCTTGCCGCGACGCTGGCCTGCGCCCTGCGCGCCCACGGCCTCGCCTGCCGGGCCGCCCCGGCCGGCGTGCTCGCGCTGCTGCTGGCGCTTGGCCTGCTCGGGCCGGGCGAGCACACGCGGGCCGGACGCGTCCTCTCGGTGCAACTGCTGCAACCCAACGTGGCGCAGGACGAGAAGTTCGCGCCCGAGCGCCTGCCCGCCACGCTGCAGTGGGTGGCCGTGCGGCTGCTGGCCTCGCGCGCCGACCTCGTCGTCGCCCCGGAGACCGCGGTGCCGCTGCTGCCGGCGCAGCTGGAGGACGTGGCGCCCGGCTTCCTCGCGGCGCTGCAGCAGCGCTTTGCGGCCTCGCCGCAGACCGCGCTCGTCGGCGTGCCGCTGGGCGACTACGCCAGCGGCTACACAAACTCGGTGATCGGCCTCTCGGCCCGGGCCGCGGCGCTGCCGCAGGGCCGCTACCGCTACGACAAGCACCACCTGGTGCCGTTCGGGGAATTCATCCCCATGGGCTTTCGCTGGTTCACCGAGCTGATGCGGATCCCGCTGGGCGACTTCGCGCGCGGCGCGGTCGCGCAGGCTTCGCTGCCGCTCGGTGATGACCGTGGTGTCGGCGCCGACGGTGGCGAGCGCGCCGCGCCGAACATCTGCTACGAGGATTTGTTCGGCGAGGAGCTGGCGCGACGCTTTGCCGACCCGGCCGCGGCGCCGACGCTCTTCGTCAACCTGAGCAACATCGGCTGGTTCGGCCACACCATGGCCGTGCCCCAGCACCTGGCGATATCGCGGCTGCGCGCGCTCGAGTTCCAGCTGCCGATGATCCGCGCCACCAATACCGGCGCCACGGCGCTGATCGACCACCGCGGCCGGGTGCTGGCGCAGCTCCCGGCCTTCACCGAGGGCGTGCTGGAGGGCCGCGTCGAGGGGCGCCATGGCCTGACGCCCTACGCGCGCTGGGCTTCGCGCCTGGGCCTCTGGCCGCTGCTGGCGGCGGCGCTGGCGGTGCTGGCGGTGCTGGCGGCCTTGGCGCCGCGCCGCCCGCGCCGCGGCGGAGGCCCGGGCCGCGCCGCAGGCGCATCAGGCGCGCACGCGCGCGTCCTTGCGTCGCCACAGCGCGACCAGCGTCAGGCCCGAGACGATGTGCCAGATGCCCCAGAGGCTGGCGATGACGACCATGCCGAGGTCCGAGCCGAACTGCACCGCGATGATCCCGAGGGCCAGTCCCGAGTTCTGCATGCCGCCCTCGATGACGATGGCGCGGCGGTCGCGCTCGCTCACGCCGAAGGCCACCGCCCCCAGCCAGCCGAGCGTGAGGCCGAGCGCGTTGTGGCCGATCACGATCAGCAGCTGGGGCAGCAGCGCGGCGGTCAGCAGCTGGCGCTCGCGCACCAGGCCGGCGGCGATGAAGAGCAGCAGCGCCCCGACCGAGGCGCGCGCCAGCGGCTTGCGGATGCGCGCGGTGAGCGCGGGCAGGCGCTGCGCGCAGGCCATGCCCAGCGCCATCGGCACCGCCAGCAGCACGACCAGGCTGACCCAGATGTCGGAAGCGTCGATCGAGAGCTCGCGCAGCCAGCCCGCGGTGACCGGGTTGGTGCTCACCATCCAGGTGAAGTTCAGCGGCGTCAGCACGATCGCCAGCACGCTGGCCACCGCCGAGATGCTCACCGACAGCGCCGTGTTGCCGCGCCCGAGGTGGGTGACGACGTTGGAGAGCGCGCCACCCGGGCAGGCGGCCACGAGGATCATCGCCGCCTCGATGTTGGGCGGCAGGGCGAGCGCCAGTGTCACCAGCCAGGTCGCCAGCGGCAGCAGCACGAACTGCGGCACGAGCCCCGCGATCACCGCGCGCGGCGTGCGCGCCACGGCGCGAAAGTCCTCGACGCGCAGGTCCAGCGCGACCGAGAACACCATCGTCGCCAGCACGAGGCTGAGCACGGCTTGGGTGGCGGTCATGGGGCGCGAGGCTAACCGCGTCGTGCGCGCCGCGTGACCCGTAAAATCCAGCGCTTTCGCCTCGTGCGGCCTGCATCAAGGCTCATGCTGACCTTCCAACAGATCATCCTGCAGCTGCAGGCCTACTGGGACGCCCAGGGCTGCGCGCTGCTGCAGCCCTACGACATGGAAGTGGGCGCCGGCACCAGCCACACCGCGACCTTCCTGCGCGCCCTCGGCCCCGAGCCCTGGAAGGCGGCCTACGTCCAGCCCAGCCGCCGCCCCAAGGACGGCCGCTACGGCGACAACCCCAACCGCCTGCAGCACTACTACCAGTACCAGGTGGTGCTCAAGCCCGCGCCGGCCGACATCCTCGACCTCTACCTCGGCAGCCTGCGGGCGCTGGGCTTCGACCTGCAGGCCAACGACGTGCGCTTCGTCGAGGACGACTGGGAGAACCCGACCCTCGGCGCCTGGGGCCTGGGCTGGGAGGTGTGGCTCAACGGCATGGAGGTGACGCAGTTCACCTACTTCCAGCAGGTCGGCGGCATCGACTGCAAGCCGATCACCGGCGAGATCACCTACGGCCTCGAGCGCCTGGCGATGTACCTGCAGGGCGTGGAGAACGTCTACGACCTGGTGTGGACGCAGGACGAGGCCGGGGGTCGGCTGCTGTACCGCGACGTCTACCACCAGAACGAGGTCGAGCAGAGCCGCTACAACTTCGAGGAGAGCGACGTCGACTTCCTGCTGCAGGCCTTCGCCGCCCACGAGCGGCAGGCGCAGCACCTGATGCAGCGCCAGCTCGCGCTGCCGGCCTACGAGCAGGTGCTGAAGGCCGCGCACACCTTCAACCTGCTGGACGCGCGCGGCGCCATCAGCGTCACCGAGCGCGCGGCCTACATCGGCCGCATCCGCAACCTCGCGCGCGGCGTGGCGCAGAGCTACCTCGAGAGCCGCGCGCGCCTGGGCTTCCCGATGGCGCCGCGCGCCTGGGCCGACGAGGTCAGCACGCGCCTGGCCGAGCAGGCCGCCCGGCAAGCCAGCGCGAAGGCGGCGTAGGCCATGAACGACGTGAAGAACCTGCTCGTCGAGCTGCTCGTCGAGGAACTGCCGCCCAAGGCGCTGAGGAAGCTCGGCGAAGCCTTCGCCGAGACCTTGACGCGCAGCCTGCACGCGCAAGGCCTGGTGGCCGCGGACGCGAGCTTCACGCCCTTTGCCACGCCGCGCCGCCTGGCCGTGCGGGTGATGGGCGTCGCCGCGCGCGCGGCCGACCGCGCCCAGCAGACCAAGCTGATGCCCGCAAGCGTCGCGCTGGACGCGCAGGGCGCGCCCACGCCCGCGCTGCTGAAGAAGCTCGCCGCGCTCGGCCTGGGCGCCAAGGCCGTGCCGACCCTGCTGCGCCAGGGCGAAGGTGCGGCGCAGACCCTCTTCCTCGACAGCGTGCTGCCCGGCGCCAGCCTGGCCGAAGGGCTGCAGAAGGCGCTCGACGAGGCGATCGCCAAGCTGCCGATCCCCAAGCTCATGCAGTACCAGCTCGAGCACGGCGAGGGGCCGGACTTCCAGCCCGGCTGGACGAGCGTGAACTTCGTGCGCCCGGCGCACGGGCTGGTCGCGCTGCACGGCAGCCTGGTCGTGCCGGTGCGGGCGCTCGGTCTTGCCGCGGGGCGCACGACGCAAGGCCACCGCTTCGAGGCGGCGCGGCCCGGGATCACGCTGCAGGACGCCGACAGCTACGTGCAGCAACTGCGGGACGAAGGCGCGGTGATCGCCGGCTTCGACGCGCGCCGCGCCGAGATCGTGCGCCAGCTCGGCGAGGTCGCCGCGCGCGAGGGCCTGCGTGCGATCGACGACGAGGCGCTGCTGGACGAGGTGACGGCGCTGGTCGAGCTTCCGAAGGTGCTGCTCTGCCGCTTCGAGCCGGAGTTCCTCGCGGTGCCGCAGGAGTGCCTCATCCTGACGATGAAGGCCAACCAGAAGTACTTTCCGCTGCTGGACGGCCGCGGGCGGCTGACCGAGCGCTTCCTCGTCGTCAGCAACATCGACCCGGCCGACCCCTCGCGCATCATCGAGGGCAACGAACGCGTCGTGCGCCCGCGCCTGGCCGACGCGCGCTTCTTCTTCGACCAGGACCGCAGGAGCACGCTCGAATCGCGCGTGCCGCAACTGGCCCGCGTCGTCTACCACGGCAAGCTCGGCACGCAGGGGCAGCGCAGCGAGCGCGTGCAGACGATCGCGCAGCGCATCGGCGAGCAGCTCGGCGGCGCGACGCTGGCCGAAGAGGCCGGGCGCGCAGCCATGCTCGCCAAGGCCGACCTGCTGACCGGCATGGTCGGCGAGTTCCCCGAGCTGCAGGGCGTCATGGGCGGCTACTACGCGCGCCACGACGGCGAGAGCGAGGCCGTCGCCTTCGCCATCGAGGACCACTACCGGCCGCGCTTTGCCGGCGACGCGCTGCCGCGCGGCGAGGCGGGCCTCGTCGTCGCGCTGGCCGACAAGCTGGAGACGCTCACCGGCCTCTTCGGCATCGGCCAGCGGCCCAGCGGCGACAAGGACCCGTTCGCGCTGCGCCGGCATGCGCTGGGCATCACCCGCATGCTGGTCGAGCGCGAGCTGCCGCTGGCGCTGCCGGCGCTGGTGTCGACGGCCTTTCGCGCCTTCCCGCAGGACCATGGCCAGGCGCAGGCCGAGGTCATGCACTTCCTCTTCGAGCGGCTGGTGGGCTACCTGCGCGAACTCGGCTACAGCGCCGCGGAGGTCGACGCCGTGGTGGCGCTGCGCCCCGACCACTGGGCCACGCTGCCGCAGCGGCTGGCGGCGGTGCGCGCCTTCGTCGCCCTGCCCGAGGCGCAGGCGCTGGCCGCGGCCAACAAGCGCGTGGCCAACATCCTGAGGAAGAGCGAGGCCGCCGCGCAGGTGCCGCTGGATGCGGCGCTTCTGCGCGAGCGCGCCGAGCAGGCGCTGGCCGCGGCGCTGGCCGAGGTCGGCCCGCAGGCGGACGCGGCCTTCGCGCGCGGCGACTTCACCGCCTCGCTGCAGGCGCTGGCGGCGCTGCGCACGCCGGTCGACGCCTTCTTCGACGAGGTCATGGTCAACGTCGACGATCCGGCGCTGCGCGCCAACCGCCTGGCCTTGCTGCAGGCCCTGCACGCGGCGATGAACCGCGTCGCCGATCTCGCCCGGCTGGTGTCGTGATGCGTGCCGCCCCCGCTCATTCCCGCGGGGCCGGCCCAGCCCATGCGCCCAAGCTCGTCATCTACGGGCGCGACGGCATCCTCAACGCGTACCGCGAGGACCACGTCAAGTCGCCGCAGGAGTGGATCCCGATTCCCGGCGCGCTGGAGGCGCTGGCGCGCCTGAACCACGCCGGCTGGCACGCGGTGGTGGCGACCAACCAGGCCGGCATCGGCCGCGGGCTGATCGACATGGCCACGCTCAACGCCGTGCACGCGCACATGAACCGGCTGGCCGCCGAGGCCGGCGGGCGCATCGACGCCGTCTTCTTCTGTCCACACGCGCCCGAGGAGGACTGCGACTGCCGCAAGCCGCTGCCGGGCATGATGCGCGACATCGGCCGCCGCTGGAACGTCGACCTCGCGCATGTGCCCATGGTCTGCGACACCCTGCGCGACCTGCAGGCGGCGCAGGCCGCCGGCTGCCCGCCGCACCTGGTGCTCAGCGGGCGCGCCGCGCACATGAACGAAGCCGTGCTGCAGCACTGCCTGGCCGCCGTGCCTTCGACCACGCTGCACGAGAGCCTGCAGGCCTTTGCCGAGCACCTGCTGCGCGGCAGCGCGCAGGCCGATTCGATGAGCGGCAAGCTGCTGTGAGCGCCTCCGGCATGCCGCCGCGATCCTAGAATCGCGCTTCATGCCGCCACCCAGCGCAGCCGCCTCGCCCGCGCAGCTTTCGCTGTTCGACGAGGCCGGCGTCCCGCTGGCGGAACCCGCGGTGACAAGGTGGCCGGCGCAGCAGCAGGCGCCGCTGCCGACGGACGCTCGCCCCAGGCCGGCGCCCACGCCAGGCCCAACCCCCGCCCCCGCACCCTCGTCGACGACCGAACCGTCGCCGCGATGCATCCTGCCGGCGACCTTCACGCACCCGCGCGCGCAGCGCCACATCGCCCTGGCCGGACATCCCGTGCACTACGAACTGCGGCGCATGCGCCGACGCAGCATCGGCTTCGTCGTCGGCGCCGAAGGCCTGTGCGTGAGCGCGCCGCGCTGGGTCGGGCTGGCCGAGGTCGAGAGCGCGCTGCGCGAGAAGGAGGCGTGGATCGTGCGCAAGCTGCACGAGCAGGCCGAGCGCGCGCGGCGCATGCAGGCCGCGCGCATCGAGTGGCGCGACGGCGCGCAGCTGCCCTTCCTCGGCGAGACGGTGATCCTGCTGCTGGACCCGCGCTGCAGCGGCGCCGTGCTGCACAGCGCCGACGACACCCTGCCCGGCGTGCCGCGCCTGACCCTGCATCTGGGCCTGCCGCAGCAGGCCACGCCCGCGCAGGTGCGCGACCTCGTGCAGGGCTGGCTGCAGCGGCAGGCGCGCCGGGTGTTCGAGGAGCGCTGCGCGCACTTCGCGCCGCGGCTTGGCGTGCAGGTACGGCGCATCGGCCTGAGCTCGGCGACGACGCGCTGGGGCAGCGCCAGCGCCGACGGCTCGATCCGGCTGCACTGGCGCCTCGTGCACTTCGCGCCGTCGGTGATCGACTACGTCGTCACGCACGAGCTCGCGCACCTGCGCGAGATGAACCACAGCCCGGCCTTCTGGGAGGTGGTGCGCTCGGTCATCCCGGACTACCGGCACGCCCTGTCGAGCCTGCGCCAGCAGGTTTTGCCTGCCTTCGATTGATGCGCAGCGCCATCCCCCATGAGGGGGTGTTTGATGCGAAACCTCGTTCCGATTGGGGATGGTGGTTTGAAGTGGTACGGTCAGAATCCGCCGACACGCTGTCATCCACGCGCAACCTTCGCTGGGGCAGACAGACCGCGAGCCGGCTCGGCCCGCACCGCGGCACCCCAGCGAAACCAGGAACGACGGGCGGCAAGACACGATCCTGCCGCCCGTCCTTGCTTGCCCGGGCAACGGCGCCGCGGCACGGGTTACATTGACGTTGACGTAAACGTCAATTCGACCATGACCGAGAAATCGCGCGTCTACACCATCACCGAACTCGCGCAGGAGTTCGACGTGACGCCGCGCACGATCCGCTTCTACGAGGACGTCGGCCTGCTGCAGCCCGCGCGCGAGGCCGGGCGGCGCATCTACACCTACCGCGACCGCACGCGGCTCAAGCTCACGCTGCGCGGCAAGCGCCTGGGGCTCTCGCTCTCGGAGATCCGCGAGCTGGTGCAGATGTACGACTCGCCGTCGGACACCGCACCGCAGCTCACCGCCTTCCTGCAGGTGCTGACCGAGCACCGCCAGCAGCTCCTGCGCCAGCGCGAGGACATCGAGATCACGCTGGCCGAGATCGCGCAGCACGAGGCGCGCTGCCGCACGCTGCTGGCCGCGGCGGCAGCGCTGCCGCCGCGCGCGCGCCGCGACCGCGCTCGCGAGGGCACGGTCGCGGCGGCCAGGCGCCAGGGGCGCTCGCTATGATGAACGCGCAGGCCGGCGTCGACCCGGACTTCCCCCTCAACTGCCGTCACCGCGGAGCCCCACGATGAACCTTCCCGGCCTCGACTTCCAGCTCGGCGAGGACATCGACGCGCTGCGCGACGCGGTGCGCGCCTTCGCCGAGGCCGAGATCGCCCCGCGCGCCGCCGAGATCGACCGCAGCGACTGCTTTCCGATGGACCTCTGGCGCAAGATGGGCGAGCTCGGCGTGCTCGGCATCACGGTCGCCGAGGCCTACGGCGGCGCGGACATGGGCTACCTCGCGCACATGGTGGCGATGGAGGAGATCAGCCGCGCCAGCGCGAGCGTGGGCCTGTCCTACGGCGCGCACAGCAACCTGTGCGTCAACCAGATCAAGCGCAACGGCAGCGAGGCGCAGAAGCGCAGGTACCTGCCGCGCCTGATCGGCGGCGAGCATGTCGGCGCGCTGGCGATGAGCGAGCCGGGCGCGGGCTCCGACGTGATCGGCATGAAGCTGCGCGCCGTCGACAAGGGCGGCGTCTACCTGCTGAACGGCAGCAAGATGTGGATCACCAACGGCCCCGACGCCGACACGCTGGTGGTCTACGCCAAGACCGAGCCCGAGCTCGGCGCGCGCGGCGTCACCGCCTTCCTCGTCGAGCGCGGCATGAAGGGCTTTTCCGTGGCGCAGAAGCTCGACAAGCTGGGCATGCGCGGCAGCCACACCGGCGAGCTGGTGTTCCAGGACGTCGAGGTGCCGGCGGAGAACATCCTCGGCGAACTGAACGGCGGCGCGCGGGTGCTGATGAGCGGCCTGGACTACGAGCGCGCGGTGCTCGCCGCCGGGCCCGTGGGCATCATGCAGGCGGTGATGGACGCGGTCGTGCCCTACGTGCACGAGCGCCGCCAGTTCGGCCAGAGCATCGGCGAGTTCCAGCTCGTGCAGGGCAAGCTCGCCGACATGTACACGGTGCTGCAGGCCGCGCGCGCCTTCCTCTACACCGTCGGCAAGAACCTCGACCGGCTCGGCAGCGAGCACGTGCGCCGCGTGCGCAAGGACTGCGCCAGCGTCATCCTCTGGTGCGCCGAGAAGGCGACCTGGATGGCCGGCGAAGGCATCCAGCTCTTCGGCGGCAACGGCTACATCAACGACTACCCGCTCGGACGCCTGTGGCGCGACGCCAAGCTCTACGAGATCGGCGCCGGCACCTCGGAGATCCGCCGCATGCTGATCGGGCGCGAGCTGTTCGCCGAGACGATGTAAACCCGTCGGCGCCCCTGCGCCGGCCCCGCAGCACGCACGAGACCATGAGCAAGGACATCGACCAACTGCTGGCCGCCAACCGCAGCTGGGCCGGCAGCATCGAGCGGCGCGAGCCGGGCTTCTTCACCCGGCTGGCGCAGCAGCAGAACCCGAAGTACATGTGGATCGGCTGCGCCGACAGCCGAGTGCCGGCCAACGAGCTGGTGAACCTGCTGCCCGGCGAGATGTTCGTGCACCGCAACGTCGCCAACGTCGTCGTGCACAGCGACCTGAATGCGCTGTCGACGGTGCAGTTCGCGGTCGAGCACCTGCAGGTGGCGCACATCCTCGTCGTCGGCCACTACGGCTGCGCCGGCGTGCGCGCGGCCATGCGCGGCCTGCGCGTCGGGCTGGCCGACAACTGGCTGCGCCACGTGCACGACGTGCGCATGCGCCACCGCAAGCGGCTGGACCACCTGCCGCCGGCGCGCCAGGAGGAGATCCTCTGCGAGATGAACATCATCGAGCAGGTCGGCCACGTCGCGCAGTCCACCGTGATCCAGGACGCCTGGGCGCGCGGGCAGGCGGTGGCCGTGCACGGCCTCGTCTACGGCCTTGCCGACGGGCTGCTCAAGGACCTGCAGGTGACGATGGACCGGCCCGAGGCCATCGTCCCGGTCTACAGCGCCGCCATCAAGCGCTACCCGCGCGTGGCGAACCCGGTCGGCGAGCCCGAGCAGGACATCGACTGACGCGTCGCCCGTGTTCCCCAACCAGCTCACCGACAGCCGCGCCTTCGACGTGGCGCAGGCGATGCTGGAGGGCTTCGACCGGCACTACCGGCTCTTTCGCCAGACCAGCGCGGCGGCCAAGGCGCGCTTCGAGCAGCGCGACTGGCACGGCCAGCAGCGCGCGCAGCGCGAGCGCATCGAGTTCTACGACCGCCGCGTCGATGAGGCGGTGCTGCGCCTGCGGCAGGAGTTCCAGGTCGACGCGCTCTCGATGGACGCCTGGCAGCAGGTCAAGCTGCACTACATCGGGCTGCTCACCGACCACCACCAGCCCGAGCTCGCCGAGACCTTCTTCAACTCGGTGACCACCAAGCTGCTGCACCGCGCCTACTTCCGCAACGACTTCATCTTCGTGCGCCCGGCCATCAGCACCGAGTACCTCGAGATGGAGGAGCCCGCCGACGCGCCGACCTTCCGCTCCTACTACCCGACGCGGCAGACGCTGCACCAGACGCTGCGGCACATCGTGCTGGGGTTCGCGCTGCAGGCCCCCTTTGCCGACCTCGACCGCGATGTCGACGACGTGCTGCAGGCGCTGCAGGCGCACCTGAACCTGCGCTTTTCGGACTGGCGGCTGCGCGCCAACTTCCAGATCCAGGTGCTGACCAGCCTCTTCTACCGCAACAAGGGCGCCTACCTGGTGGGCCGCATCATCAACGGCTTCAACGCCTTCCCGCTGTGCCTGCCGCTGGTCTACGACGAGGCCGACCGGCTCGTCATCGACACCGCGCTCTTCGCCGAGGACGATCTGCAGCTCGTCTTCAGCTTCGCGCGCGCCTACTTCATGGTCGACATGGAGCTGCCCAGCGCCTACGTGCAGTTCCTGCGTTCGCTGATGCCGCGCAAGGCGCGCGGCGAGCTCTACAGCGCGCTGGGCCTGCACAAGCAGGGCAAGAACATGTTCTACCGCGACTTCCTCTCGCACCAGCGCCACAGCACCGACCGCTTCCGCATCGCGCCGGGCATCAAGGGCATGGTGATGCTGGTGTTCGACCTGCCCTCCTTCCCCTACGTCTTCAAGGTCATCAAGGACTTCTACCCCGAGCCCAAGGACACCACGCGCGAGCAGGTCAAGGCCAAGTACCTGCTGGTCAAGCAGCACGACCGCGTCGGCCGCATGGCCGACACGCTGGAGTACAGCAAGGTCGCCTTCCCGCGCGCGCGCTTCGAGGACGAGCTGGTCGCCGAGCTCGCGCGCTACTGCCCGAGCCTGCTCGAGGAGGACGGCGACGTGCTGGTGATCCGCCACCTCTACATCGAGCGGCGCATGATCCCGCTCAACCTCTACCTGAACGACGCACTGCAGGCCGGCGACGGCGACGCGCTCGAGCGCGCGGTGCTCGAGTACGGCAACGCG
This sequence comes from Pseudomonadota bacterium, assembly GCA_963205125.1. GTDB lineage: Bacteria > Pseudomonadota > Gammaproteobacteria > Burkholderiales > Burkholderiaceae_C > Rubrivivax. Next base: position 5,900 of record CAUJJO010000157.1, on the reverse strand, counting down.
ATCAAGGACCTGGTGGCCGCCAACATCTTTCCCGGCGACATGCTGTGGAAGAACTTCGGCATCACGCGCCACGGCAAGGTCGTCTTCTACGACTACGACGAGATCGAGTACCTCACCGACTGCAACTTCCGCCGCGTGCCGCCGCCGCGCCACGAGGAGGACGAGCTGAGCGGCGAGGTCTGGTACCCCGTCGGCGCGAAGGACGTCTTCCCCGAGACCTTCGGCGCCTTCCTGCTCGGCCACCCGGCACTGCGCGAGGCCTTCATGCGCCATCACGCCGACCTGCTCGACGTCGCCTTCTGGCAGGCGCACAAGGACCGCATCCAGGCCGGCCACGTGCACGACGTCTTCCCCTACGAGCCCGCGCGCCGCTTCGCCGTGCAGCGGCTGGCCGCCGCCGGCTGGCATGATTCGGGCCCGTCCACAGCCCTTGGAAGGAGAGCCGCATCATGAAGGATCCGATCGTCATCGCCTCGGCCGCACGCACGCCCATCGGGGGCCTGCTCGGCGACTTCGCCGGCCTCGCCGCCTGGGAGCTGGGCGCCGTGGCCATCCGGGCCGCCGTCGAGCGCGCCCGCCTCGACGGCGCGCTGGTCGACGAGGTGCTGATGGGCAACTGCCTGATGGCCGGCCAGGGCCAGGCGCCGGCGCGCCAGGCGATGCGCCGCGCCGGGCTGCCCGATTCGACCGGCGCGGTGACGCTGTCCAAGATGTGCGGCAGCGGCATGCGCGCGATGATGTTCGCGCACGACATGCTGGCGGCCGGCAGCGCGCAGGTCGTCGTGGCCGGCGGCATGGAGAGCATGAGCAACGCGCCGCACCTGGTGTTCGCGCGCAAGGGCATCAAGTACGGCGCCGCGACGCTCTTCGACCACATGGCCATGGACGGCCTGGAGGACGCCTACGAGCGCGGCAAGGCCATGGGCGTCTTCGCCGAGACCTGCGTCGAGCAGTACGGCTTCAGCCGCGCGGCGCAGGACGAATTCGCGATCGCCTCGACCACGCGCGCCAAGGCGGCCAACGAGGAGGGCGGCTTCGGCTGGGAGATCGCGCCGGTCTCGCTGCCGGGCAAGGGCGGGGCCACCGTGGTCACGCGCGACGAACAGCCCTTCAAGGCCCGGCTCGACAAGATCGCCGGCCTCAAGCCGGCCTTCAAGAAGGACGGCACGATCACCGCGGCCAACGCCAGCAGCATCAGCGACGGCGCCGCAGCCCTCGTGCTGATGCGGCAGAGCAGCGCCGCGCGCCTGGGCGTGCAGCCGCTGGCGCGCATCGTCGCGCACGCGGTGCACGCGCAGGCGCCCGCGCTGTTCACGACGGCGCCGGTCGGCGCGATCAGGAAGGTGCTCGAACTCGCCGGCTGGGAGGTCGGGGACGTCGACCTGTGGGAGGTCAACGAGGCCTTCGCCGCGGTCACGATGGCGGCGATGCACGATCTGCAGCTCGCGCACGACATCGTCAACGTGCACGGCGGCGCCTGCGCGCTCGGCCACCCGATCGGCGCCAGCGGCGCGCGCATCGTCGTCACGCTGCTGGGCGCGCTGCGCCAGCGCAGCCTCGAGCGCGGCGTGGCCGCGCTGTGCATCGGCGGCGGCGAGGCCACCGCGCTGGCGCTGGAGATGCTGTGACGCTGGCCGGGCTCGGCGGCCACGAGCTGGCGCTGTTCACGGCGGCGGTCTTCGTGCTCAACGCCACTCCCGGCGTCGACCTGCTGCTCACCGTCTCGCGCACGCTGCAGGGCGGTGCGCGTGCCGGGGTCGCCGCGGTGCTCGGCATCGTCGCCGGCTGCGCCGCGCACGCGCTGGCCGCGGCCTTCGGCCTGGCCTCGCTTCTGGCGGTGTCGCCGCGCGCCTTCACGGCCTTGCAATGGGCCGGCGCCGCCTACCTGCTGTGGCTGGCCTTCGGGCTGGCGCGCAGCGCGTGGCGCGGCGCGCCGCCGCAGTCGCCGCCGCAGTCGCCGCCGGGATCGCCGGCAGCGCGCGCCGCAGGTCCCGGCGGCCACGCGGACTTCCGCCGCGGCCTGCTGACCAACCTGCTCAACCCCAAGGTCGCGCTCTTCTTCCTCGCCTTCCTGCCGCAGTTCATCGGCACCGCCGTCGCCGACAAGACGCTGGCCTTCCTGCTGCTGGGCCTGCTGTTCGTGCTGCAAAGCCTCGTCTTCCTGCTTGCCCTGGTCGCTCTCGTGTCCCGCCTGCGCCGCCCCGGCACGTCGCCGCGCCTGGCGCGCACGCTGCAGACGGCAGGTGCCGCGCTCTTCGCGGCACTGGCCTGGCGGCTGCTGGCCGTGCGCGCGAGCTGAAGAGCCTGCGGTGAGCGCCGTCGATCCCCGCCCGCAGAGCGCGTCGGCGCTGCCGCCGCTGCCGCAGCCTTCGGCCTGGCGCGCCGGCCTGGCCACGCTGTCGCCGGCCTACTTCGGCCTCGTGATGGCCACCGGCATCGTCTCGATCGGCGCGCACAAGCTCGGGCTGCCGCTGCTGGCGCGCGCGCTCTTCGCGCTCAACCTCGTCGCCTACGGCGTGCTGTGGCTGCTCTACGCCGCGCGGCTTGCGCTGTTCCCGCGCGCGCTGCTGCGCGATCTCGTCGACCACCTGCGCGGCCCGGGCTTCTTCACCGCGGTGGCGGCGTCCAGCGTGCTGGGCGCGCAGGTGCTGCTGCTCGAGGACTACCTGCCCGGCGGCCTTGCGCTCTGGTTCGTCGCCTTGACGCTGTGGTGCGCCCTCACCTACGCGATCTTCACCGCCTTCACGGTGAAGGAGGACAAGCCCGCGCTGCAGTCGGGCATCAGCGGCGCCTGGCTGCTGGCGGTGGTGGCCACGCAGTCGCTGGCGGTGCTCAGCGCGCTGCTGGCCGCGCGCATCGGCCAGCCCTACAAGCTCGAGCTGAACTTCTTCGCGCTGTCGATGTGGCTGTGGGGCGGCATGCTCTACATCTGGATGATGTCGCTCATCTTCTACCGCTACACCTTCTTCCGCTTCCTGCCCGGCGACCTCTCGCCGCCGTACTGGATCAACATGGGCGCGATGGCGATCTCGACACTCGCCGGCTCGCTGCTCATCGTCAACGCGCCGCACGCGCCCTTCCTGACCTCGCTGCTGCCCTTCACCAAGGGCTTCACGATCTTCTACTGGGCCACCGGCACCTGGTGGATCCCGATGCTGCTGGTGCTGGGCGTCTGGCGCCACGTCTACAAGCGCTTTCCGCTGCGCTACGACCCGCTCTACTGGGGCGCGGTGTTCCCGCTGGGCATGTACGCCGCCAGCACGCAGGAGCTGACGCAGGCGATGGAGCTGGACTTCCTCGCGCCGGTGCCGCGGGTCTTCCTTGCCGTCGCGCTGCTGGCCTGGCTGGCGGCCTTCGGCGGCGTCGTGCACAGCGGGCTTGGCGTGCTGCGCGCGTCCTGGCGGCGCGGATGAACGCGCCCGCGATGCGCTGGACGCTGGGCGCCAAGCTGGCGATCGTCGGCCTGCCCTTCATGCTGGTCGGGCTGCTGCTGACGGCCCTCACGCTGTGGGTGTCCTGGCAGCTCGACGGCGGCGCGGCCTCGGTCAACGAGGCCGGGCGCATGCGCATGCAGGCCTATCGCATGGCGTGGACCTCGACGCTGGCCGGCCCGCCGCAGGCGATGAGCGAGGCCGCGGCCGCGCAGGTGCGGGCCTTCGAGCAAAGCCTGGCGCTGCTCGAGCACGGCGACCCCGAGCGGCCGCTGGTGACGCCCTTCGACGAGGTCGTGCACGCGCGCTTCGCCGCGGTGCGAACGGCCTGGGCGCGGCTGCGCGCGCTGCATCTGGCGTCGCCCGCGTCGGCCACGCCCGCAGAGCGGGACGCCACCACCGCCGAGCTGGTCGCGGCCATCGACGCGCTGGTCGGCGCGATCGAGCATCACCTCTCGCGCTACACGACCATCCTGCACCTGCTGCAGGTGGCGCTGCTGGTGGCCGGCACGCTGACCGCGGCGCTGGCGGTGGTGGTGGGCTACCACGTCGTGCTGGAGCCGGTGGTCGGGCTGCGACAGGCGGTGTCGCAGCTGCGGCGGGGCGACCTGGCCACGCGGGTCGAGCCCTTCAGCGGCGACGAGCTCGGCGAGCTGGCGATCGGCTTCAACGAGATGGCGCAGCAGCTTCAGGCCTCCTACGCCAACCTCGAGCAGCGCGTGCGCGACAAGACCGCCGAACTGCACGCGCAGGGCAAGCGCCTGCAGGCCTTGTACGACGCCAGCGTGCTGGTGGCGCACAGCAGCAGCCTGCAGGCCCTGGCGGAGGACTTCACGCGCCTCGTGCGCGGTGCCGCGCACGCCGACGCCGCCGCGCTGCGCTACGCCGATCCCGGCCGCGACCAGTTCGTGCTGCTGGCCACCGACGGCGTGCCCTCGGGCCTGGCCGGCGCCGAGCACTGCATCCAGGCCGGCGACTGCCACTGCGGCCAGTTGCACAGTGGCGAAGGCACGCGGGTGATCCCGATCCAGGCGGCTTCGCCGAGCCGCCCGCGGCAGTGCCAGTCGGCCGGCTGGGCCACCGTGGTGGCGCTGCCGATCCAGGTGCAGGAGCAGCTCATCGGCGAGCTCGACCTCTTCTTCCACGCCGAGCTCACGCTGCCCGAGGCCGAGCGCACGCACCTCGAGACGCTGGCCTCGCCCCTGGCCGGCGGCATGGACAACCTGCGCCTGCACGCGCTCGAGCGCGAGGCCGCGGCCGCGCAGGAGCGCACCCTGCTGGCGCGCGAGCTGCACGACTCGATCGCGCAGTCGCTGGCCTTCCTCGCGATCCAGGCGCAGCTCATGCGCCGCGCGATGGCCGCCGGCGACCAGGCGCGCATGCAGCAGGTGATGCAGGAGATCGAGGCCGGCCTGCGCGAGAGCCACGGCGACGTGCGCGAGCTGCTGGTGCACTTCCGCACGCGCACCAACGAGGCCGACATGGCGCACGCGCTGCAGGCCACGCTGCGCAAGTTCGAGCACCAGACCGGCATGCTGCCGCTGCTCACCCTGCACGACGAGGGCCTGCCGCTGCCGCCGGACATGCAGGTGCAGGCGCTGCACATCGTGCAGGAGGCGCTGTCCAACGTGCGCAAGCACGCGCGCGCCAGCCGCGTCCGGGTCGACGTCTGGAAGCACCCGGCCTGGCGCATCGTCGTGCGCGACGACGGCCGCGGCTTCGACCGCGAGGCGGTGGCCCCCGACGCCGAGGCCCACGTCGGCCTGCGCATCATGAGCGAGCGCGCTGCGCGCCTGGGTGCGACGCTGCAGGTCGACTCGCAGCCGGGGGTGGGCACGACGGTGACGCTGCAGCTCCCGGCCCAGGGCGGCGACGCCGCGCCGCGTGCCGGCGTGTCGATCGAAGCGGACGGCGCTGCCGCTGCCGAAGCGGCGGCCCAGGCAAGGGCCGAAGCGACGAGGGCGGCATGACCGCCGGTGGGCCGCGCATCCGCCTGCTGGTGGTCGACGACCACACGCTGTTTCGCCGCGGCCTGATGGCGCTGCTGGCCGCCGACGAGGGTCTGCTCGTCGTCGGCGAGGCCGGCGATGCCGGCGAAGCGCAGCGCAAGGCGCAGGCGCTTGCGCCCGACCTCATCCTGCTCGACAACCACCTCCCCGGCGTCACCGGCGTGGCGGCCCTGCCGGCACTGCAGGCCGCCGCGCCGCGCGCGCGCATCGTCATGCTCACCGTCAGCGAGGACGAGGAAGACCTCGCCGCCGCGCTGCGCGCGGGGGCCGCCGGCTATCTGCTGAAGACGCTGGACGGCGACGCCCTCTCGGCGGCCCTGCGCCGCGCCGCGGCCGGCGAGGACGTGATCGCGCCGGAGATGACGGCCAAGCTCGTCGCCGCCTTCCGCCAGGCCGAGGCACCGGCCCCGCACAGCGCCGAGGCCGAGCCGCCCCGCACCTCGGCGGCAAGCACGCACAC
>CAUJJO010000156.1 GCA_963205125.1 Pseudomonadota bacterium | reverse complement strand
CGCCTGCTCGTGCTGCTGCACGGCCTGTGCATGAACGACCTGCAGTGGCAGCACCGGGGCCATGACCACGGCCTGGCGCTGGCGCGGGAGCTGGGCTACACGCCGGTCTACCTGCACTACAACAGCGGCCTCTGCATCGCGGCCAACGGCCGCATGCTGGCGGAGGCGATGCAGCAGCTGTGCGACGCCTGGCCGCTGCCGATCGAGCGCCTGGCCTTGCTCGGGCACAGCATGGGCGGCCTGGTCGCGCGCAGCGCCATCCATCACGCCACGCATGACCCGCGCGGCAGCCAGCCCTGGGCCGCCCGCCTCGACGACCTGATCTGCCTGGGCACGCCGCACCTGGGCGCGCCGCTCGAGCGCGTAGGCCATGGCGTCGACCTGCTGCTTGGCGCCATGCCCTACGCAGCGCCGCTGGCGCGCCTGGGCAAGCTGCGCAGCGCCGGCATCAACGACCTGCGGCGGGGCAACATCGTGAGCGCGCCGGAGGGTGAGGACGGCGCCCGCCCCCACCGGTCGGTGGCCTTGCCCGAGGGGACCCGCTGCGGGGCCATCGCCGCGACGCTGGGCACCGCAGGCGATACGCTCAAGGCCAGGCTGCTGGGCGACGGCCTGGTGCCGGTGGCCAGCGCGCTGGGCCAGCACCGCCGGCCCGGGCGTCGCCTGGACTTCCCCGCGCAGCGCCGCGCCGTCGTCGCCGGGACCGGCCACCTCGACCTGCTGTCGAGCCCCGAGGTCTACGGCCTGCTGCGGCAGTGGCTGGCCTGAGGGCGGCGCCAACGCGGCCGCCGCCCACGTGGGCTCGACGTCGACGTCGACGCCGGCCCGCGCGGCCGTCCGCTCAATCCGCCTGCTTGCGCAGGAAGGCCGGGATCTCGATCTCGTCCATGCCGTTGGACGACAGCGCCTCGACCTTGGCCGCGGCCTGGTGGCGCGCGTTGCGCCACACGCTGGGCGTGGTCAGGCCGGCGTAGTCGCCCACGCCCGGCTGCGCCGGCGCCATCGGCTGGTTGAGGATGGGCAGGTTGTCGGTGCCCGTGCGCAGCGCCGTGACCGCGGGTTGCACGACGTTCAGCGTGGGGGGGCGACTTTCGGCCCTCCGTGCGCTGGACAGGCCGGTGGCGATCACCGTCACGCGCAGCTGGTCGCCCAGGCTCTCGTCGTAGGCGGTGCCGTAGATGACGTGCGCCTCGTCGGCCGCGTAGCGGCGGATGGTGTTCATCGCGTTGCGGCTCTCCGAGAGCTTGAAGCTGTTCTTCGCCGCGGCGATGAGCACCAGCACGCCGCGCGCGCCCGAGAGGTCGATGCCCTCCAGCAGCGGGCAGGCCACCGCCGCCTCGGCGGCCTTGGTCGCGCGGTCCGGGCCACCCGCGGTGGCGGTGCCCATCATCGCCTTGCCGGGCTCGCTCATCACCGTCTTCACGTCCTCGAAGTCGACGTTGACGAGGCCGGGGATGTGGATGATGTCGCTGATGCCGCCGACGGCGTTCTTCAGCACGTCGTTGGCGTGCGCGAAGGCCTGCTCCTGCGTCACGTCGTCGCCCAGCACCTCGAGCAGCTTCTCGTTGAGCACGACGATCAGGCTGTCGACGTTGGCCTCGAGCTCGACCACACCGTCGTCGGCCTGCTTGCCGCGGCGCCGGCCCTCGAACTCGAAGGGCTTGGTGACGACGCCCACGGTGAGGATGCCCATCTCCTTGGCCACGCGCGCGATCACCGGTGCCGCGCCGGTGCCGGTGCCGCCGCCCATGCCGGCGGTGATGAAGAGCATGTGCGCGCCGCTGATGGCGTCGCGGATCTGCGCCTCGGCGTCCTCGGCCGAGGCGCGCGCGACCTCGGGCTTGGAGCCCGCGCCCAGGCCCGAGGTGCCCAGCTGCACCAGCGAGCGCGCGTTGCTGCGGTTGAGCGCCTGCGCGTCGGTGTTGGCGCAGATGAAGTCCACCCCCTGCACCCCTTGCGCGATCATGTGCTCGACGGCGTTGCCGCCGCCGCCGCCGACCCCGATCACCTTGATCTGGGTGCCCTGGTCAAACTCTTCGATCATTTCGATAGGCATGTGAACCTCCTTCGGGTCGTATGCAGTTGCCAAACAGAGAACCGTCGCTTTCGCTTTCGCCTTCGCTCACTCACTCACTCACTCGATCCTTCGATCACCCACGCACCGGGGCCTGCGTCGCGTGCCCCTTCCTCAGAAATTCCCGAGCAGCCAGTCGCGGGCGCGGCCGAGCAGCCCCGACATCGAACCGGCCTGCGCGGCCGCCTTCTGGCCGCGCGCGCGCGCCAGCCGGGCGTCCTCCAGCAGCCCCATCACCGTCGCCGAACGCGGGTTGGCGACCATGTCGGAGAGCGCGCCGCGATACGTCGGCAGGCCCTTGCGCACCGGCTTCAGGAAGATGTCCTCGCCCAGCTCGACCATGCCCGGCATGACCGCGCTGCCGCCGCAGAGCACGACGCCGCTGGAGAGCAGCTCCTCGTAGCCGCTCTCGCGGATGACCTGGTGCACGAGCGAGAAGATCTCCTCGACGCGCGGCTCGATCACGCCGGCCAGCGCCTGGCGGCTGAGCATGCGCGGCTCGCGGTCGCCCAGGCCCGGCACTTCGACCTGCTCGGCGGGGTCGGCCAGCAGCTGTTTGGCCACGCCGTACTCGACCTTGATCTCCTCGGCGTCCTTGGTCGGCGTGCGCAGCGCCATCGCGATGTCGCTGGTGATGAGGTCGCCGGCGATCGGGATCACCGCGGTGTGGCGCACGCTGCCTTCGGTGTAGATCTGCACGTCGGTGGTGCCGGCGCCGATGTCGACGACGACGGCGCCGAGCTGCTTCTCGTCCTCGGTCAGCACCGCGGCGGCGCTGGCGCTCGGGTTGAGCACCAGGCGCTCGACCTCCAGGCCGCAGCGGCGCACGCACTTGAGGATGTTCTCGGCCGCGCTCTGCGCCCCGGTGACGATGTGCACCTTGACCTCGAGGCGGCTGCCGCTCATGCCGATCGGCTCCTTCACCTCGTGGCCGTCGATGATGTATTCCTGCGGCTCGACCAGCAGCAGCCGCTGGTCGCCGGGGATGTTGATCGCCTTGGCCGTCTCGATGACGCGCGTCACGTCGACCGGCGTGACCTCGCGGTTGTCGCGCACGATCACCATGCCGGTGCTGTTCTGGCCGCGGATGTGGCTGCCGGTGATGCCGGTGTAGACGCGGTCGATCTTGCAGGCGGCCATCATCTCGGCCTCCTTGAGCGCCTGCTGGATGCTCTGCACGGTGGCGTCGTTGTTGACGACGACGCCGCGCTTGAGGCCATGCGCGGGCGCGACACCCAGGCCCGCCACGCGCAGCTCGCCGTCCTGCAGCACCTCGGCGGCGACCACCATCACCTTGGCGGTGCCGATGTCGAGTCCGAAGACGAGGTCCTTCTGTTCCTTGGCCATGGCGTGTGCTCGTGTCCTCGTGTGCTCGTGTGCTCTTCAGCGCGCGGAGGCGGTGCCCGCGGGCACGGTCGGGAGGGTGCTGACGCCGCGCAGGCGCACGGCGTAGCCCTCGGCATGGCGCAGGTCGGCGGAAAGCAGCGGTGCGCGCAGCCGCTGGAGCACCTGCGGCAGCGTGCGCACGAAGCGCTGCGTGCGCGCCAGCACCTCGTCCTCGGCGCCGCGGCCCAGCTCCAGGCGCGCGCCGTCGTCCAGCAGCACGCGCCAGCTGCCGCGCGCCGAGAGCTGCAGCTCGTCGATCTGCGCATCCAGCGCCTGCGCCAGCGGCTGCAGCCGCTGCACCATCGACAGCAGCGCCGGGGCACTGCCCTCGGGGCCGGCGAGGGTGGGCAGCGCCTCGTCCTCGACGTCGCCGACGTTGGCGGCGAAGATCTCGCCCTGCGCGTTGACCAGGCGGTCCTCGCGCTCGTCGGCCTGCCACAGCGCGGCGGCGTGGTGCTCCTCGATCGTCACCACCAGGCGGTCGGGCCAGACGCGGCGCACGCTGGCGTGGCGAACCCAGGGCACGGCCTCGAAGGCGGCACGCACGGCGCCGAGGTCGGCGCTGAAGAAGTTGCCGGCCAGCCGCGGCGCCACACTCGTGCGCAGCGCGGCGGCGTCGATGCGCTGCAGCTCGCCCTCGACGCGGATGCCGCGGATCTGGAACAACGGCGAACGCGCCAGCCACGCCAACAGCGCCGCCAGCAGCAGCAGCGCCAGCACGAGGAAGACGAGGCTGGCCACCGCCTGCGTCAGGCGCACGTCGGCCGGCAGCGCCTGTGCGGGCGCCGGCGCGGCCGTGGCCTTGCGGGTCAGGCGCACGCCGCTCATCGCGCGCCTCCTGCGGCCGCGCTGTCCAGCGTCGCGGCGGCGAGCACCTGCAGGCAGAGCTCGGGATAGGCGATGCCGGCGGCCCGGGCCGACATCGGCACCAGCGAGTGCCCGGTCATGCCCGGGCTCGTGTTCATCTCCAGCAGGAAGGGCTTGCGGTCGGCCGTACGCAGCATCAGGTCGGCGCGGCCCCAGCCGCGGCAGCCCAGCGCCCGATAGGCGGCCAGGGTCAGGCGCTGCACCTCGGCCTCCTCGGCTGGCGGCAGGCCGCTGGGCACGCGGTAGGCGACTTCGTCGGTGAAGTACTTGTTCTGGTAGTCGTACTGGCCCGCGGGCGCGTCGATGCGCACCACCGGCAGCGCGCGCGCCGTCGCGCCCTGCCCGAGCACCGGGCAGGTGAGCTCGATGCCCTCGATGAAGGCCTCGCACAGCACGTCGGGGTCGTAGCGGCCGGCCAGCGCCACGGCGTCCTGCATCTGCGAATAGCCCATGACCTTGGTGACGCCGATCGAGGAGCCCTCGCGCGGGGGCTTGACGATCAGCGGCAGGCCCAGTTCGTCGGGCAGCTTCATCAGCCGCTCGCGCGGCGCGTCGTCGGCGGCGAACCAGCGCCACGGCGGCGTCGGCAGGCCTTCGGCTTTCCAGACGCGCTTGGTCATCACCTTGTCCATGGCGATCGCGCTGGCCATCACGCCGCTGCCGGGGTAGGGGATGCGCAGCAGCTCGAGCGCGCCCTGCACCGTGCCGTCCTCGCCGTGGCGGCCGTGCAGCGCGATGAAGGCGCGCGCGAAGCCGCGCGCCTTCAGCTCGGCCAGCGGCTGCGCCGCCGGGTCGAAGGCCTGCGCGTCGACGCCCAGGCCGCGCAAGGCCTCGAGCACGCCCGCGCCGGACATCAGCGAGACCTCGCGCTCGGCGCTGTCGCCGCCCATCAGCACGGCCGTCAGGCCCAGGGCGGCGACATCGATGCGTGCGCGGTCGTTCATGCGGCTGCCCCTTGCGTGCGTCCCGGGTTCGAGGCGGCGGCAGCCCCCGTCGACGGCGCCAGCGCCTGCAGCGCGGCGCAGCTGCGGCCGATCGAGCCTGCGCCCATCGTCAGCAGCACGTCGCCGCCGCGCAGCCACGCGGCCAGCGCGGCCGGCAGGTCGTCGAGACGCGGCACGCACTGCACCGCGCGGCCGCGCGCCGCCAGCGCCTGGGCAAGCGCCGCCGCGTCGGCGCCGGCGATCGGCGCCTCGCCCGCGGCGTAGACCTCGGTCAGCCAGACGGCGTCGGCCTGCGCCAGCACCTGCACGAAATCGGCGAAGCAGTCGCGCGTGCGCGTGTAGCGGTGCGGCTGGAAGGCGAGCACGAGGCGCCGTCCGGGGAAGGCGCCGCGCGCGGCGGCGATCACCGCGGCGATCTCCACCGGATGGTGGCCGTAGTCGTCGATCAGCGTGCACGCGCCGCCGTCCGCACACGCCCACTGCCCGTGCGCCTGGAAGCGGCGGCCGACGCCGGCAAAGCCCGCCAGCGCGCGCTGCACCGCGGCGTCGGGCAAGCCGAGCTCGCCGGCCACGGCGATCGCGGCGAGCGCGTTCCGCACGTTGTGCGCGCCGGAGAGACCGAGCGTGACGGCCAGCGGCGCGCCGCCGCGCCGCTCGACGACGAAGCGCATGCCGCCGCCGGGCAGCGCCTGCAGGTCGCGCGCGCGCAGGTCGGCGCCCTCGTTCAGGCCGTAGCGCACGAGCCGGCGCTCGATGCGCGGCAGGATCGCCTGCACGCCCGCGTCGTCGCTGCACACCACCGCCGCGCCGTAGAAGGGCAGGCGGTGCAGGAAGTCGACGAAGGCCGCGTGCAGCCGCGGCAGGCTGTGGCCGTAGGTGTCCATGTGGTCGGCGTCGATGTTGGTGAGCACCGCCAGCACCGGCAGCAGGTGCAGGAAGGAGGCGTCGCTCTCGTCGGCCTCGACGACGATGAACTCCCCCTGCCCGAGCCGGCTGTTGCTGCCCGTGCGCGCCAGCGTGCCGCCGATCACGAAGCTCGGGTCGGCGCCGGCCTCGATCAGCAGCTCGGCGACGAGCGAGGTCGTCGTCGTCTTGCCGTGCGTGCCGGCGATGGCGATGCCCTGCTGGCGCCGCATCAGCTCGGCCAGCATCTGCGCGCGGTGCACCACCGGGATGCCGCGCGCAAGCGCTGCCCGCCGCTCGGGGTTGTCCGGCGCCACCGCGCTCGACACCACCAGCGCCTGCGCACCTTCGAGGTTGGCCGCGTCGTGGCCGATCGCCACGCGCAGGCCCAGGCGCTGCAGCCGCTCGGTCACGGCGCTGGCCGCGAGGTCGCTGCCGCTGACCACGAAGCCCTGCGCGTGCAGCAGCTCGGCGATGCCGCTCATGCCGGCGCCGCCGATGCCGGTGAAGTGGACGTGGCGCAGCGCGTGCTTCATGCGCGCCCCTTGCGCGTGCGGCCCGGCTGCGCCCGCAGCAGCGCCTCGATCTCGTCGGCCACGCGCGCCGCGGCCTGCGGTCGCGCCAGCGCGCGCGCCTTGCAGGCCATCCCGAGCAGGCGCGAGCGCGTCAGCGTGCGCAACTCCGCCGCCAGGCGCGCAGGCGTGAGCTCGGCCTGCGGCAGGTGGATCGCCGCCTCGTGCTGCGCCATCCAGGCGGCGTTGTCGCGCTGGTGGCTGGTGGTCGAGACGATCAGCGGCACCAGGATCGCGGGCACACCCGCCGCGCACAGCTCGCTGACCGTGATCGCGCCGGCGCGACAGATCATCAGGTCGGTGCGCGCGAGCTGTGCGGCCATGTCGTCGATGAAGGGCAGCAGCTCGGCCTCGACGCCCGCCTGCTCGTAGGCCGCGGCCACCGCCGCGTGGTGCGCGTTGCCGGTCTGGTGCGTGAGCTGCGGGCGCTCCTGCGGCGCCAGCAGCGCCAGCGCCTGCGGCAGCGTCTCGTTGAGCACGCGCGCACCCAGGCTGCCGCCGACGACGAGCACGCGCAGCGGGCCCTGCCGCCCGGCCAGGCGCTGCTCCGGCGCCGCAATGGCCTCGATCTCCGCGCGGACCGGGTTGCCGGTGACGACGGCGTTGCGCGTTCGCGCGGCGGCGTCGCCGGGGAAGCCGAAGGCCACGCGGTCGGCCACCGGCAGCAGCCACTTGTTGGACAACAGCAGCGCGGCGTCGGAGTTGACGAGCATCAGCGGTTTGCCCAGGGTCGCGGCCATCAGCCCGCCGGGGAAGCAGACGTAGCCGCCCATGCCGAGCACGGCGTCGGCGGCGCGGCGGCGCAGGATCCTGCGGCAGTCCCAGAAGGCCTTCTGCAGGCGCAGGCCGCCGCTGAGCCAGCCCAGCAGGCCCTTGCCGCGCAGGCCGGAGAAGGCGATCGCGTCGAGCGCGATGCCGGCCTTGGGCACGAGGCGGTTCTCCATGCCCTCGGTCGTGCCCAGCCAGCTCAGGCTCCAGCCGCGCGCGGCCATCTCGCGCGCCACCGCCAGCCCCGGGATGATGTGCCCGCCCGTGCCCGCGGCCATGATGACGAGGTGGCTCATCGGCTGCCCCCGCGCATGAGGCTTCGGTTCTCGCGGTCGACGCGCACGACGAGGGCGATCGCGACGAGGTTCATGAGGATCGCCGAGCCGCCGTAGCTCATCAGCGGCAGCGTCAGGCCCTTGGTCGGCAGCACGCCCAGGTTCACGCCCATGTTGATGAAGGCCTGCGCGCCCATCCACAGGCCGATGCCCTGCGTCATCAGGCCGGCGAAGACGCGGTCGAGCGCGATCGCCTGGCGGCCGATGACGAACAGCCGCCGCGTCAGCCAGAAGAAGAGCACGATGACCGTGGCCACGCCGACGAAGCCCAGCTCCTCGCCGATCACCGCGAGCAGGAAGTCGGTGTGCGCCTCGGGCAGGTAGTGCAGCTTCTCCACGCTTGCGCCCAGGCCCTGGCCGAAGAGCTCGCCGCGGCCGATGGCGATCAGGCTGTGCGTGAGCTGGTAGGCCTTGCCCTGCACGTACTTCGGGTTCCAGGGGTCGAGGTAGGCGAGGATGCGCTCGCGGCGCAGGTCGTCGAAGACGATGATCAGCGCGAAGGTGGCCACCACCACCGCGGCGATGAGCAGCGACATGCGCGCGTTGACGCCGCCCAGGAAGAGGATGCCCATGGCGATCGCCGCGATGACGATGAAGGCGCCCATGTCGGGCTGGCGCAGCAGCAGGACGCCGATGAAGGCCACCGCCACCGCCATCGGCCAGACCGCGCGCACGAACTTCTCCTTCACGTCCATCTTGCGGACCATGTAGTCGGCGGCATACATCGCGATCGCCAGCTTGGCCAGCTCCGAGGGCTGGAAGTTCATGATGCCCAGCGGAATCCAGCGGCGCGAGAAGTTGACGACCTTGCCGATGCCCGGGATCAGCACGATCACCAGCAGCACGATGGCGACGACGAACACCAGCTTGGCGCGGCGCTCCCAGAAGTCGATCGGGAACTGCGCGACGGCCAGCGCACAGACCAGGCCGATGCCGATGGACAGCAGGTGGCGCGAGAGGAAGAAGGTCGGCGCGTAGCGCGCAAAGCGCGGGTTGTCGGGCAGCGCGACCGAGGCCGAATAGACCATCACCAGCCCGAAGACGAGCAGCGCCAGCACGACCAGCACCAGGGCATGGTCGAAGTCGGCCAGCCGCGTCGGCCGCAGGCTGGCGACGTGCGAGCCGTCGCGCACCGGCAGCGCGGGGCGCGCCCAGACGAAGGCGCCCGCGCGCCACGGCAGCGCGCGCTGCAGCGCGGCAAGCAGCCCGCGGCGCGGCAGCGGGATGCGGGACTCGGCGCGCGCGGTCACGGCAGCAGCTCCCCTCGATCGGCGGCGAGCTCGCGCACGGCCTCGGCGAAGACCTCGGCGCGGTGCGCGTAGCCGCGGAACATGTCCAGGCTCGCGCAGGCCGGGCTCAGCAGCAGCGCGTCGCCCGGCTGCGCCTGTGCGAAGGCCCAGGCCACGGCCTCCTGCAGCGTGGCGTGGTGGCTGCAGGGCACGCCGCTGCCGGCGATCGCCGCCGCGATGCGTTCGGCGTCCTGCCCGATCAGCGCCACCGCGCGCGCGTGGCGCGCCAGCGGCGCGGCCAGCGGCGCGAAGTCCTGCCCCTTGCCCTGGCCGCCGAGGATGACGGCGAGCCGCCCCGGCGCGTGCTCGGCGGCAAGGCCGGTGAGCGCGGCGACGGTGGCGCCGACGTTGGTGCCCTTGCTGTCGTCGTAGACGGCGATCTCGCCGACCTGGCCGAGCCACTGCACGCGATGCGGCTGCCCGGTGAACTCGCGCAGGCCGTGCAGCATGGGCGCAAGCGCACAGCCGATGGCGCTGGCCAGCGCGAGCGCGGCGAGCGCGTTGGCCGCGTTGTGGCGCCCGCGCAGGCGCAGCGCCTCGGCGGGCATGAGGCGCTGCAGGTGCAGTTCCGGCGCCTCTTCGTCGCGCCTGCGCTTGATCGCCTCGTCGGCCGGCAGCGCGCGCACCAGCCAGGCCATGCCGTTCTCGACGACGAGGCCGAAGTCGCCCGGCTGGGCAGGCGCCGTCAGGCCGAAGCGCAGCACCTGAGGCTGCACGAGCGCCGGCTTGCCGCGGCCGGACTTGGCGCTCTGCGGCGCCGGCACCATCGCCTCGACCGCCGCGTCGTCGCGGTTGACGACCATCACCGCCTGCCCGCCGAAGACGCGCGCCTTGGCCGCGGCGTAGGCGGCCATGTCGCCGTGCCAGTCGAGATGGTCCTCGCTCAGGTTGAGCACCGCGGCGGCACTCGGCTCGAAGCCCTGCGCGTCGGCGAGCTGGAAGCTCGAGAGCTCGAGCACCCAGACCTCGGGCCACTCGGCACGGGGCGTCTGCAGCACCTCGGCCAGGCGATCGAGCAGCGTCGGCATGATGTTGCCGGCCATCGCCACGCGGCGCCCCGCACGCTCGACCAGCAGCGCGGTGAGCGCCGTCGTCGTCGTCTTGCCGTTGGTGCCGGTGATGGCCAGCAGCCGCGGCGCGTAGCCGGGCTCGGCTGCTGCGGGGGCCGGGCCCGAGCCGCCCTCCGCGGCGGCAGCGGCTTCGGTGGCAGCGGCTTCGGTGGCCGCCGCAGCGGCAGCGGCGGCATCCTCGGCCGCCGTGCGCGCCTTCAGGTCGGCGAGAGCCTGCGTGAAGAGGTCGAGCTCGGCCATCACCGCGATGCCGCTGGCGCGCGCGGCCTGCAGCAGCGGCGCGATGCGCGCGTCGTGCGGCGCCAGGCCCGGGCTCTTCAGCAGCAGCTTCACGCCCGCGGGCAGCGTGCTGCCCAGGTCGCCGCAGAAGAGGCGCACCTGCGGCAGCTCGGCGCGCAGCTCGGCGGCGTGCGGCGGCTCGCCGCGCGAATCCCAGACCTGCACCTGCGCGCCGTGGCGCGCGCACCAGCGCGCCATCGCCAGGCCCGAGTGACCGAGGCCGAGCACGAGGACGGAGCAGTCGCGCAGGAAGTCCATCGTTCCCTCAGCGCAGCTTCAGGCTGGCCAGGCCGACCAGGCACAGCAGCATGGTGATGATCCAGAAGCGCACCACGACCTGCGTCTCGGTCCAGCCCTTCTTCTCGAAGTGGTGGTGCAGCGGCGCCATCAGGAAGATGCGCCGGCCCTCGCCGTACCTGCGCCGCGTGTACTTGAACCAGGCGACCTGCAGCATCACCGACAGCGCCTCGGCGACGAAGACGCCGCCCATGATGCCCAGCACGATCTCCTGCCGCGTGATGACGGCGATGGTGCCGAGCGCCCCGCCGAGCGCGAGCGCCCCGACGTCGCCCATGAAGACCTGCGCCGGGTTGGCGTTGAACCAGAGGAAGGCCAGGCCCGCGCCGGCCAGCGCGGCGCAGAAGACGAGCAGCTCGCCTGCCCCCGGGATGTGCGGGAAGAGCAGGTAGCGCGAGTAGTCGGCGCGGCCGACGATGTAGGCGAACACCCCCAGCGCCGAACCGACCATCACCACCGGCATGATGGCCAGGCCGTCGAGGCCGTCGGTGAAGTTGACGGCGTTGCTCGCCCCGACGATGACGAACCACGACAGCACGATGAAGCCCAGCACCCCGAGCGGGTAGCTCACGCTCTTGAAGAAGGGCACGAGCAGGTCGGCGCGCGGCGGCAGATCGGTCGAGAAGCCGCTGCCGACCCAGCGCAGGAAGAGCTCGAGCACGCGCAGGTTGCTCGTCTCCGACACGCTGAAGGCGAGGTAGACCGCGGCGACCAGGCCGATCAGGCTCTGCCAGAAGAACTTCTCGCGGCTGCGCATGCCCTCGGGGTCCTTGTGCACGACCTTGCGCCAGTCGTCGGCCCAGCCGACGGCGCCGAAGCCGAAGGTCACGAGCATCACGACCCAGACGAAGCGGTTGCTCCAGTCGAACCAGAGGATGGTCGAGACGCCGATGCCGATCAGCACCAGCACGCCGCCCATGGTCGGCGTGTTGCGCTTGCCCAGGTGCGCCTGAACGCCGTACTCGCGGATCGGCTGGCCGATCTTCATCTCGGTGAGGCGGCGGATCACCCAGGGCCCGAAGGCCAGGCCGATCAGCAGCGCGGTGAGTGCCGCCAGCACGGAGCGGAAGGTCAGGTACTGGATGACGCGCAGGAAGCCCAGGTGCTCCGGGTACAGCGCCATCAGGTACTGCGAGAGGCTAAGCAGCATGGGCGCCCTCCCCGGCCTGGGCGACCTGGGTCAGCCCGGCGACCGGCGTGTTTTCCGCGAAGGCCTGCACCACGCGCTCCATGCGCATCGAGCGCGAGCCCTTGACCAGCACCGAGGCAGCCGGCGGCGCGCTCGTCTGCAGCGCCGCCAGCAGCTCGTCCATGGACGCGAAAGGCCGTGCGCCGCAGCCGCGCGCGGCCTGCGCCATCTGCGCGCCGAAGGTCCAGACCGTCGCGATGCCGCGCGCCGCGGCGTACTGCAGGACTTCGGCGTGAAAGGCCGGGCCCTCGTCGCCGACCTCGGCCATGTCGGCGAGCAGCAGCCAGTGCGGGCCGGGCAGCGAGGCCAGCAGCTCGATCGCCGCGCGCACCGAGTCGGGATTGGCGTTGTAGCTGTCGTCGACGAGCTGCAGCGCGCGCCCCTGCCACTGCAGCTGCAGCAGGCGGCTGCGCCCGGCCACCGGCGCGAAGGCAGCGAGGCCACGCGCGATCGCCTCGCGCGGCACGCCGGCCGCCAGCGCGCACGCGGCCGCGGCGAGCGCGTTCTTCGCGTTGTGCTCGCCGGCCGCGGCCACGCGCGTTTCGATGCGGCCCTCGGCGGCGTCGATGCCGAGCTGCCAGGCGCCGTCCTGCCACTGCGCCTGGCCGCGCACGTCGGCGTCCGCGTGCAGGGCGAAGCTGCGCGTGCGCCGGCTGCCTGCGAGCTGCCGCCACAGGGCGGTGCCGGGATCGTCGGCCGGGAACACGGCCACGCCATCGGCAGGCAGCGCCTCGATCACGCTGCCGTTCTCGCGCGCGACGGCGGCAAGGCCCAGCAGGAACTCCTGGTGCTCGCGCTGCGTGTTGTTGACGAGGGCCACCGTCGGCGCGGCAAGTGCGGCCAGCCGTGCGATCTCGCCTTCGTGGTTGGTGCCGAGCTCGACCACGGCGACGCGGTGCGCGGGCTGCGCGCGCAGGCGCAGCAGGGTCAGCGGCACGCCGATGGCGTTGTTGAGGTTGCCCTTTGTCGCCAGCGCGTCGGGCCCGAGCCAGGCGCGCAGGATGGCGGCGATCATCTGCGTCACCGTCGTCTTGCCGTTGCTGCCGGTGACGGCGATCAGCGCGCCGCCCTGCTGCCGCCGCCAGGCCGCGGCGAGCTGCTGCAGCGCCAGCAGCGCATCGGCCACTTCCAGCCCCGGCAGGCCGCAGGCCGCGACGCCGCGCTCGGCCAGCACCGCGGCGGCACCTGCCGCCTGCGCCTGCGGCAGGAAGTCGTGGCCGTCGAAGCGCTCGCCGCGCAGCGCGACGAAGAGGTCGCCGCGCTGCAGCGTGCGCGTGTCGGTGTGCACGCGCCCGATGCGCGTGCCGCCCTCGCCGTGCAGCGTGGCCGCGCCGCCGAGCAGCGCCCGCGCGTCGTGCAGCGTCATCATGCGCCGCCCTCCTTGGCACCATCCGGCGCCGTGGCACGGCTGCGCAGCGCCGCGCGCGCCACGGCGAGGTCGCTGAAGGGGCGCTTCACGCCGGCGATCTCCTGCTCGGCCTCGTGGCCCTTGCCGGCCAGCAGCACGACGTCGGCGGGCGCCGCGCGCTGCACGGCGTCGGCGATGGCCTCGGCGCGGTCCTCGATCACGGCGGGGACGGCGTGCGCGGCGACCTCGTGCATGCCGGCGAGGATCTGCGCGAGGATGAGCGCAGGCGACTCGTCGCGCGGGTTGTCGCTGGTCAGCACGACCTCGTCGGCCAGGCGCTCGGCGATCGCGCCCATCAGCGGGCGCTTGCTGGCGTCGCGGTTGCCGCCGCAGCCGAACACGCACCACAGCCGGCCGCCTCGCGCCTGCGCCAGCGGCCGCAGCGCGCGCAGCACCTGCTCCAGCGCGTCGGGCGTGTGCGCGTAGTCGACGAGCACCAGCGGCTCGTTTGCGCCGCCGCCGTCGGCGCGCTCGAGCCGCCCGGGTACCGGCCTCAGCTGCGCCAGCACGGCGCCAAGATCGGCCAGCGCAAAGCCGAGCGCGCGCAGCGCCGCAGCCACCAGCAGCAGGTTGTCGGCGTTGTAGTCGCCGACGAGCGCGCTCTGCACGGTGACGCTGCGCTCGTCGGCGCCCGAGCCCTCGACGAGCTCGAAGGCCAGCCCGCCGCTGTCGTGCCGCAGCCCGCGCGCGACCAGTCGCGCCGGGCTTTGGCGCGACACCGTCCAGAGCTCGAGGCCTGCGCGGCCCTGCAGCTCGTCGGCAAGGCGCCGACCCTGGGTGTCGTCGACGTTGACCACCGCGGCGCGCAGCCCGGGCCAGTCGAAGAGCGCGCGCTTGGCCGCCCAGTAGGCCGCCATGTCGCCGTGCACGTCGAGATGGTCGCGCGTGAAGTTGCTGAACATCGCCAGCGCGATCTGCGTGCCGGCCAGGCGCTGCTGTTCGAGGCCGATCGACGAGGCCTCGATCGCGCAGGCGGCGAGGCCGCGCGCAACGAAATCGGCCAGCGCCGCCTGCAGCGTCAGCGGGTCGGGCGTGGTCAGGCCGCTGGCCTGGAGCACGCCGCCGGGCTCGCCCATGCCCAGCGTGCCGATCACCCCGGCGCGGCGGCCGAGCTGCGTCAGCGCCTGCGCGAGGAACCAGGCGCACGAGGTCTTGCCGTTGGTGCCGGTGACGGCCAGCACCTCCAGCTGCCGGCTCGGCTCGCCGTGAAAGGCCGAGGCGATCGGCCCGGCGGCGGCGCGCAGCCCGCGCAGCGCGGCGATGCGCGCATCGTGCAACCCGAAGGCCTCGACGCCTTCGGCCTCGACCAGGCAGGCGCAAGCCCCCGCGGCCAGCGCCTGCGCGACGAAGCCGCGGCCATCGCGCGCCTGCCCCGGCCAGGCGACGAAGGCCTGCCCCGGCTGCACGCGGCGGCTGTCGGCAAGGAGCGCGGTGCAGCCGTGCGCGCGCACGAAGGCCAGCGCCTGGGCGGGGGTGGCCAGCGGCGTGATCGCCATCAGAAGCTCTCCGGCTCGGCCGGGATGCTGCGGTTGACGATGCCGGGCTTGACCTCGAGGTCCGGCGGCACGCCCAGCGTGCGCAGCGTCTGCTGCACGACCTGGCTGAAGACGGGGGCGGCGATCTCGCCGCCGTAGTAGACGCCCTTGCCCGGTTCGTCGACCATCACCGCGACGACGATGCGCGGGTCGGCCACCGGCGCGAGGCCGACGAACCAGGCGCGATAGCGGTTGGTGTAGCCCTTGCCTTCCTGCTTGCGCGCGGTGCCGGTCTTGCCGCCCACGCTGTAGCCCGGCGCCTGCGCCTTGGGCGCGGTGCCGCCGGGGCCCGCGGCCAGGCGCAGCATGCGGCGCACCGCCTCCGCGGTGGCCGGCGCGATCACGCGCTGGCCGGCGGCAGGCTCGTCGCGGCGCACGATCGACACCGGCATCAGCTCGCCGTCGTGCGCGAACACGGTGTAGGCCTGCGCCAGCTGCAGCAGGCTGGTCGAGAGGCCGTAGCCGTAGCTCATCGTCGCCTGCTCGATCGGCCGCCAGCTCTTGTACGGGCGCAGGCGGCCGGTGACGGCGCCGGGGAAGTCGATCTGCGGGCGCTGCCCGAAGCCCACACGCGTGTACAGCTCCCACATCTCGCGCGGCTGCATCTGCATCGCCATCTTCACCGTGCCGACGTTGCTCGACTTCTGGATCACCTCGGCCACGGTGAGCACGCCGTGGGGGTGCGAGTCGCTGATCGGCAGGCCGCTGACGAGGATGCGGCCCGGGGCCGTCTGGATCGGCGTCTCGGGCGTCACCATCTTTTTCTCGAGCGCAAGCGCGGCAATGAAGGGCTTCATCGTCGAGCCGGGCTCGAAGACGTCGGTGAGCGCGCGGTTGCGCACCTGCGCGCCGCTCATGCTCTTGCGCTGCGCGGGGTCGAAGCTGGGGTAGTTGGCCAGCGCCAGCACCTCGCCGCTGCGCGCGTCGAGCACGACCACGCTGCCCGAGCGCGCGCGGTGCTCCTGCACCGCCTCGCGCACGCGCTGGTAGGCGAAGAACTGCACCTTGGAGTCGATCGACAGCTGCAGGTCGCGGCCGTCGGTGGGCTCGACCTTCTCGCCGATGTCCTCGACCACGCGCCCGAGGCGGTCGCGCACGACGGTGCGCGAGCCGTCGCTGCCGCGCAGCGCCGCGTCGAAGCGCAGCTCGATGCCCTCCTGCCCCTTCTCCTCGATGTTGGTGAAGCCGACGATGTGCGCGGCGGCCTCGCCCTCGGGGTAGCGGCGCTTGTACTCGCGCTGCTCGTAGACGCCCTTGAGGCCCAGCGCCTTCACCGCGTCCCACACCGGCTCCTCGACCTGGCGCGCCAGCCAGGCGAAGTTGCGCGAGCGCGCGAGGCGCTCGTCGAGTTCGGCCAGCGGCATCTGCAGCAGCCGCGCGAGCTGGCGACGCTCCTGCACGCTCGCCTGGAAGTCCTTGGGGATCGCCCACACCGAGGGCGTGGCGACGCTGCTGGCCAGCACCAGGCCGTTGCGGTCGAGCACGCGGCCGCGGCTGGCCTGCACCTGCAGCGTGTGCGCGAAGCGCTTCTCGCCCTCCTTCTGGTAGAAGTCGGTGCCGATGAGCTGGATGTAGGCCGCGCGGCCGACGAGCAGGAGGAAGGCAAAGCCCACCAGCGCGACGATGAGGCGCGAGCGCCAGGGCGGCGTCTTGCTCGCCAGCAGCGGGCTGGTGGCGTAGTTGACGCGGCGCTCGGCGGCGTTGGCGCGGGCGCGGGCGCGACGCAGCTTCATCGCGTCGCTCCCGCAGCAGCCGGCGCGGCCGCAGCGGCCGAAACAGCCGAAGCGGCCGGATCGGCCACGTACAGCGTCACGGCGGGCGTGGCGCTGCGCATCTGCAGCTTCTCGCGCGCCACGCGCTCCACGCGCAGGTGCGTGGCCTGCGCCTGCCGTTCGGCGTCCAGGCGCCGCGCGTCGGCGTCCAGCAGCCGCCCCTGCGCCTGCGCGCGGTCGAGCAGGGTGAAGAGGCGCCGCGCCTCGTAGGAGACGTTGACGAGGAAGAGCGCCGAGCCGATCAGCCCGGCCAGCAGCAGCAGCGCAAGCGCCTTGCTCGCCGGCATCACGCGGCCTCCGTGCGCTCGGCCACGCGCATCACCGCCGAGCGCGCGCGCGGGTTGGCGCGGCACTCGGCCGCCTGCGGCCGCACGCGGCCAAGCGCGCGCAGGCGCAGCGCGCGCGCCGGGGCCATCGGCACGCGGCGGTCGACCTCGTCGCGGCTCTCGCGCGCGATGAAGCGCTTGACGATGCGATCCTCGAGCGAGTGAAAGCTGATCACCACCAGCCGCCCGCCCGGCGCCAGCAGCGCCAGCGCCGCGTTCAGCCCCTGCTCGAGCGCCTCGAGCTCGGCGTTGACATGAATCCGAAGGCCTTGAAACGTGCGCGTGGCAGGGTCCTGGCCCGGCTCGCGGGTCTTGACGATGCCAGCCACGAGTGCGGCCAGCTCGCCGGTGCTTCGAACGGGAGACCCGCCCTCGCGGCGAGCAACAAGCGCACGCGCAATCTTCCGAGCAAACCGTTCTTCGCCATGGTTCTCGAGCACCCAGCTGATGTCGCGCTCGTCGGCGCGGGCGAGGAAGTCCGCGGCCGTCTCGCCGCGGGTCGGGTCCATGCGCATGTCCAGCGGCGCGTCGAAGCGAAAGCTGAAGCCGCGCGCGGCGGTGTCGAGCTGCGGGCTGCTCACGCCCAGGTCGAGCAGCACGCCACTGACCCGCAGCACGCCGCGCGCGGCCAGCGCCTGGCCCATCTCGGCGTAGCTCGCGTGCACGATGACGAAGCGCGGATCGGTGATGGCAGCCGCGGCAGCGACGGCCTCGGGGTCGCGGTCGAAGGCCACGAGCCGCCCCGCGGGCGAGAGCCGCTGCAGCAGCGCGCGCGCGTGGCCGCCGCGACCGAAGGTGCCGTCGACGTAAAGACCATCGGGCTGCGTGACGAGCGCCTCGACGGCCTCGGCGAGCAGCACGGTCTGGTGCAGGCCCGTGCTCATCGCTTGCCTCACCGGATGACGGCCTTCTGCAGCGTCTCGGGGCGCAGGCCGGCCAGCATCTGCGCCTCGCGCTCGTCGTAGCGGGCGTGATCCCAGAGCTCGAAGTACGCGCCCACGCCCATGAACTTCACCTCGCGCTCGAGGCCGGCCCACTTGCGCAGCTCGGGCGGGATGTTCACGCGCGAGGAGCCGTCGAGCTCGACGTCCGTCGCCGAGCCGATGTAGAGGCGCCGCCAGCCGTCCATCTCGAAGGGCCAGGCGCGCATGTCGGCCTCGAACTGCTCCCACACCGGCAGCGGGTAGAGCGAGAGGCAGCCGTCGGGAGACTTGGCCACCACCATCTGGCCGGCGACGGATTCCTTGAGCGCGGCAGCGAACTTCGAGGGCACGGTCACCCGCCCCTTCTCGTCCACCTTGACCACCGGTCCGCCGCGATATCCCGCCACTTTGTGCCACTTCCCGCCACTAAGCTGCAATGTACCCGAAGGCGGCGGCGGCGGTCAACGGCCCACTGTCGAAAAACCCAGCGGAATCAATTACTTAGCCTCGATGCCGGGAACCGCACACGATTAGTCCTTCAAAAACAAGCGCTTGAAGAGGAATCGCGAAGTGATTCATGAGAACCGGGGCCAGTCCTGACGACGTGCTCCACGCGCCCGCCAGGCGTTCGAGCGGCGTTCGAGGGGCGTTCGAGTGCGCCTTCGGGCTCGCCGGAACGCGACGGGCAGCCCCCTAGAATGAGCGCCATCAGCCCATCCACCTGGCACGCAAGGCCCGCGCAACCGTGAACGAGGATCTGTCCAGGCTGGCCGCGCTCTACCGGATGATGCGGCGCATCCGCTGCTTCGAGGACGCCGCCGAGGCCGCCAGCCAGGGCGGCGTCAGCGCCTTCGGCGAGGCCGCGCACGGCCACGCCGCGGTGCGCGGGCCGCTGCACCTCTCGACCGGGCAGGAGGCGGTGGCCGCGGGCGTCTGCGCCCATCTGCGGCGCGCGGACTACCTCACCTCCACCCACCGCGGCCACGGCCACACGCTGGCCAAGGGCGCCGACCTCGCGCGCATGATGGCCGAGCTGCACGGCCGCGCCAGCGGCTTCAACGGCGGCAAGGGCGGCTCCATGCACATCGCCGACTTCTCGGTCGGCATGCTCGGAGCCAATGGCGTCGTCGCCGCCGGCCTGCCGATCGCCGTCGGTGCCGCGCACGCGCAGAAGCTGCAGCGCCGCGACGCGATCACCGCCTGCTTCTTCGGCGACGGCGCGATCAACCGCGGCCCCTTCCTCGAGGCGCTGAACTGGGCGCAGGTCTACCGGCTCCCGGTGCTCTTCGTCTGCGAGGACAACCGCTGGAGCGCGACGACCGCAAGCGACGCGATGACCGCCGGCGAGGGCGCCAGCGCCCGCGCCGCGGCGCTGGCCATCGCGAGCGAGCGCGTCGACGGCAACGACGTGCTGGCCGTGCACGCAAGCGCCGGCCGCCTCGTCGCCGAGGTGCGCGCCGGCCAGGGCCCGCGGCTGCTGCACGCGCTGACCTACCGCGTCAAGGGCCATGTCTCCGTCGACGCCGCCGCCTACCGCGACGCGGACGAACTGGCCGCGGCCCTGCACGACGATCCGATCGCCCGCGCGCGTGCGGCCTACCTCGCGCTGCCCGGCGCCCAGGCGGCCACGCTCGACGCGCTCGACGCCGC
>CAUJJO010000155.1 GCA_963205125.1 Pseudomonadota bacterium | reverse complement strand
GCCCTGCCCACGCCGCAATCGCGGCAGGGCCGGCCCGCGGTTCGTCAGCCCAGCGCCGCGAAGGCGCGCGCGGTGATTTCCTCGACGCTGCCGCTGCCGCTGATGCGCGCGTAGCGTGGAGCCTGCGCGTCGCCGGTGGCGGCCCAGGCGGAGTAGTAGTCGACGAGCGGGCGCGTCTGCTGCTGGTAGACCGCGAGGCGCTTGCGCACGGTCTCTTCCTTGTCGTCGTCGCGCTGCACCAGCGGCTCGCCGGTGACGTCGTCCTTGCCCTCGACCTTGGGCGGGTTGAACTTGACGTGGTAGGTGCGGCCCGAGGGCAGGTGCGCGCGGCGGCCGCTCATGCGCTCGATGATCGCCTCGTCGGGCACGTCGATCTCGAGCACGGCGTCGAGCTTGACGCCCGCGGCCTTCATCGCGTCGGCCTGCGGGATGGTGCGCGGAAAGCCGTCGAAGAGGAAGCCCTTGGCGCAGTCGGCCTGCGCGATGCGCTCCTTCACCAGGCCGATGATGATCTCGTCGCTGACCAGGCCGCCGGCGTCCATCACCTTCTTGGCTGCGACGCCCAGCGGCGTGCCGGCCTTGACGGCCGCGCGCAGCATGTCGCCGGTGGAGATCTGCGGGATGCCGTACTTCCGGCAGATCTGCGTGGCCTGCGTGCCCTTGCCGGCCCCGGGCGGGCCCAACAGGATGAGTCTCATGTCTTCCTCCGGATTCGTGATTCCGCTCGACCCGGCAGAAGAACCCGAAGCGCGCTCGGCTGCCGTCGATCTCTGCGGTCGAGAATAGCACGCAGCTTCTTGCGACTTGCTGACGCGACGGCCCTTCGCGCCGCCGCCTGGGCGAGCATTCAACCGCGCATTCAGGCGAGCAGGCGGCGTACGCGCTCGAGGTCCTCGGGGGTGTCGACGCCGATGCCGGGCGCGCTGGCGCTCAGGTGCACGGCGATGCGCTCGCCATGCCAGAGCACGCGCAGCTGCTCGAGGGCCTCGATGTGCTCCAGCGGCGCAGGCGGCAGCGCGGGGAAGCGCCGCAGGAAGGCCGCCCGGTACGCGTAGAGGCCGACGTGGCGCAGCGGCGCCTGCTGCGCCGGCAGGGCGTCGGCCGACGGGGCGTCGCGCCAGTGCGGGATGCCGGCGCGGCTGAAGTAGAGCGCGCGCCCTTGCGAGTCGAGCACGACCTTGACGACGTTCGGGTTGCGCAAGTCCGCCGGATCGTCGATCGGATGCGCGGCGGTGGCCATCACGCAGTCGGGGCGCTGCTCGAGCAGCGCGGCCGTATGCGCGATGAGTTCCGGGTCGATCAGCGGTTCGTCGCCCTGCACGTTGACGACGAGGTCGTCACCGTCCAGGCCCAGCAGCGCGCAGGCCTCGGCGAGGCGGTCGCTGCCGCTGGCGTGGTCGACGCGGGTGAGCAGCGCCTGCACGCCGTGGCTGCGGCAGGCCTCGACGATCGCCGCGTCGTCGGCCGCGACGACGACGCGCGCGGCCCCCGAGAGCGCGGCGCGCTGCGCGACGCGAACGACCATCGGCAGGCCACCGAGGTCGGCCAGCGGCTTGCGCGGCAGCCGCGTCGACGCCAGCCGCGCCGGGATCAGCGCGGTGAAGCTCACGCGCGCGGCTCGCGGGCCTCGAGCTCGGCCTCGCTCAGCGCGCGGGCCTCGCCCTCGAGCATCACCGGTACGCCGTCGCGCAGCGGGAAGGCGATCCGGTCGGCCATGCAGGCGAGCTCGCGCGGGCGCTGTTCGGCGTCGCGCAGCAGCTCCAGCGGGCCCTTGCACAAGGGGCAGACGAGCAGCGACAGAAGACGGTGGTCCAGGCTCATGGCGTCAGGCGGATGGCGATGCGTCGACGGCTGCGCGCTCCCTGCCGAGGGCAAGGCGCGCCCGCAGCGCGGCGGTGAACTCGGCGGGCAGCGCCAAGTCTAGCCCGACGACCCAGATGGCCGGCGCGTCCACGCCATCGGCTGCGGGGAGCGCGAGCTTGACGGCGTCCTTCTCGGTCGTGACGATCTCGCGCGTCGACGCCGGCCAGGGCGGCAAGGCGCCGTAGGCGAAATGGTCGGGCAGCGGCAGGCGTTCGATCTGCAGGCCCGCGGCTTCGAGCGCGCTGAAGAAGCGCTCGGGCACCGCGATTCCGGCCACGGCCAGCAGCCGGCGTCCGCGCAGCGCGGCCAGGGGCTGTGCCCGGCGGGCGTCGCCGGCCCGCCAGGCGGCCAGCGGCCAGGCCGCGCCGAGCCGGCGGCTCGTGACGACACCGGGCCAGGCGGTGCTTGCGACCGGGTGGTTGTAGAGCACGAGCATGCGCGGTCCGGGCTGCGGCGGCGGCGGCTCGCGCAAGGGCCCGGCGGGCAGCAGGCGGCCGTTGCCCAGGCCACGCTCGTCGAAGACCACGACTTCGATCTCGCGGCGCAGCTCGCGGTGCTGCAGGCCGTCGTCGGCGATGACGACATTCACGTCGGGGTGACGCTGCAGCAGGGCGAGTGCCGCGGCGCGGCGGTCGCGGCCGACGTGGACCGGCGCGCCCGTGCGCCGGTGGATCAGCAGCGGCTCGTCGCCGACGGCGTCGGCGCGCGCGTTCGCGTCCACCGCCTGCAAGCCCGCGCTGCGGCGGCCGTAGCCGCGCGAGACGATGCCGGGCCGCCAGCCGGCCTGCTGCAGCGCCTGCACGAGGGCGATCACCACCGGCGTCTTCCCCGCGCCGCCGACGACGAGGTTGCCGACGACGATGACCGGCACCGCGGGCTGCTGCAGCGCGCGCGCGCGGCGCTCGCGGCGGCGTCGATCGCAGGCCTGCAGCACGCCGTAGAGGGCCGCTAGGGGCTGCAGGACCCGCGCCAGCAGGCCGCCACGCGCGCGGCCGAACCAGTGCTGCAGCAGGCGCTCGCGCAGGCGGCTCATCGAGCGATTCCTGCGTGCGCCCGGCGTGCCTGCGGTCCGCTCGCGCGCCTTGCCCGGGCGTCCTGCGGGTGAACGGCGCGCCGCGTCAGCGCGCGCCGTTGCCGCCCGTCTGGGTCGCGAAGGTCAGCCGCTGCAGGCCGGCGCGGCGCGCGGCGTCGAGCACGTTGATGACCGACTGGTGCGCGGCCGTGGCGTCGGCCGAGATGATGATCACCGCGTCGTCGCGGTTGCCCGCGGCCTTGCGCAGCTCGGCGGTGAGCAGCTCGACGCTGCGCCCTTCGACGAGCTGGTGGTTGACGGCGTAGCGACCGTCGGCGGCCACCGAGACGATCACCTCGCCGGGCCGCTCGCGCATCGGCTCGCTGCTGGCCGAGGGCAGGTTGACCTGCAGCTCGGTGAAGCGCGAATACGTCGTCGACAGCATGAGGAAGATCAGCACCACCAGCAGCACGTCGATGAACGGGATCAGGTTGATCTCCGGCTCCTCGTCGCGGCGTCGACCGAAACGCATGGCGCCTCAACCGCCGACGGGCCTGCCGCGCACCGCAAAGCGCATGAGCTGCGGCAGCATCTGGGCCGCCGCGAGCTCGAGGCCGAGCTGGAACTCGTCGACGCGACCCCGGAACCAGCGGTAGAACATCAGCGCAGGGATGGCGATGATGAGGCCGAAGGCGGTGTTGTAGAGCGCCACCGAGATGCCGTGCGCAAGCAGCTGCGGGTTGCTGCCCGCGCTGCCGCTGGGCGCCTGCGAACCGAAGATCTCGATCATGCCGACCACCGTGCCCAGCAGGCCCAGCAGTGGTGCTGCGGTGGCGATCGTGCCGAGCGTGTTCAGGTAGCGCTCGAGCCCGTGCACGGCGCGCCGGCCGGCGTTCTCGAAGGCCTGGCGCAGCTCGTCCTCGCCCAGATGCGGGTTGCCGGCCACCGCCCGGATGCCCGCGGCCAGCACGCCGCCGAGCACCGAGTTGGCTTCGAGCTTGGCCAGCACCTCGGCCGAGGGCAGTTGCTGGCGCATGAGGCCAAGCACTTCGTCGAGCAGGCGCGGCGGCGCCACGACGCTCTGGCGCAGGTTGAAGAGCCGCTCGATGACCAGCGCCAGCGCCACCACGGAGCACAGGATCAGCGGCCAGATCGGCCAACCGGCCGCTTGTATGATGGAAAACAAGGTGTTGCGTACGTTGGGTGCCAGGCGCCAGCCGCGGCAATCCGCGCCAGCGAGGCCAGGGCGTCAAGGGCGGCACGAAGAGCCGGCGCATTATGTCCGATGCCTTTGCCGCCGCCCCGGCGTGCTGCGGCTGCTTACATCCGCAGCCGTCGCGCGGGCGAGACGCCTGCGTGCCGTCCGACCGGCGAGGCCGCGGCCCAGGCTGTGGATAAACATGTGGGCAAGTCGCCATGGACTCTGTGCGCGGCTGGGGTCGACCCGGGGCAGAGACGCCGCGGGCGTCGATGATGTGCCTGTTTCATTCGATATTTCAATGACTTGCGACGATTCATGGTGCGTTTGAGCGGATATGGCCCGTGGCACGCCCGCGGCATGCGGGCTGTGGACGACCGGCCCGGTCGCAGTCTGCGCCTGCGCGATGTTTGAGCCCATGCAGCGCGAGGGCGCGCGGCCGGTCTGGGGCGTCGCCGCGCTGCTGCTGGCGGCCGGCGACGCCTTGGCCGCGCGGCTGGGCGCCGTGGCCGTGCGCGGCGAGATCTCGGGCTTCAGCCGCGCCGCCAGCGGCCACTGCTACCTCGCGCTCAAGGATGCCGACGGTGCCCCCGCGCTGCTGCGCTGCGCGATGTTCCGCCGCGCCGCGGCGCTGCTGGACTTCGCGCCGGCCGACGGCATGCAGGTCGAGCTGCGCGGACGCATCGGCGTCTACGAACCGCGCGGCGAACTGCAGCTCATCGTCGAGGGCATGCGCCGGCTCGGCGCCGGCGCCTTGTACGAGGAGTTCCTGCGCCTGCGCGCGCGGCTGCAGGCGCAAGGCCTCTTCGACGCGGCGCGCAAGCGGCCGCTGCCGCCGTACCCGCGCCGCGTCGCGGTCGTCACCTCGCCGCAGGCTGCCGCCTGGCACGACGTCATGACGGCCTTGCGCCGACGCGCGCCGCAGGTCGAGCTGGTGCTCGTGGCCAGCCCCGTGCAGGGCGAGCAGGCGCCGCCCGCGCTGGCCGATGCGCTGCAGTGCGCGGGCACCCTCGCCGGGGTCGATGCCGTGCTGCTGGTGCGCGGCGGCGGCGCCCTCGAGGACCTCTGGGCCTTCAACGACGAGCGCGTCGTGCGCGCGGTGGTGGCCTGCACCCGGCCGGTCGTCTGCGGCGTCGGCCACGAGTCGGACGTGACGCTGGCCGACCTCGCCGCCGACCTGCGCGCACCCACGCCCACCGCGGCGGCCGAGCTGGTGGCGCCCGAGCAGGCGCAGCTCCTTGCGGCGCTGCTGCAGCGGGAGATGGCCCTGCAGCGCGCGCTGCGGCGACAACTCGACCGCCAGGCGCAGCGCCTGGACGCCGCGGCCCTGCGCCTGGGCCCGGCGGCGGCGGCGGTGGCTGCACAGCACGAGCGCCAGCGGGCGCTCGAGTCGCGGCTGCGGGCGGCGCTCGGCATGCAGCGGCGGGGGTACGCGCTGGCGCTTGCGCAGCACGCAGCGCGCCTGCAGCGCGGCGCGCAGGCGTCGCTCGCGCTCGCCTCGGCGCGGCTGGCGGCGCAGGCCGACCGCCTGCAGGCACTCGACCCGCAGGCCGTGCTGCGCCGTGGCTACGCCTGGGTCGAGGACGAGCAGGGCCGCGCGGTGGTCACGGTGGGCGCGGTCGCTGCCGGGGACCGCGTGCGCGCGGTCTGGGCCGACGGAGCCGCGCGCGCGCGCATCGAGGCCGTGGAGGCGCCCGCGCCGCCGCGTGTGCAGAATGGGCCGGACGTGCCGAGCGGGTCGGGCGGGTCGAGTGGGTCGAGTGGGTCGGATGGGTCAGGCGTGCCGGCTGCGCCGAGCGCCGGGGGCAAGGGTATTCCGCCGCGCCCTGCCGGCGCCGAGGGGGCCACCTAGAATCTTTTTCCCCGCGGCGCGCTGGCCGCACGAACACCCGAGGAGAAGAGATGGAACACAAGCTGCCCGCCCTTCCGTATGCGATCGACGCGCTCGCCCCGCACTACAGCCGGGAGACGCTCGAGTACCACCACGGCAAGCATCACAACGCCTACGTGGTGAACCTGAACAACCTGCAGAAGGGCACCGAGTTCGAGGCGATGTCGCTCGAGGACATCGTCCGCAAGTCCTCCGGCGGCATCTACAACAACGCCGCGCAGGTCTGGAACCACAGCTTCTTCTGGAACGGCATGAAGCCCGCGGGCGGCGGCGAGCCCGGCGGCGCGCTGGGCGCGGCGATCACGGCCAGGTGGGGTTCGTACGCGGCGTTTCGCGAGGCCTTCGTGAAGAGCGCGGTGGGCAACTTCGGCTCGGGCTGGACCTGGCTCGTGAAGAAGGCCGACGGCAGCCTGGACATCGTCAACACCGGCGCGGCCGGAACGCCGCTGACCACCGCGGACAAGGCGCTGCTGACGGTCGACGTGTGGGAGCATGCCTACTACATCGACTATCGCAACCTGCGCCAGAAGTACGTCGAGACCTTCCTCGACAAGCTGGCGAACTGGGACTTCGCGGCCGCGAACTTCGCCTGACCGTCGGCCGTCCGCCCGCGGCTTGCCCGCGGGCGCTCAGGGCCGAAAGGGCGAGCCACGCAGCTTGCTGCCCGGCGCGATGCCGCGCTTGGCGAACCAGCCCTTGGGCATCTCGAGGGCAAAGCGCACCGGCTGCTCCGAGCAGTGCGAGTCGTCGCTGCGTGCCTGCATCTCAGCGATGTTGACGATGCGGCCGTCGTCGGCGATGAAGGCGATCGCCAGCGGCAGCAGCGTGTTGCGCATCCAGAAGCAGCGCACGCCGGGCTGCTCGTTGACGAAGAGCATGCCCTCGTTGGCGCCCATCGCGGTGCGGAACATCATTCCGGTGGCCTGCTGCTGCGGCGTCTGCGCGACCTCGGCGCGGATGAGGTGCATGCCTGCCGTAAGTTCGATGGTCTGCAATCGCGGCTGGGGGCGGTCCTGCGCCAGCGCGGCGGCTGGCAGGGCGGCCGTGAGGACCAGGGCGATGAGGGTGCTGCGCAGCGTGGAATTCGGGTCGGACATGGCATCGTGGGGCGGTTCGGGCGGCATTATCGAAGCGCCGCGCCGGGCGGGGGCACCGTGATGCCGGCGGCGGCCTCGATCCTGCGGGACGACCCGCAGGCCGACCCGCTGGACGATCCGCTGGACGATCCGCTCGAGCAGGAGCGTTGCACGCGCTGGCTGAGCGGCCCGGGCGGTGAGCGGCTGGCCGAATCCTGGCTGCAGCTCTCGGGCATGTACTGCGCGGCCTGCGCGGGCACGCTCGAGCACGCGCTGCGGGGCGCGGGCGGCGCGATCGAGGCGAACGTCGTCGCCGCAACGCAACGCGCCACCGTGCGCTGGGACCCGGCGCGCACGCGGCTGTCGGCGCTGATCGCCGCGGTGCGCGCCGCCGGCTACGACGCGGTGCCCGACGCGGTCGCGCCTGCGCGCGCGTTGCGTCGGCGCGAGCATCGCCAGGCGCTGTGGCGCTTCTTCGTCGCCAGCTTCTGCGCGATGCAGGTGATGATGTTCGCGACGCCGAGCTACGTCGCCCGCGGCGACGAGCTGGGCGCCGACCTGCGCCAGTTGCTGAACTGGGCGGCCTGGTTCATCACGCTGCCGGTGATGGCGTTCTCGGCCGGGCCCTTCTTTCGCGGCGCCTGGACGCAGCTGCGCGCGCGCCGCATCGGCATGGACGTGCCGGTGGCGCTGGCGCTGGCGGTGACCTTCCTCGGCAGCATGGGCGCGACCTTCGACCCCGGCGGCGTCTTCGGCCGCGAGGTCTACTTCGACTCGCTGACGATGTTCCTGGCCTTCCTGCTGGGCGGACGCTACCTCGAGCTGCGAGCGCGCCACCGCGCCGCGGAGGATCTGGAGCGTAGTCTTGCGCGCCTGCCGGAGACGGTGCAGCGCCGCGCGGGCGACGGCACGTGGGAGACGGTGAGCGTGCGCCGGCTGCGCCCGGGCGACGAGCTGCGCGTGGCGCTCGGGCAGGCCTTCCCGGCCGACGGCGTCGTGCTGCAGGGGCGCACGCGCGTGGACGAGGCGCTGCTCAGCGGCGAGTCCGAGCCGCAGCCGCGGGGCGAGGGCGATCTCGTCATCGCCGCCAGCCTCAACGTCGGCGCACCGGTGCTCATGCGCGTGCAGCGGGTTGGCGCCGACACGCGCTTCGAGGCGCTGGTGACGATGATGCGCGAGGCGATGAGCCAGCGCCCGGCCTCGGCGCGCGTGGCCGATCGCTGGGCCGGCGTCTTCCTCTGGAGCGTGCTCGGGCTGGCTGCGCTCGGCGCGCTGGCGTGGAGCTTCATCGACCCCTCGCGCGCGCTGTGGGTCGCGGTGGCGGTGCTCATCGTCACCTGCCCTTGTGCGTTCTCGCTGGCCGCGCCCGCGGCCCTGGTGGCCGCGGCCGGGGGCCTCGCGCGGCGCGGCGTCGTCTTCCAGCGGCTGGAGGCGATCGAGACGCTGGCCGCGGTGCAGCAGGCGTTCATCGACAAGACCGGCACGCTGACCGAGGACAGCCTGCGCTTGCGCGAAGTCCATCTCCTGCCCGGGGCCGGGCTGGGCGCGGCCGCGGCGCACGCGCGCGCCGCGTCGCTGGCGCAGTGGTCGCAGCATCCCCTGGCGCGGACGCTGGCGGGAAGCGGCGGTGGAGGCAGCGGTGAGGGCGGCGGTGAGGGCGGCGGTGAGGGCGCCTGGCGCGACCTCGCCGAGCAGGGCGGACAGGGCCTGGCCGGCAGCGACGCGCAGGGCCGCCGCTGGCGCCTGGGCGCCTGGGGCTTCGTCGGCGGGCAGGGTGAGGCGCCGTTGCCGCAGGTCCGCGTCTGGCTGTCCTGCGATGGGCGGGCGCTGGCGGGCTTCGAGCTGGAGGAAAGCGTGCGCGAGGGTGCCGCGCAGGCGATGGCGCAACTGCGCGCGCTGGGCCTGCGCCTGACGCTGCTGAGCGGCGACGAGCGTTCGCGTGCCCAGGCGATGGCCGACCGGCTGGGGCTGGACGCCGCCATCGGCGAGGCCTCGCCCGAGGGCAAGCTGGCCTGCGTGGCGGCCGCGCAGGCCGCCGGCGCCAAGGTGCTGATGGTGGGCGACGGCGTCAACGACGCGCCGGTGCTGGCGCGCGCCGATGTCTCGCTGGCGATGGGGCAGGGGGCGCTAGTGGCGCGCACCCAGGCCGATGCGGTGGTCGTCGGCAGCCGCCCTGCCGACCTCGTTCTCGCCCGCCTGGTGGCCACGCGCACGATGCGCATCGTGCGGCAGAACATGGCCTGGGCCGCGATCTACAACGCCGCCTGCATTCCGGCGGCACTGCTGGGCTGGCTGCCGCCCTGGGCGGCGGGCCTGGGCATGGCCGCGAGCTCGCTGTTCGTGATCCTCAACGCGCTGCGCGCGGCGCGCTGAAGCCCGCCGGACCTGCGATGGACATCCTCTACCTGCTCATTCCGCTGTCCGCGGTGCTGGTGATCCTGATCCTCGGCCTCTTCGGCTGGGCGCTCGGGCGCGGGCAGTTCGAGGACGTCGAGCGCGAGGGCGAGCGAATCCTCGACGATGAAAGGGTTATCGTTGAGTCCAGTCAAGAGTCGCGTAAGGGAGCGCCCGAACAATCATTTGTGCCCGATCGCGAAGAATCCGATCCGTCGCAAGGGTTCCGGAAGTTCCAGAAGTCCCATGAGTCCGAGAAGTCCGAGAAGTCCGACAAGTCCTGAGGAGAAAGCCAATGGCAAGCAATGAGGCACCGGGCCAGCCGGTGTACTACGACGCCCCGGTGCGCGCCTTTGCGCTGGCCGCCGTGTTGTGGGGCATCGTCGGCATGCTGGTGGGCGTGATCATCGCCGCCCAGCTCACCTGGCCCGAGCTGAACCTCGGCATTCCGTGGCTGAGCTACGGCCGCCTGCGGCCGCTGCACACGAACGCCGTCATCTTCGCCTTCGGCGGCTGCGCGCTGTTTGCCACCAGCTACCACGTCGTGCAGCGCACGAGCCAGGTGCGGCTGTTCATGCCCCGCCTGGCGATGTTCACCTTCTGGGGCTGGCAACTGGTGATCGTGCTGGCGGCGATCACGCTGCCCATGGGCATGACGAGCAGCAAGGAGTACGCCGAGCTCGAGTGGCCGATCGACGTGCTGATTGCCGTCGTCTGGGTCGCCTACGCGGTGGTCTTCTTCGGCACCCTGGGCATCCGCAAGGTGCGCCACATCTACGTCGCCAACTGGTTCTTCGGCGGCTACATCCTGACCATCGCGCTGCTGCACATCGTCAACAGCGCGGCGCTGCCGGTGAGCCTGACCAAGAGCTACAGCGCCTACGCCGGCGTGCAGGACGCGATGGTGCAGTGGTGGTACGGCCACAACGCGGTGGGCTTCTTCCTCACCGCCGGCTTCCTCGGGATGATGTACTACTACATCCCCAAGCAGGCGGAGCGTCCGGTCTACAGCTACCGCCTGTCCATCGTCCACTTCTGGGCGCTGATCTTCACCTACATGTGGGCCGGCCCGCACCACCTGCACTACACCGCGCTGCCGGACTGGGCGCAGAGCGTCGGCATGGTGTTCTCGCTGGTGCTGCTGGCGCCGAGCTGGGGCGGCATGATGAACGGCATCATGACGCTCTCGGGTGCCTGGTACAAGCTGCGTGACGACCCGATCCTGAAGTTCCTGATCGTCTCGCTGTCCTTCTACGGCATGTCGACCTTCGAGGGGCCGATGATGTCGATCAAGACGGTCAACGCGCTCAGCCACTATACGGACTGGACCGTGGGCCACGTGCACAGCGGGGCGCTGGGCTGGGTCGGCATGATCTCGATCGGCTCGATGTACTTCCTGATCCCGCGCATGTTCGGGCGCAAGCAGATGTACAGCATGCGCGCGGTCGAGCTGCACTTCTGGATCGCCACCATCGGCATCGTGCTCTACATCGCCGCGATGTGGATCGCAGGCGTCATGCAGGGCCTGATGTGGCGCGCCATCAACCCCGACGGCACGCTGGTCTACAGCTTCGTCGAGAGCGTGAAGGCGACCTTCCCCTTCTACGTGATCCGGCTGGCCGGCGGCCTGCTCTACCTCACCGGCATGCTGCTGATGGCGTGGAACGTGGTGATGACGATCCGCAACGGCAAGGTCGTGGAGGCGCCGATCCCGATGGTGCCGGCGCACGCCTGAACGCGAAGACGGAGAACACACAGCCATGGCCAACCATGCCCCCGTCGGTCACGAGAAGATCGAGACCAGCAACTTCCTCATGATCGTGCTCGTGCTGCTGACGGTCTCCGTCGGCGGCCTGGTCGAGATCGTGCCGCTGTTCTTCCAGCGCTCGACCACGCAGCCGCTCGAGAACGTGCAGCCCTACACCCCGCTGCAGCTCGCCGGGCGCGACGTCTACATCCGCGAGGGCTGCGTCGGCTGCCATTCGCAGATGGTGCGGCCCTTCCGCTCCGAGACCCTGCGCTACGGCAGCTACAGCAAGGCCGGCGAGTTCGTCTACGACCGGCCCTTCCTGTGGGGCAGCAAGCGCACCGGCCCCGACCTGCAGCGCGTGGGCGGCAAGTACAGCGACGAGTGGCACCGCATCCACCTGATCAACCCGCGCGACCTGGTGCCCGAGTCGAACATGCCGGCCTACGCCTGGCTCGAACGCGGCATGATCGATCCGGCCGACATGGCACCCAAGATGCGCACGCTGCGCCGCCTGGGCGTGCCCTACAGCGACGAGCAGATCGACAAGGCCGGGGACGAGGTCAAGGGCAAGACCGAACTGGACGCCGTCGTCGCCTATCTGCAGGTGCTGGGCACCGCGGTCAAGTAGGCCGCGGCGGAGGATCCGAAGATGGACGTGAACGACCTGCGCTCCGTGGTCACGGTGCTGAGCCTGCTCGCCTTCCTCGGCATCGTGGCGTGGGCCTGGTCGGCCCGTCGCCGCCGTGCGTTCGAGGAGGCGGCGCAGCTGCCTTTCGTGGAGTCCCAGAGCGCCCCCGCAACCGGAGGAGAGAAGCAATGAGCGATTTCGTCAGCGGCGGCTGGTCGCTGTACGTGGCGGTGGTCACGATCGCCGGCCTGGTCGGCTGCCTGGTGCTGCTGGCCGTGGCCAGCAAGCGCAAGGTGATGGCCGGCGACAACACGACCGGCCACGTCTGGGACGAGGACCTGCGCGAGCTGAACAACCCGCTGCCGCGCTGGTGGGTGTGGCTGTTCATCCTGACCGTGATCTTCTCGGGCATCTACCTGGCGATCTACCCGGGCCTGGGCAGCTACGCCGGCAGCCTGAACTGGACCAGCACCGGCCAGCACCAGGCCGAGATGGACAAGGCGCGCGCGGCGATGGCGCCGCTCTACGCGCGCTTCCAGTCGATGCCGGCCAAGGAACTCGCCAAGGACCCGCAGGCGATGGCCATCGGCGAGCGGCTCTTCGCCAACAACTGCAGCACCTGCCACGGGGCCGACGGCCGCGGCAGCAAGGGCTTCCCGAACCTGACCGACAACGACTGGCTCTACGGCGGCACGCTCGAGAACATCACGCAGACCATCACGCAGGGCCGCAACGGCGTGATGCCGCCGATGGCCGAGGCGGTGGGCACGGCGGCCGACGTGCGCAACGTCGCCAACTACGTGCTCAGCCTCTCGGGCAGCCCGCACAACTCGGTGGCGGCGCAACTCGGCAAGGAGAAGTTCGTCGTCTGCGCGGCCTGCCACGGCGCCGACGGCAAGGGCAACCAGGCGCTGGGCGCGCCCAACCTGACCGACAAGATCTGGCTGCACGGCTGGGGCGAGGACGCGGTGATCGGCGCGATCACCAACGGCCGCAACAACCTGATGCCGCCGCAGGCCTCGCGCCTGTCGCCCGAGCAGGTGCACGTGCTGGCGGCCTACGTCTGGAGCCTCTCCCACACGACCAGGCTCGCAGCGCAGTAAGCTGCGGCTTCCGGCACACCCCGCCACGCCCTGCGCCAAGCCCGCATCCGACCCATGAGCAAGCACCACGCCCGCGCACCCCTGCATCCGGCCGCCGACCAGGCCTGGTGGCGCACCGGGGTGATGTGGCTGGTGGTCGGCGGGCCGCTGGCGGTGGTCGTCGCCGGCCTCGTGACCGCGGCGATCGCCGTGCAGGGCGCCGACGACGTGCTGGATGCGGATGCGCGTGCGCAGAGCGCGAACGCGCCTGCGCTGAAGGCGCGCAACCATGCCGCCACCCCCCCCGACGAGACGCCGCGCTGAGCGGCCGCGCCGCAGCGCGGCGCGGCCAAGGGCGGGCTCAGGCCGAACTGCTGTTGACGAGTGCCTGCAGGGCGGTCGGGTCGAGCACGCGGATCTGGCGCTGCTTGACCTCGAGGATGCCCTCGTCCTGGAACTTCGAGAAGGTGCGGCTGACCGTCTCGAGCTTGAGGCCGAGGTAGCTGCCGATCTCCTCGCGCGTCATGCGCAGCACCAGCGAGGTCGCCGAGAAGCCGCGCGTGCGCAGCCGCTGCGTCAGGTTGAGCAGGAAGGCGGCCAGCCGCTCCTCGGCGCGCATGCTGCCCAGCAGCAGCATGACGCCGTGGTCGCGCACGATCTCGCGGCTCATGATCTTGTGGAACTGGCGCTGCAGGTCGGTGAACTCGCGGCTCAGGTCCTCGAGCTGGAAGTAGGGGATGACGCAGACCTGCGAATCCTCGAGCGCCACCGCATCGCAGGTGTGCTTCTCGGTGCCGATGCCGTCCAGGCCGAGCAGCTCGCCGGCCATCTGGAAGCCGGTCACCTGGTCGCGCCCGTCCTCGGACGAGACGCAGGTCTTGAAGAAGCCGGTGCGCACCGCGTAGAGCGACTGGAAGGCGTCGCCGGCACGAAAGAGCATGTCGCCGCGCGCCACCGGCCGCTTGGTCGCGACCATCGTCGTCAGGCGCTCGAGCTGGTCGTTGGACATGCCCACCGGCAGGCAGAGTTCGCGCAGGTTGCAGCTCGCACAGGCGACCTTGAAGGGCTCGAGCTTGATGCCTGCTGCGGTCTGGGTCATGGGAGATGCCACGCGGAAAGTGCCGGACATGTCGGCGCGAGGGTCGGGAGACCCCGACGACGCGCTGAACCTAGATCAAGGATTATCGTTGATCCGATGATGCCCTGAACGCTTGAGACTCATCAAGGGGGTTCGCCTGCACTTTGGCAGAGTCGCACCCTGGGAGCCCACGCATGCGGGCTCGCGCCCTTGGACCTTCCCCTCTTCGCATCCTTCCCGCTTCATGGACATTCCGGAGTCCCTGCTCCGCCGGCTCGACATCCCTGGGCCGCGCTACACCTCCTACCCCACGGCCGATCGCTTCGTCGAGGCCTTCGGGCCGACGGAGTACGCGCAGGCGCTGCGCCAGCGGGCCGAAGGGGCGATGGTCGGCGGCGTGCCGCCGCTGTCGCTCTACCTGCACATCCCCTTCTGCGAGCAGGTCTGCTACTACTGCGCCTGCAACACGATCATCACCAAGCACCACGAGCGCGGGCGCGAGTACATCGAGGTGCTCGAGCGCGAGATCGCCCTGCACGTCGAGGCGATCGGGCGCGGCAAGCCGGTGTCGCAGCTGCACTTCGGCGGCGGCTCGCCGACCTTCCTGAGCGACGAGGAACTCGGCGGCCTGATGGGCACGCTGCGACAGGCCTTCAAGCTCGTGCCCGAGGCCGAGGTCTCGATCGAGGTCGATCCGCGCACCGCCTCGCCCGAGCGCCTGGCAAGCCTTGCCCGCATGGGCTTCAACCGCATCAGCTTCGGCGTGCAGGATTTCGACCCCGCAGTGCAGGTGGCCGTGCATCGCGTGCAGTCCTTCGAGAGCGTGCGCGACCTCGTGCTCGCCGCGCGCGAGCTGAACTACCAGTCGATCAACGCCGACCTCATCTACGGCCTGCCCAAGCAGACGCCGGAATCCTTCGCGCGCACGATCGCGCAAGTCTGCGAGCTGCGCCCCGACCGCATCGCGCTCTACGCCTACGCGCACCTGCCGGGGCGCTTCAAGCCGCAGCGGCGCATCGCCGAGGGCGAGCTGCCGCCGCCGGAGAACCGCCTGCGCATGCTCGGTGCGGCGATCGGC
>CAUJJO010000154.1 GCA_963205125.1 Pseudomonadota bacterium | reverse complement strand
GTTGTGCCCCAGCCCACGGGCGCTGACGCGGACTTCGCTCACCGCCTGCGGGGCGGCTGGAGCAAGCGTCGGGGTGACGATCCGCACCGCCTCCGATCGCGACACTTCCCTGCCCTGGGCATCGATTGCCACGACCCGATACTGATAGGCGCCGCCCGGACGGGCCGAGGCGAACAGGTACTGTGCATCGGTCGTCCTGGCCAGCGGCTGGGGATCCTGGCCTTCATGAACGAGATAGCTGGACGCTCCCTGCTGCGGGTTCCAGCTCAGACTCACCTGGTTCCAGCTGGGCGCCGAGGCCCGCAGCCGCAAGCCGTCGGCCGCCCCTGCGACCGTCGGCGAGGGCGATGCGCTGGCCTCCGCAGATTCGCCACCACCGCCACCACCTCCGCAGGCGGTCAGTGTGCCGGCCATCGCCAGCGCCGCAAGCTGCAGCAGAAGCTGGCGCATGCCGGGGCGCATCGCGCGCCCCAAGTCCTTCCGGGCTCTCTCTCCCATGACGTAGCACTCCTCCCTTGATGATTCTTTCTTCTGCACGCACGGTGTCGGCTGCTGCCGGCGCGGCCTCGGCGATCCGGCCAGCCGCTCGCGCGCGGCGTCACGGCCACCCGGCGACAGCCGGATCACGTCGACACAGGACGCCTCACGCGTGCCGTCAACCGCTCATCTTCGCGGGCGCCGGCAGTCGTCGGCAAGGCGGCTCCGTCTCCAGACGCAAGAACTGTCTCAGGAAGCCTTCGCAGACGCGCCCAGGCGGGCATCCTGTGGCCATCCTTGCACTCGATTACGAAGTCCCTGAGCTCACCCGCGCAAAGACCACCGCGCCCACGCCGCCGAGCACGGCGAGCAGCAGCAGCACTTGCACGTAGCCGCCCGCGAGCAGCAGCATGCCGGCGATGGCCAGCGGTGCCGCGGCCTGGGCCGAGAGCGCGAGGGTGGCCATGGCGCCGCCGATGCGGCCGATGTGGGCGTGGCCGAAGTGCAGCGGCAGCAGGCTGCCGCGCACGATCGTCGTCAGGCCGTTGGCCAGCCCGAAGACGGCGGCGAAGAGCCAGGCGCTGAACAGGCCGTCGCCCAGCGCAAGCAGCAGCAGCGCCAGCGGCATCGCCACGGTCACGAGCATGCCCAGGCGATGCAGCGCGAGCCCGCGGCCGACCCAGGCGTAGGCGAAGCGACCGAGCACCTGCGCCGGCCCGATCCATACGAGGACCGACAGCGCCTGCAGCTCGCTCAGCCCCTTGGCCTGCAGCGCCGGCATCATGTGCGCCCACAGCCCCGGGCCGATGAAGGCGAGCAGCGTGAACGCCGCGCCCAGTTGCCAGAAGGCCGGCGTGCGCAGCGCGGCGTGCAAGCTGACGCTCGGGGGCGGGCGCTCGACTTGCGCACTCGCGTGTCGCAGGCCCGGCAAGGCCGCAGGCGGCGTCGGCGCCGGGGTCGCGGTGCCGCGCAGCACCCAGGCGCAGAGTGGCGCCACGACCAGCGCCAGCACGGCGGCGAGCACGAACAAGGTCGCGCGCCAACCCAGCGCGTGCACGAGTGCGGCCACCGCGGGGAAGGACAGCGTGCTGGCGAAGCCGCCGACCAGCGTGAGCCAGGTGATGGCCTGCCGGTAGCGCGTCGGGTAGCGCTTGGTCAGCACGGCGAACGCCGGGTCGTAGAGCGACATCGCCGCCGCCGCGCCGACGAGGACCATCGCCGCGTAGAGCATCCACGGCTCGCGCGCCATCGCCCAGCAGGCGCAGCCCAGCGCTCCCAGCAGCGCGCCGCCGCTGAGCACGGCGCGGCCGTGGCCGCGGTCGATCGCCGCACCGACCGCGACGTTGGCAAGACTCCACACCAGCAGCGCCACGGTGAAGGCGCCCATCAGCGTGGCCTTGGCCCAGCCGAGCTCCCGCATCATCGGCAGCACCAGCGAGGCGAAGCCGTAGTAGAGGATCGCCCAGGCCAGCAGTTGGCCCGTCGCCAGGCCCGCCACCACGGTGCGATAGGAGCAGGCTTGGGCGTCCGTCGCCGTCCCGGCGACTGCGTGCGGCTGCGACATCGCGCCGATTGTGCAGGGGCGACGGCGCGCGTTCGTCGCGCGTTCGTCGCGCGTTCGTATCGATAATGAAGCGCCATGCCCGACCCGCAGCCGGAGTGCCGATGGACTTGAACTTCACCGCCGAGGAACTGGCGTTTCGCGCCGAGGTGCGCCAGTGGGTGGCCGAGAACCTGCCCGCCGAGCTCAGCCGCAAGGTGCACCACGCGCTGCGCCTCACGCGCGAGGATCTGCAGGGCTGGGCGCGCATCCTCGGCCGCCGG
This sequence comes from Pseudomonadota bacterium, assembly GCA_963205125.1. Taxonomy (GTDB): domain Bacteria; phylum Pseudomonadota; class Gammaproteobacteria; order Burkholderiales; family Burkholderiaceae_C; genus Rubrivivax. The sequence goes on along the minus strand of CAUJJO010000154.1, from coordinate 6,257 downwards.
GGCTGGCTCGGCTGGAACTGGCCCAGGGAGTTCGGCGGCCCGGGCTGGAACGCCGTGCAGCGCCACCTCTTCGAGGAGGAATGCGCGCTGGCCGGCGCGCCGCGCGTGGCGCCCTTCGGCCCGGTGATGGTCGCGCCGGTGATCATGGCCTTCGGCAGCAAGGAGCAGCAGCAGCGCTTCCTGCCCGGCATCGCCAGCGGCGACGTCTGGTGGAGCCAGGGCTACAGCGAACCTGGTTCGGGATCGGACCTCGCCAGCCTGAAGACCCGTGCCGAGCGCCGCGGCGACAAGTACATCGTGAACGGTCAGAAGACCTGGACGACGCTCGGCCAGTACGGCGAGTGGATCTTCTGCCTCGTGCGCACGAGCAGCGAAGGCAAGCCGCAGACCGGCATCAGCTTCCTGCTGATCGACATGAAGTCGCCCGGCGTCAGCGTGCGCCCGATCGTGCTGCTGGACGGCGAGCCCGAGGTCAACGAGGTCTTCTTCGACGAGGTCGAGGTGCCGGTGGAGAACCTCGTCGGCGAGGAGAACAAGGGCTGGACCTACGCCAAGTTCCTGCTCGGCAACGAGCGCACCAACATCGCCGACGTGAACCGCACCAAGCGCGAGCTGGAGCGTCTGAAGCGCATCGCGCGCGCGCAAGGCCTGTGGGACGACCTGCGTTTTCGCGACCGGATCGCGCGGCTCGAGGTCGATGTGGTCGCGCTCGAGATGATGGTGCTGCGCGTGCTCTCGGCCGAACGAAGCGGCAGCCGCAGCCTGGACGTGGCGGGCCTGCTGAAGATCCGCGGCAGCGAGATCCAGCAGCGCTATACGGAGCTGATGATGCTGGCCGGCGGGCCGCTCGTGCGCGCCTTCATCTACGAGGCGATGGACGCCGGCTGGCAGGGCGACCCGGTCGGCTCGATGACGCTGATGCCGCTGGCCGGCAGCTACTTCAACATGCGCAAGACGACGATCTACGGCGGCTCCAACGAGGTGCAGCGCAACATCGTCGCGCAGACCGTGCTCGGGAGCTGAACACGATGGACTTCGATTTCACGCCGGAACAGCTCTCGCTGCGCGAAGCCGTCGCGCGCTGGGTTCAGAAGGGCTTCCCCTTCGATCGCCGCCACGCGATCGCGCGCGCGGGCGGCGCCACGCGGCTCATCTACACCGAACTGGCCGGCCTTGGGCTGGCCGGCCTCGCGGTCCCCGAAGCGCAGGGCGGCATGGGCTTTGGCGCCGTCGAGGCGATGGTGGTGATGGAGGAGCTCGGCCGCGGCCTCGTCAACGCGCCCTACGCGCACGCGGCGCTGATCACGCCGGCACTGCTCACGGCCGCTTCGCCCGAGCTGCAGCAGGCCTGGCTGCCGCGAGTCGCCGACGGTTCGGCCCTCGTCGTGCTCGCGCACCAGGAAGCGGCGGCGCGCTACCGGCTCGCGCAGGTGCAGACGCGGGCGCGGCAGGACGGCAGCGCCTGGAGGCTCACCGGCGCCAAGTCGGTCGTCCCGGCCGGCGACGAGGCCGACGCCTTCATCGTGCCGGCGCGCATTTCGGGCGATGAGGTCGAGGAGGCGGGCATCGGTCTTTTCCTCGTCGAAAAGACGGCAGCGAAGGTCCGCGGCTACCCGACGCAGGACGGCGCTCGCGCGGCCGAGGTCGTGCTGCAGGACAGCCTCGCGACGCTGATCGCGGCGCGGGGCTTCGAGCCGCTCGAAGCCGCGGTCGACGTCGGCATCGCCGCGCAATGCGCCGAAGCCGTGGGGCTGATGGAGCAGCTGACCGCGATCACGGTCGACTACATGAACACGCGCAAGCAGTTCGGCGTGAGCATCGCCAGCTTCCAGGCGCTGCGCCACCGCATCGCCGACGTGAAGATGCAGCTCGAGCTCGGGCGCTCGATGAGCTACTTCGCGACGCTGACGCTTGAACGCGAACGCGCACAGCGCCGCCGCGCGATCAGCCAGGCGCGCGTGCAGCTCGGCCACTCGATGCGCTTCGTCGGGCAGCAGTGCGTGCAACTGCACGGCGGCATCGGCGTCACCGACGAATACCTCGGCAGCCACTACTTCAAGCGCCTGACCATGCTCGAAATGAACTTCGGCGACACGCTGCACCACCTGGGCGAAGTGTCGGCGCGCATGCAGGACAGCGCGGGCGTCTTCGCATGAACAAGCTCCACCCCGGCAGCCTGACCGACGTCGCCGGCCTTGCTGTCGGCCACCACACGCGCAGCGACCGTCCGACCGGCTGCAGCGTCGTGCTCTGCCCGCAAGGCGTGGTCTGCGGCGTCGACCAGCGCGGCGGCGCGCCGGGCACGCGCGAGACCGATCTGCTGAAGAGCGAGAACACCGTCGAGCGCGTGCACGCGCTGCTGCTCACCGGCGGCAGCGCCTTCGGGCTGGATGCGGCGGGCGGCGTGATGCGCTGGCTCGACGAGCACGGCCACGGCATCGCCGTCGGCCCCGCGCGCGTGCCCATCGTCCCGGCCGCGGTGCTCTTCGACCTCTGGGTCGGCGACGCGCGCATCCGCCCGGGCGCGGACGACGGCTACGCCGCCTGCGTCGCCGCGTCCACCGCGGCCCCGGCGCAGGGCAGCGTCGGCGCGGGCGCCGGCGCCACGGTCGGCAAGCTCTTCGGCCCCGAGCGCGCGATGAAGGGCGGCATCGGCAGCGCGTCGGTCAGGCTCGGCGCCTTCACCGTCGCCGCGCTGGTCGCCGTGAACGCGGTCGGCGACGTGATCGGCGAGGACGGGCAGGTGCTGGCCGGCGCGCGCAGCGAAGCGGGCGGCGCGCCGGTGCGGACCCGCGAACGGCTGCTGGCCGGAGAAGGGCCGATGCAGATCATGTCGGGCATGGCGACGACGATAGGCGTCGTCGCCACCGACGCGCTACTGAGCAAGGCGCAGGCGAACAAGCTCGCGAGCCTCGCGCACCACGGCCTCTCGCGCGCCGTCGACCCGATCACCGTCCACGACGGCGACACGCTGTTCGCGCTGGCCACCGGCGGCACCGGGCGCAGCGGCGACCTGAGCGCGCTCGGCGCGATGGCCGCCGAGGCCGTGGCGCGCGCCATCCGCAACGCGGTGCGCGCGGCTACGGCGAGCTGAGGCGAGCAGGCTGCCCGACCGTCGTCCCGATCGCCGTCCCGATCGCCACGCCCTCGCGGCGCGGGTCGGCGCCACCCTCGTAGAGCGGCCGCTCGTCGCTGCCGCCGCGGCGCACGATGGTGGCGATGCCGCTGCTCTGTGCCGCCGTCTGCACGCGGTGGCCGCGCGCGCGCAGACCTTCGATCAGCGCGTCGTGACGGCCGTCATCGCGGGCGTCGACGTTCGGGTGCTCGCCACCGACGAAGGTGGCCGGGGTGTTGAAGGCGCCGAAGTCGACCAGCGCGCTGGCCTGCTGCGCGTCCAGCCCCCAGTCGAGCACGCCGACGAGCGTCTTCACCACGTAGGGAATGATGGCCGCGCCGCCGGGCGAGCCGGTGGCCATCACGAAGGCGCCGCGGCTGCCGTCGGAGCGGCGGCGAAAGACGAGCGTCGGCGCCATCGAGCTGCGCGGTCGCTTGCCCGGCTGCAGGCGGTTGGCCACCGCCCGGCCCTGTGCATCCAGCGGCACCGCGGCGAAGTCGGTCAACTGGTTGTTGAGCAGGAAGCCGCCGCGCGTCATGTGGAAAGAGCCGAAGGCGCCTTCGATCGAGGAGGTCATCGAGACGACGTCGCCGTAGCGGTCGACGATGCTGAGCTGCGTCGTCCCGCGCTCGTCGACGGACGCTGCGCGACCATGCGTCGCGCCGTCGAAGGCACCCGGCTGGGCGCGCCCCATGCTGCGCGCCGGGTCGATGAGGGCCGCGCGCTGCCGCAGGTAGGCCGGATCGAGCAGCCGCGCCGGGCTGCCGCCGGGCAGCGGGACGAAGTCGGTGTCGGCCACGTAGCGGTCGCGGTCGGCGAAGGCCAGGCGCTCGGCCTCGGCGACCAGGTGCACGCCCATCACGCCGGGCCTGCCGCCGTCGGCATCGGGCGCTGCCGGCTTGTGCGCCGCGAGGTCGAAGGCCTCGAGGATGCCCAGCGCCTGCGCCACCGCGAGCCCGCCCGAGGATGGCGGCGGCATGCCGCAGACGAGGTAGATCTCCCGGTACGCGCTGCAGATCGGCTCGCGCCGCAGCGCGCGGTAGGACGCGAGGTCGGCCAGGGTCGTCTTGCCCGCGGTGATGCCGCCGCTCGTATCGGCAATCTCGTCGACGATGTCCGCGGCGATCGCGCCGCGGTAGAACGCGTCCGCTCCCCCGGCGGCGATCGCCCTGAGGCTTTGCGCCAGCGCCGGGCTGCGCAGCATCATGCCCACCGGCTTGGGGCTCCCGTCGGCCTGCAGAAAATGCGCGCGCGCCTCGCGGTCACGCTGCAGCTCGCTCGCGCTGGCGGCGATCGAGCTCGCCAGCCGCGGGCTGATCCGGAAACCCTCGTCGGCCATGCGGATCGCCGGCTCGAACAAGGCCGCCCAGGGCAGCCGGCCGCCCTCGCGGTGCGCCAGCTCGAGCATGCGCAGCACGCCGGGCGTGCCGATCGAGCGCCCCGAGGCGCGCGCGCTCGGCAGGGGCAGGTGGCGCTCGGCCTCGCTGACCCAGCGCAGATCGTTCGCGGTGGCCGCCGCGGGCGCGGTCTCGCGGCCGTCGTAGGCAATCAGACGGCCGTCCGCCGCGCGGTAGTGGAGCATGAAGGCACCGCCGCCGATGCCTGAGGACTGCGGCTCGACCAGCGTCAACACCATCTGCACGGCGATCGCGGCATCGACCGCGGAGCCGCCCCGTGCCAGCATTTCGAAGCCGGCCCGCGCCGCCAGCGGATGCGCGGCGACCACCAGATCCAGCCGTCCGGAAACGAGCGCCTTGGGCGCGTAGACGGTGGCGATTTCCGGGGCGCCGAGCGCTCCCGGCTGCCAAGCGTCCCCCGCCTGCTCGGACCACGGCGCCCTGCAAGCGCCGACATCCGCGACGAGCGGGTTCACGCAACCGACCAGCAGCGAAAGCGCCGCCACCGCCGCAGCAGTGGCACCGCGCACAGCACGAAGGCAATGGCTTGGCACGCCTTTCAGCTCGTTGTCTTTGGTTCAACCCCACGCCCGTGGGGAACACGTCTCGACCTGCAAGGTCGGCTTCGAGGCGAACATGACGGCGGCCGACTATCCGATGGTCCGCAGCGTGCCGAGCAAGATCGCCGACGGCACGAACCTGCAGCAGCGCGGCACCGAGGTTCTGGTCTACTTCGGCCAGCCGGTCCACGAGTTCACGACGGACCTGGAAGGGCAGTGGCAGTCGCTGCTGGCGATGGAGGACGCCATCCTGAAGAAGCTGCAGGCGTCGCCCGGCTTCTTCTTCGGCTACCGCGACACCTTCCTCGACGAGGACCGGATCGAGGCGTCCAAGGTGCTGGCGATCAGGGGGACAGTGGAGGGGTGATCAGGCGGCGCGCGACGCCACGCGGCGGCCGGCACGAACACTCCAGACCAAATCGAACTGGTCTTCTGTCAACGGCAACATCGCCACGGTTTGACCGTCTTCATCGGCGAACTCCACCTCATACGCCGTGTTCGGCCGCGTGAACACATGAACGATAGTGCCCTCGGCGCCGGCCCGCAACCCGTCTTCGGGGCGATCTCCACGCAGCCTCACAACGTCAAGTTCGTCGAACACGGGTCACCTCTTCTTCACCACGTATGCCGACGTGAGGCGGGGGATCTGGTCTCCAAACTCAACGAGCCATCCAGTCCGCACGATAGCACTTCCGAGTGGGCCCGTGATCGGCAGGTCTACCGAATAGACGCTGCCGTACCTGGAGTCTGGGCGACGCTCAGCCGCGTGCATCGGTAACGCCCCACGGATCGCTGCTTCCAGCGCCGCATGATTTTCCTGTGTGAAGCCAAGGGCGGAGGCAAAAACCCTCGCCTTGTCCCTTCCCTTTGGGTGATCCGGATCGAGCGCGTAGTCGCGAAGCTTGTTCTCCTGGATCAGGGCCTGCCCGTGCCCAGGGAGCGCTCGTTCATGCGGCCGCATTGACCTATTCTCACCCGCCTGCAGCGCATGCCCAACCCCGGCGCCAAGCCGCCGCAGCCGGTACAGCGGATCGACGCCGGCACTCACCACGTCGTCGACGCGACTGCCGGAAGTCGTGGTCTCCCTTGCCGTGGCGGGGAAACACGCAAGCCTGCGCCTTCGGCAGCCGGATCAACGCCGGCGTGACGCTCTGGACCATGCGGGTCAGGCGGATGCCGGGATGG
>CAUJJO010000153.1 GCA_963205125.1 Pseudomonadota bacterium | reverse complement strand
GCGCGTGCGCGGGCCCCGTTTTCGACTCAGCCCGCACCTGCGGTGTCTCCCGGCGCGGCGGTCGCTATCGACAGATGACAAGGACGAACTGACATGGTCGTGATCCGACTGGCCCGCGGCGGCGCCAAGAAGCGCCCCTTCTTCAACGTGGTGGTTGCCGACTCGCGCGAGCGCCGCGACGGCCGCTTCATCGAGCGCGTGGGCTTCTACAACCCGATGGCCGCCGGTGCCGAGCAGCCGCTGCGCCTGGCGCTGGACCGCCTGAGCTACTGGACGGGCGTGGGCGCGCAGGTCTCGCCGACCGTGGCGCGCCTGGTCGAGCAGGCCAAGAAGGCCGCCTGAGGCCAGCTGAGGCCGGCTGAGGCGAGCCGCGGACGGCCCGGCATGCCCGGCCAAGGCAAGGTCGGCAAGGCAGGCGCCATGCGTCGGCCCGCCGCAGCGAAGCCGGACCCGGGCGGCCCGGCTTCTTCCTTTGCGCCGGCTCACGCGCCCATGCCCGAGGATGCGGTCGAGGTCGCCCGCGTGCTCGGCGCCTGGGGCGTGAAGGGCGGCCTCAAGCTCAAGCCCTACGCCGCGCAGCCGCAGGCGCTGCTGGCGTCGCGGCGCTGGTGGCTGCAGGCCGAGGCCGTCGTCGCGCCGACGGGAGCGGCGCAGGCGCCGCAGACCTTCGTGCTGAACCTTGCAGGCGTGCGTGCGCAGGGCGAGGTCGTGGTGGCCGAATGTCGCGAACTGCACGACCGCGATGCCGCGCAGGCGCTGGCCGGGGCGCGCGTCTACGTGCCGCGCGCGAGTTTTCCGCCGACAGACGAGGACGAGTTCTACTGGGTCGACCTCATCGGCCTGGCCGTGCACGACCGCGACGGCCGCAGGCTCGGCGTCGTCACGCGGCTGATCGAGACCGGGCCGCACTGCGTGCTCTGCATCCAGCCCGCGGACGCGGGTGCGCCGGAGCTGCTGATTCCCTTCGTTGAGGCCTACGTCGACCGCGTCGATCGTGCCAGCCGGACGATCCACGTCGACTGGGAAGCCGGCGACTGAAAGCCAGCGCCCGCGCGATGCGCTTCGACGTCCTCACGCTGTTTCCCGAGCTGTTTGCCCCGCACCTGAGTTGCGGCATCACGCGCCGCGCCTTCGAATCGGGCCAGGTCGACGTGCGCCTGTGGCCGCTGCGCGACTTCGCCGAAGGCAACTACCGCCGCGTCGACGACCGCCCCTTCGGCGGCGGCCCGGGCATGGTGATGCTGGCCGAGCCGCTGCAGCGCGCGCTGGACGCCGCGCTGGCCGACCGCAGGGCCGGTGGCAGCAGCGGCGGCAGCGGCAGCGCAGCGCCGGCCATCGTCAACTTCACGCCCACCGGTCGCGTGCTCACGCAAGCCCTCGTGCAGGAGCTTGCCGCGGGCGAAGGGGCGCTGCTGCTGTGCGGCCGCTACGAGGGCATCGACCAGCGCTTCCTCGACCGCCACGTGACGCTCGAGATCAGCCTGGGCGACTACGTCCTCTCGGGCGGCGAGCTGCCCGCGCTCGTGCTGCTCGATGCCGTCGCGCGCCTGCAGCCCGGCGTGCTGCAGGCGGCCTCGCACGAGCAGGACAGCTTCTCCGACGGCCTGCTGGAAGGCCCCTCGTACAGCCGGCCCGAGGTCTGGGTGACGCCGCAGGGCGAGCTGCCGGTGCCTCCGGTGCTGCTGTCGGGCCACCATGGCCGGATCGCGCGCTGGCGCCGCGAGCGCGCGCTCGAACGCAGCGCCCGCCTGCGGCCGGAGCTGATCACCGCGGCGCGTGCCGCGGGGCGGCTCTCGCGCGAGGACGAGCGATTCCTTGCCGCGCTTGACCTATAATGCGCGGTTCTTCGATCCTCTGGCGGGCTTTTCAGATTCCGAACACCCACCCCGCGCACGATCGATTCAGGAGAACCGCGTGGACCTCATCGCCACCCTCGAGCAGGAAGAGATTGCTCGTTTGAACCGCACGATCCCCGAATTCGCCCCCGGCGACACGGTGATCGTCAACGTCAACGTCGTCGAAGGCACGCGCAAGCGCGTGCAGGCCTACGAGGGCGTCGTCATCGCCAAGCGCAACCGCGGCCTCAACAGCAGCTTCATCGTGCGCAAGATCTCGAGCGGCGAGGGCGTCGAGCGCAGCTTCCAGCTCTACAGCCCGCTGCTGGCGAGCATCGAGGTCAAGCGCCGCGGCGACGTGCGCCGTGCCAAGCTCTACTACCTGCGCCAGCGCAGCGGCAAGTCCGCGCGCATCAAGGAGAAGCTGGCCTGAGCGAAGCTCGGGCCGGAGCCGCAAGGCTCCCATCGCGCGCAGCGCGATGAACAGCGCACGCGCGCAGCGCAGAAGCTGGCCTGAGCGAAGCTCGGGCCGCAGCCGCAAGGCTCCCATCCTGCGCCACCCGGGCTGTATGCCCGAGGGAGCGAAAGGCCGCCGCCGAGGCGGCCTTTCGCGTTTGCGGGCGGCTTGAGGAACACCGATCGGGCCCAATGTGGCGAGATGGCCTTGCAATTCGGGCGCTCGTCGTCCGCGATCTGCGCCTAGCATCCGTCATCGTCCTGGGTTCGAACGCCCGATGAGATCCACCCGCCAACCCCGCATCACCGATCCGCACGCCATTCCCGTGGTCGGGGACGACCATCATCTCGACCCGGTCGATCCTCTGCTGCTGACGGCGGATTCGCTGCGCGAGCGCTTCCGGCAGGCGCGCGACTTCGCGGCGCCCTTGCGCGGCGACGGGGCGCTGGCCGGGCCCGATCGGGCGCCCGCGCGCGCCGCGGTGCTGGTGGGCCTGGTGCCGCGCGAGGATGCGCTGCACGTGCTGCTGACGCGGCGCACCGAGCATCTGCGCGATCACGCCGGGCAGATCAGCTTCCCCGGCGGGCGCAGCGAGCCCGAGGACGGCAGCGCCGAGGCGACCGCCCTGCGCGAGGCGCAGGAGGAGGTCGGCCTGCTGCCCGGCCACGTCGAGGTGCTGGGGCGGCTGCCCGAGTACACGACGATCACCCGCTTCGTCGTGACGCCGGTGGTGGCGCTGGTGCAGCCGTCGCTGCAGTTGCATCCCGACCCGCAGGAGGTCGCCGAGGCCTTCGAGGTTCCGCTGCCCTTCCTGATGACGCCGGCGCATCACCGGCGCCACGTCTACCACTTCGACGGCGGCGACCGGCAGTTCCTCTCGATGCCCTGGCGCTCGCCGACGGCGATGCAGCGCGAGTACTTCATCTGGGGCGCGACGGCCGCGATGTTGCGCAACCTCTACCACTTCCTGCGCCACTGAGGGCGCAGCCGCCGCCGCGCCTGCGCGCCGCCTATCATCGCGCGCGATGAGCTTCTTCGCCGTCCTGTTCGCGCTGCTGATCGAGCAGGTCAAGCCGCTGCCGCGCGAGAACCGGGTGCACGACCTGCTGTTCGCCTGGGTGCGCTGGACCGGCCGCAACTTCGACGCCGGCAAGCCGCGCCACACCTGGGTCGTGTGGGGCGTGGCGGTGCTGGTGCCGGCGCTGCTGGCCGGCGCGATCTACCTCGTGATCTGGCGCTACAGCCTGCTGCTGGCGCTGGCCTTCGACGTGCTGCTGCTCTACCTCACGCTCGGCTTTCGCCAGTTCAGCCACTACTTCACCGACATCCGCGACGCGCTGGACCGCGGCGACGAGGCGCGGGCGCGGCGGCGCCTGGCCGAGTGGCGCCACCTCGACGCAAGCGAGCTGCCCCGCACCGAGCTGCTGCGCCACGTCATCGAGCATGCGCTGCTGGCCGCGCATCGGCATGTGTTCGGCGTCTTCTTCTGGTTCGTCGTGCTCTCGGCCCTGGGGCTTGGGCCCACCGGGGCGGTGCTCTACCGCATGGCGGAGTTCGGCAGCCGTTTCTGGGCCTACCGGCATCGCACCCTGGGCGCGCCGGCCGACGACCACCTGCTGGCCTTGTCGCGTCGGCTGTTCCAGTTGATGGACCATGTCCCGGCGCGGCTGACGGCCTTCGGCTTTGCCGTGGTCGGCAACTTCGAGGAGGCGATCGGCGCCTGGCGGCGCGACGCCGCGCTGTGGCTGCATCCGAACGAGGGCATCATCCTCGCCGCGGCCGCCGGGGCGCTGGGCATGCAGCTCGGCGGCGCGGCGGCGCCGGGCGTGACGCCGGACCGCTCCAAGACCTTCACCGACGGCTCCAGCGCCGACGCCACCCAGGCCCAGGGCTCGACGCCGGGGCTGTCGCCGCAGCTCGGGCACCTGCAGAGCGTGGTCGGGCTGGTGTGGCGTTCGGTCGTGCTGTGGATGCTGCTGCTGGCGCTGCTGTCGCTGGCCAACGTGGTCGGCTGAAAGGCGCGATGCCGCGCGGCTACCAGCGCGGCCGCGAGAGCTCCTCGTACAGCTCGCAGTAGATGCGCCAGCGCGTGGCGCCGATGCGTCCGGCCCGCACGGCGGCTTGCACGCCGCAGTCCGGCTCGCGACGATGGCTGCAGTTGCCGAAGCGGCAGTGGCCGAGTTCGGCGGCGAGGTCGGGCATCAGCCCGGCCAGCTGCGCCAGCTCGATCTGCTGCAGCCCGAACTCCTGAAAGCCCGGTGAATCGAGCACCGCGCCGCGGCGCGCCTCGTCCAGCCAGTACCAGGTCGTGCTCGTCGTCGTGTGGCGGCCGCTGGCCAGCGCCGCCGAGAGCTCGCCGACCTGCGCGTGCGCCTTGGGCACGAGCAGGTTGATGAGCGTGCTCTTGCCCGCGCCGCTGGGGCCCAGCACCAGCGTCGTGCGCCCGTCCAGCCGCTCGCGCAGCAGGGCCTGCGTCGACGCCGGGTCGGCCTTGGCCGAGAACTCGAGCAGCTCGACGCCCATCGCGCGGTAGGGCGCAAGGCGCGCGCGCGCCTCGTCGGCGGCGGGCAGGTCGATCTTGTTGAGGCCGACCAGCGCGGGGATGCCCGCGGCGGCGGCGGCGATCAGCGCGCGCGCCAGCTGTGACTCGCCGAACACCGGCTGCGCGGCCACCAGCAGCAGCATCTGGTCGAGGTTGGCGGCGAAGGACTTGGTGCGCCATTCGTCGCGCCGAAAGAGCAGGTTGCGACGCGGCTCGATGCGCTCGACCACGCCTTCGTCGCCGCTGCGCTGCCAGCGCACGCGGTCGCCGACGACGAGCTCGCTCCTCTTGCCGCGCGGGTGGCAGCGCAGGCGCTGGCCCTCGGGCGTCTCGACGATCGCATGGCGGCCATGCGCGGCGACGACGAGGCCCAGGTCCAGCGCGGCAGCGTTCTCGCTGCGCTGCGCGTCGACGATCGGTCGGGGGTCGCGGCTCAAGACGGGCTCGAAGGTGGAGGGTTCGGGCCTGCGATCAGGCCGCACCCGACGCCGCCGACGCTGCCGGCGCTGCCGCCGGGGCGAGCTTCGCGAGTGCGGCCAGGCGTTCGAGCGCGGGCGGGTGCGAGTAGTAGAAGCGCACGTAGAGCGGGTCGGGCGTCAGCGTGCTGGCGTTGTCCTCGTGCAGCTTGAGCAGCGCGCCGGCCAGCGCGCGGCCGTCGGCCTGGGCGCAGGCGTAGGCATCGGCCTCGAACTCGTGGCGCCGCGACAGCAGCGCACCCAGCGGCGCCAGCAGGAAGGTGAAGGGCGGCAGCGCCAGGCCGAACAGCAGCAAGGCCAGCGCGTCGTTGGGCGCGGCGAGGTTGGGCGCCACCCCGAGGCCCAGGTAGAAGCCGCTCTGCCCGGCCAGCCAGCCGAGCAGGGCCAGCGCCGCCAGGCTGAAGCCGAAGATCGCGAGCATGCGCACGAGCACGTGCCGATGCCTGAAGTGCCCGAGCTCGTGCGCCAGCACCGCCTCGACCTCGGCCGGTGCCAGGCGCGCCAGCAGGGTGTCGAAGAAGACCACGCGCTTGGCCGCACCCAGGCCGGTGAAGTAGGCGTTGGCGTGCGCCGAGCGCCGGCTGCCGTCCATCACGAAGAGGCCCTTGGCGGCGAAGCCGCAGCGCTGCATCAGCGCCGACACGCGCGCGGCCAGCGCCGCGTCCTGCAGCGGCTCGAAGCGGTTGAAGAGCGGCGCGATCAGCGTCGGGTAGATGACCAGCAGCACCAGGTGAAAGGCCACCCACGCGACCCAGGCCCAGATCCACCAGGCAGCACCTGCGGCGGCCATGATCCAGAGCACGAGTGCCGCCAGCGGCAGGCCGATCAGCGCGGCCAGCAGCGTGCTGCGCAGCAGGTCGGCGACGAACAGCGCCGACGTCACGCGGTTGAAGCCGAAGCGCTGTTCGAGCACGAAGGTGCCGTAGAGGTCCAGCGGCAGCTCGAGCAGGGCGGAGACGAGCGTGAAGGCCGCCAGCAGCGCAAGCTGGTAGCCGATGTCCCCCAGGCGCGGCTGCAGCGCGTCGCGCAGCGCCGTGTTCAGCAGGTCCAGCCCGCCAAGCAGCGTCCAGCCCACGAGCACGGCCGCGCCCAGGGCCATGGCGAGCACGCCCAGGCGCGTCTTGGCGATCGTGTAGTCCGCGGCGCGCTGGTGCGCCGCCAGCGTCACGCTGGCCTCGAAGGGGGCGGGCACCCGGTCGCGGTGGCGCGCCACGTGGCGGATCTGGCGCACCGCCAGCAGCAGGCGCAGCGCAAGCCACAGCAGCACCGCGAGGGCGAAGACCAGCGAGACGGACGAAGCCTGCACGGGGCGCAGTTTAGGCTGAAGGAGAATCGAACCTTTTTGCCGGCGCTTCAACCCGGCCGCCACCCATGAACGACGCCCTGCTGCCCGCCAGCGACGACAACCTGATCTGGATCGACCTCGAGATGACCGGCCTGGACCCGGCGCAGGACCGCATCATCGAACTGGCGGTGATCGTCACCGACCCGAAGATCACCGTGCGCGTCGAAGGCCCGGTGATCGCCGTGCATCAGAGCGATGCCGTGCTCGACGCGATGGACGCCTGGAACAAGGGCACGCACGGCAAGAGCGGCCTGATCGATCGCGTGAAGGCCTCGCGCATCGACGAGGCCGCGGCCGAAGCCGAGGTGATCGCCTTCCTGCGCCGCCACGTGCCCGCGGGCAAGAGCCCCATGTGCGGCAACTCGATCTGTCAGGACCGGCGTTTCCTCGCGCGGCTGATGCCCAGGCTCGAGGCCTACTTCCACTACCGCAACCTCGACGTGAGCACGCTCAAGGAGCTGGCGCGGCGCTGGAAGCCCGCGGCGATGGAGGGCTTCAAGAAGGCGCAGGCGCACACGGCGCTGGCCGACGTGCACGAGTCGATCGACGAACTGCTGCACTACCGGCAGCACCTGCTGGCGCTGTGATCGATGCGCCAGCAGCGCGTTGCGTGCAGTCAACGCGCCAGCAGCGCGTTGGGTGCGGTCAACGCGCCAGCAGCGCGTTGATGGCGTCGAGGTCGCCGGCCTGGAGCTGGCCGCTGGCCTGGCGCAGGCGCAGGCTGCCCACGAGCACGTCGTAGCGTGCGCGCGCGAGGTCGCGCTCGGTCTGGTAGAGCTGCGTCTGCGCGTTGAGCACGTCGAGGTTGACGCGCACGCCGACGCGGTAGCCGAGCTGCGTCGCTTCCAGCGCCAGCCGGGCCGAGGATTCGGCCGCCTCCAGCGCCTTCACCTGGGCGTGGCCCGACTGCACGCCGAGGAAGGCCACTCGCGTGTTCAGCGCGATCGTGCGGCGCACGCCGTCGAGGTCCTGCCGCGCCTTTTCCTCGAGCAGCAGGGTTTCCTGGATCCGGCTCTCGGTCTGGCCGCCGGTGTAGAGCGGCTGGTTGAACTGCAGCCCGATGCTGGCGGTGTTGCTGGTGCCGGCCATGCCGGTGGCGTAGCGCCCGCTCGTGCGCGCGGCGCCGACCGAGCCGACGGCGTCGAGCGTGAACCTGGTCGCGGCGCGCGCCTTCTCGGTCTCGAGCCGGGCGATGTCCAGGCCCACGCGCGCCCGGTTCAGGCCCGGGTGCGCGTTGTCGGCGGCGTTGACCCAGCTTTCGGCGTCGACCGGCGCCAGCAGCGGCAGCACCACCGGCAGCACCAGGGGGCGCGGCTTCACGCCGCTGCGGCCGACGAGCTGATCCAGCGCGATGCCCTTGCTGCTCAGCGCGTTCTCGGCGGCGATCTCGTCGGCCACCGCCTTGTCGAACTTGGCCTGCGCCTCGCGCGTGTCGGTGATGGTCGCCGTGCCGACCTCGAAATTGCGCTTGGCCGAGGCGAGCTGTTCGGTGATGGCGAGCTTGTTGGCCTGCACCGTGCTCAGCGTGTCCTGTGCGGCGAGCACGTCGAAGTAGGCCTGCGCCACGCGCACGACCAGGTCCTGCTCGGCCAGTTCCAGGTCGGCCTTGGCGGCGTCGACGCCGCGCCGCGCCTGCGCGATCGTGGCGTCGTTGCCGCGGTTGATGATCGGGTAGCGCGCGTTCAGCGCGCCGTTGAGCGCGTTGCTGTCGCCGGCCGGGAAGTGCTGCGGATCCAGGCGCGTCGTGCTCGCGGCGGCCGTCAGCGCGAGCGTGGGGCGCGCCAGCGCCTCGGCGCCGGCAGCGCGCGGCTGCGCCGACTGCGCCTGCGCGCGCGCCGAAAGATAGGTCGCGTCGTAGGCTCGCGCCGCCTCGTACAAGTCCTTCAGGTTCTGGGCCTGGACGCTGCAGGCCGCCAGCAGGGCGGCAGCGACAGCGCCGGAACGTCGCAGGGCGGGGCGCGATGCGGGCATGGGAATCCTTCGCAAGGGGAGGGCGGGTGCGGGGCGGGTCGTGCGGCTCAGAAGCTGAACGCCGGCTTCTCGGCGAAGCCCTGCAGCCGCGGCGCCAGCGTCTGGAACATCGCCTGCTGCGACCAGGCCGCCTGGCTGGTGCGGGTGAAGACCGTGGCCTGCATCACCGGCTCGTCGCCGACGATCGCCGCCAGTCGGCCGCCGATGCGCAACTGCTCGAGCAGCACGCGCGGCACCTCGGCCACCGAGCCCGAGAGCAGGATGACGTCGAAGGGCGCTTCCGCCGGGTAGCCGCGGGCGCCTTCGTCGGGCCGGACCTCGACCACGCGCGCGTTCAGCACGCCGTTGCGGCGCAGGGTCTCGCGCGCCATCCTGGCCAGCTCGGGGTGGCTCTCGAGCGTCACCACCGACTGCGCGCGGTGCGCCAGCAATGCGGCCATGAAGCCCGCGCCGGTGCCGATCTCGAGCGCCTTCTCGTGCCGCTGCACCTGCAGCGACTGCAGCAGCCGCGCCTGCACCCGCGGCTCGAGCATGCGCGGGCCGCCGGGCTCGCCGGGCAGCAGCGGGATCTGCGTGTCGACGAAGGCCAGCGCGCGCATCGCCGGAGGCACGAAGTCCTCGCGACGCACCGTCGACAGCAGCGCCAGCACGCCCGCATCCAGGACGTCCCAGGGGCGGATCTGCTGCTCGATCATGTTGAAGCGGGCGGTTTCGATGTCCATGATGATACGGGTTGGGGTATAGGCTTCGGCTCCGCCTGGATTCTAGGCGCCCTGGCCGTCGACGGGCTGACGGCGGCGTCCGCGGCGTCGCGCCCACGCCGCAAGGTCATCGAGCCAGCAGTAGATGACCGGCACCACGACCAGCGTCAGCAGCGAGGAGGTGATGACGCCGCCGATCACCGCCTGCCCCATCGGCGAGCGCTGCTCCGAACCCTCGGTGACCGCGAAGGCCAGCGGCATCATGCCGAAGACCATGGCCAGCGTCGTCATGAGGATGGGCCGCAGCCGCACCCGCGCGGCGTCCAGCAGCGCCTGCGTGCGCTCGGCGCCGGCCTCGCGCGCGCGGATCGCGAAGTCGACGAGCAGGATCGCGTTCTTCGTCACCAGGCCCATCAGCATGACGACGCCGATGATCGAGAACATGTTGAGCGTCGAGCCGAAGAGCAGCAGCGCGAGCACGACGCCGATGAGCGTCAGCGGCAGCGAGCTCATCAGCGCCAGCGGCTGCAGGAAGCTCTTGAACTGGCTGGCGAGGATCATGTAGATGAAGACCACCGCCAGCGCCAGCGCCATCATCGCGAAGCCGAAGCTCTCCTTCATGTACTTGGTCGAGCCGCCGAAGCTGAAGCGGTAGCCCGGCGGCCAGGCGGTCTCCTCGAGCACGCGGCGGATGTCGGCGGAGACCTCGCCGGCGCTGCGGCCCTGCGTGTTGGCGTCGACGTTGATCTCGCGCGTCAGGTCGCGCCGGTTGATCTGGTTCAGCCCCGTGGCGGGCAGCACCTGCGCCACCTGCGCCAGGCGCACGATGCGCGCGCTGCCGTCGGCGCCGCTGCCGACGATCAGCGGCAGCGCGCCCAGCTGCGCCGCATCGACGCGCTCGCCGGGCGGCAGGCGCACGACGACGTCGTAGGTCTCGTCGTCGTCGGCGCGCCAGTTGCCCACGGTCTGGCCGGCCACCAGCACGCGCAGCGCGCTGCCGACCGCGCTCGTGTTCAGGCCGAGGTCGGCCGCGGCCTCGCGCTTCATGCGGATGGCCACCGTCGGCTTGTCGGCCTGCAGCGAGCTGTTGAGGTCGACGAGGCCGGGGATCGCCGCCAGCCGCGGCCCGACCTGCCGCCACAGCCGCGCCAGTTCGTCGAGGTCCGGCCCCTGGATCGAGAACTGCAGCGTCTTGCCGCCGCCGAGGTCGGGAATGCCGATGTTGGTGATGGTCACGCCGGGGATGCGCGCCAGGCGCTGGCGCAGTGCCGGCGTCATCTGCGCGACGCTGCGCGTGCGCTCCCTGCGGTCGGCTAAGCGCACGTAGATCGAGCCGACGTTGCTGCCCAGCGCGTAGCCGCTGTTGATCGTCGTCACCGTGTGGCGCACCTCGGGCAGCTCGCGCAGCGCGGCGTCGATCTGGCGTGCGCGCGCCTCGGTCAGCTCGAGCGAGCTGCCCACCGGCGTCTGGAAGTTGACGATGGTCTCCGAGAAGTCGGCCTGCGGCACGAACTCGGCGCCCACCAGCGGCAGGATGGCAAAGCTCGCGGCGAAGGTCGCGACGGCGATCGCCACCGTCTTCACGCGGTGCACGAGCGACCAGGCGAGGATCGCCGTGTACGCGTCGGCCAGCCAGTCGGTCAGGCGGTCGAAGAGCGCGGTGACGCGGCCCAGCGTGCGCTCGTACAGGCCCCGCGGCGGCCCCTCGGGACGGCCGTGCGCCTGCGGGTCGTGCCAGACGCTGGAGAGCATCGGGTCCAGCGTGAAGCTGACGAACATCGAGATCAGCACCGCAGCGACGATGGTGATGCCGAACTGGTGGAAGAAGCGCCCGACGATGCCGCCCATGAAGCCGATGGGCAGGAAGACGGCGACGATGGACAGCGTCGTCGCCAGCACGGCGAGGCCGATCTCGTTGGTGCCGGCCAGCGCCGCGTCGTGCGCGTTCCTGCCCAGCTGCACGTGGCGCACGATGTTCTCGCGCACGACGATGGCGTCGTCGATCAGCAGGCCCACGCACAGCGACAAGGCCATCAGCGTGACCGTGTTGATGGTGAAGCCGCCGGCGTCCATGAAGATGAAGGTGCCGATGAGGGCGATCGGCAGCGTCAGGCCGGTGATGACGGTGGAGCGCCAGCTGTTGAGGAACAGGAAGACGATGCCCACGGTGAGCAGCGCGCCCTCGAAGAGCGTCTGCCGCACGTTGGTGACCGAGACGCGGATCGCGCGCGAGTTGTCGCGGTTGACCTCGGTGCGCATGCCCGGCGGCAGCAGCGGCTGTGCCGCGGCCAGCGCCTGGGTCAGCCCGTCGGCGACGGCGATGGTGTTCTCGCCCTGGCTCTTCTGCACCGACAGCAGCACCGTGCGCTGGCCGTTGAAGAGCGCCAGCGACTGCGCCTCCTGCGGTCCGTCGACGATGTCGGCGACCTGCCCCAGCCGCACCGGCACGCCGTCGGCGCCGCGACGGGCGACGACGATGTCGCCGAAGGTCGATGGGTCCTTCACCCGGGCGCGCAGCTGCACCATCGATTCCTGCGCCGCTGCGCGCAGCGCACCCAGCGGCAGCTCCTGGTTCTCGCTGCGCACCGCGGTGACGACCTGCTCGACGCTCACGCCCAGCGCCTGCAGCGCCTGCGGACGCAGCTGGATGCCGATCTCGCGCGCCACGCCGCCGACGATGCTGACCGCGCCGACGCCGCGCACGTTCTCCAGCCGCTTCTGCAGCACCTGCGTGGCGAAGGTGGTGAGCGCCTGCGCGCTGGCGCTGCCGTCCGGCGAGATCAGCGCGACGTTGAAAATCGGCTGCGCCGCGGGGTCGAAGCGCGAGATGCGCGGCTCCTTCACCTCCTCGCGCAGCAGCGGGCGCACGAGGGCCACCTTCTCGCGCACGTCCTCGGCGGCGCGGCGGCCGTCGACGTCGAGGTTGAACTGCACGACGACGACCGAGCTGCTTTCGTAGGAGCGCGAGAACACCGTGTCGATGCCGGCGACCGTGTTGACCGCCTCCTCGATGCGCTTGGTGACCTCGGCCTCGACGATCTCGGGCGCGGCACCGGGATAGTCGACCTGGACGACGACGGTCGGGATGTCGACGTCGGGGAACTGGTCGATCGACAGGCGCTGATAGCTGAAGAGCCCGAGCACGACGAAGGCCAGCATGACCATCGTCGCCAGCACCGGGTTGGCGATCGAGAGGCGGGTGAACCACATGGCCGGGCGCCTTGCTCAGGGGCGGGCCGCCGCGGCCGCGGCGCTCGCCGCGTGGGCGGCGCTGACGGCGCTGACGGCGCCGGCAGCACCCGCTGTGCCGGCAGCGCCGGCAGCACCCGCTGCGGCCGGCAACTGCAGCCGCGTTCCCGCGGGCAGGTTGCCGACGCTGGCGCGCAGCACCTGCGCGCCCTCGGGCAGGCCGCTCTGCACCTCGGCGGCCGCCTCGGGCCCGGCGCCGAAGTCGGCCTCGCCGCGCCGGCCCAGCACCAGCGGGCGGGCGATCGCGCGGCCATCCTCGACGACCAGCACCTGCGGCGTGCTGCGCTCGTTGCGCAGCGCGCTTGCCGGCACGGTCAGCAGCATGCGCTGCTCGAGCTCGATGCTGCCGCGGGCGAACATGCCCTGGCGCAGGCCCGGCGCGGGCTCGACGGCGAGGTAGGCCATCACCGCGCGCGTGCCGGCCTGCGTCGAGGGGTTGATGCGCGCCACGCGCGCCCTCAGCGGCTGGCCCAGGCCATCGACCTGCAGCCGCGCCCGCTGGCCCACGCGCAGCGCGCCGACCTGCTCGGCGGGGATCGCCGCCGGCAGCTCCAGCCGCGCGAGGTCGACGATCTCGACGATGCGGCCGTCGACGCCGATTCGCTCGCCGGGCTGCGCCAGGCGCTGGGCCACGAGGCCGGCGATCGGCGCGCGCAGCTCGGTGTCCTGCACGGCCTTGCGCGCGATCTCGGCGCCCGCGCGCGCGGCCTGCAGCGAGGCGCGGGCCGCGGCCGCGTTGTGCACGGCGGTGTCCAGGGCGTTGCGCGAGATGAAGCCTTGCGCGAGCAGCGCGCGGTGGTTGGCCAGCGTCTGCTCGGCGATGTCGAGCTGTGCCTGCGCGGCGGCGGACTGGTCCTCGGCCTGGCGCAGCCGCCACTGCACTTCGGTCGCGTCCTGCCGGCCGATGAGCTGGCCGGCCTGCACGGCATCGCCTTCGCGCACGGCCAGCTCGCGCAGCTCGGCGGCAACCTTGGCCTTGACGAGCGCGGCGTTCACCGCCTCCAGCCCGCCGGACACCGGCAGGGTGCTGGCCAGCTCGCGCGGGATCGCCCGCACGAGGTCGCGCGGCAGCAGTTCGAGCGCCTGCGGCGGCGCGCTTGCCGCGGCCGCCGCGTCCTGCGCGGCCTGCTGCCGGCGCTGCAGCGCGCGGCCAAGCGCCAGCCCGAGCGCGACCAGCACCACCAGGACGATCACCGTCGCGCGGGCGCGGCGGCTCATCGCGTGCCCTTGTCGCGGCGGCGCAGCCCGTCGAGGACGAGCGCGGCGTGCGCGTTCAGGGTGGCGACCGGGTCGAGCTCGAAGCCGCGCACCGGGCAGGCCGCGAAGGAATGGGCGTGCAGGAGGAGGAAGATCATCGGGGCCATCACCGCGTGGGCTGTGGCGGGCAGGTCGACGGGGCGGAACTCGCCGCGCTCGATGCCGCGCCGGATCAGGGATTCGAAGAGCCGGCGCGCAGGCTGCACCACCTCGTCGACGTAGAACTGCGCGAGTTCGGGGAAGTTGCGCGCCTCGGCGAGCACGACCTTGTGCAGGCCGCCGACCTCGCAGGCCGCCACGCGCGCCCACCACTGCGCGAAGAGCGCGCGCATCAACTCGGCCGTGCCGCCTTCGGCCACCGAGACGATCTGCCCGGCCTCGCCGATCAAGGCGGCGACGTGGTGGCGCACGACCGCCTTGAAGAGCTCTTCCTTGCTCGGGAAATAGAGGTAGAGGGTGCCCTTGGAGACGCCGGCGCGCCGCGCCACCTCTTCGGCCCGGGTGGCGGCAAAGCCCTTCTCGACGAACAGCGGCAGGGCCGCGTCCAGCAGCTGCTGCGGGCGGATCTCCTTGCGGCGCTGGCGGGCCGGGCGCGCAGGTTGGAGCGGGCCGCTCAGGCCGGATGGGCCCGGCGGATGGCTCGGACGGGCCGGGCCGGGCGAACGCTGCGTGCTCATCGTCTGCGGATCGTCTACTGACTGACTGGTCAGTACTATAACCGGCGATTCCCACCACTATCATCCGCGCCCTTGCCCACCCCCAGCGGCCCTTGCCTGCGGCCGGCCGCGCGCCCGAACCATGGATTCCCTGCTGCTCCTGAAGGCCGCCGTGCTGGGCGTGGTCGAGGGCCTGACCGAGTTCCTGCCGATCTCGTCGACCGGGCACCTGATCCTCGCGGGCTCGCTGCTGGACTTCACGGGGGAGACCGCGAAGGTCTTCGAGATCGCGATCCAGACCGGCGCGATCCTCGCCGTGGTCTGGGAGTATCGCCAGCGCCTGCTCGACACCGTGCGCGGCTTTCGCCGCGAGGCCGTGGCGCGGCGCTTCGCGCGCAACGTGCTGATCGCCTTCGTCCCCGCCGTCGTGCTGGGGCTGACGCTGGGCTCGCTGGTCAAGCGCCATCTCTTTCACCCGCTGCCGGTGGCCAGCGCCTTCATCGTCGGCGGCCTCGTCATCCTGTGGGCCGAGGCGCGGCATCGCCGCCGCTTCGGCGAACGCGACCTGCAAGGCGGCCGCCGCGCGCGCGTCGAGACGGTGGACGACATGAGCGCGCTGGACGCGCTGAAGGTTGGCCTGCTGCAGTGCCTGGCGCTGATCCCCGGCACCAGCCGCAGTGGCGCCACCATCATTGGCGCGATGGTGCTCGGCTTCTCGCGCCGCGCCGCCACCGAGTTCAGCTTCTACCTGGGCATCCCGACGCTGATCGGGGCCGGCGTCTACTCGGTCTGGAAGCAGCGCGCGCTGCTGGCCTGGGGCGACCTGCCGGTGTTCGCCGTCGGCTCGCTGCTGGCCTTCGTGTCGGCGCTGCTGTGCATCCGCTGGCTGATCCGCTACGTCTCGACGCACGACTTCCGCGTCTTCGCCTGGTACCGCATCGCCTTCGGCGCGATCGTGC
>CAUJJO010000152.1 GCA_963205125.1 Pseudomonadota bacterium | reverse complement strand
CTTGCGGCCGATGCCGACGAAGCCGTGGCCGCCCGAGCGCAGGACGCGGCCCTTGAAGCGCAGCTCGATGTCGTCCCAGTGGTTGAAGGCTTCCTGGATCTCGTCGGCGCTCTGGCGATCCCACTGGCGCATGTTGTCCATCGTCGCATCGGAGAACACGACGCCCCAGCCGAAGGTGTCGTACGGCCGGTTGCGCTCGACCACGGTGACCTCGTGCGCCGGGCTCAGCTTCTTCATCAGCAGCCCAAAGTACAACCCCGCCGGGCCGCCGCCGATGCAGACGATCTTCATGCCGTGCCTCCTGTGATGCAGCCAGGTGCATCTAATTTAAAAGATTCACAAGTGAAGCAATTTAGCGCCTGGCATGGGTTCGTGCAAGAGGGGTTTCACGCTCGCTCACCCGGCGCCGGCGCGCAGCCGGTACCAGCGTACCCCGTGGTCGTCGACATCGACATCGAGTTCGCCGCGCTGCAGCAGGTGGTTCAGGCAGGCCACGCTCTCGCCGGTGGCGAGGTTCAGCAGGCTCACGTCGCCCTCGGGCACCGGGCGGCCGAAGAGCGAGGCGAAGACGTCGATCGCACGCCGCGGCTCGCGCAGGCGTCGGCGCAGGCGCTCGAGGGCAAGCTGCTGACCGCTGGCCAGCGCCGCCAGCCGCGCGTGCAGGCCGCGAAAGGGCTCGTTGTGCGCCGGCAGCACGAGCACGTCGTCACTCACCTCGCGGCGCAGCTTGTCCAGCGAGGCCAGCCAGTCGGCGAGCGGATCGGCGTCGGGCTCCATCGGATTGACCGAGATGTTGGACGAGATGCGCGGCAGCACCTGGTCGCCGCTGATGAGGAGCCCGTCTTCGGCGCAGTAGAGGCAGGCGTGCTCGGGCGAATGCCCGCTGCCGACGACCACGCGCCAGCGGCGCGTGCCGATCGCCATCACCTGCCCGTCGTACAGGCGGCGATAGCTCTCGGGCAGCGCGTGGATGTAGAGGCCAAAGCGCCCGAAGCGGCCGCGATAGATCTCGATCGCGCGCGCGCTCCAGCCCGCCTGCCGGTAGAACGCGATCGCATCGGGCGGCGGCTCGCGCCCGGTGTCGGCAGCGGCGATGCGGCAGCTCAGGTATTCCTGCCGCGTCATCCACAAGGGGATACCGAAGCGCCGCGTGATCCAGCCGGCCGCGCCGACATGGTCCGGGTGCATGTGGGTGGCGATCACGCGCGTGGGCCGGCTGGCAGCGCCGTCGGCTTCGAACAGCGTCTGCCACAGGCCGATCACGTCTTCGGTGCGCGTGCCGGTGTCGACGATCGCGTAGCCGTCGCCGTCGGCCAGCGTCCACAAGTTGATGTGATCGAGATGAAACGGCAGCGGCATGCGCAGCCAGTGCACGCCGGGCGCGACTTCCAGCCGCTGACCATGGGCGGGCTTGTCGGGGAACGGGTAGACCAGCCGCGGGCGCTCCGGGGCTCGGGAATCTGTGAGTGTGTCTGGCATGCAGAGGCCGATCGCGTCCCGGCGTGGAAGCGGCCGGCGACCGAGCCGTCTTCAACGCGTGATCAACGCTGATTTTCGGTTGCGTCGGCAAGACTGACAACCGCGGGTCCATCTTGCGCCACCGCGCCGGCGAGCAATGTCGCCGGCAGGTGCAGCACCCGCCCGGGTGAGGCGGATCGCGACAACACGCGACGCGCGATGACGTGTCCGTTCTGCGTCACCGTCACCTGCGGTCGCCGGAGCTCGACGCCGGGCCAACACAGCATGCCGTTGCGGGCAGTGCCCAACGTGTCGCGCAGCCGCCCAGGGGTGATCCAGCGCAGGTTGCTGCCGGCGGTGATGCGAAGCGAGTCCGGCCTGGCTACCTTGCGCGGTGACTGCCTCAGGTACTCGAGGACATGGGGGGCGACCGCGACGCCATCCTGTGCGGCAACGCCCGCGGTGTCGACGGGGTGCGTGAGATTGCCGATCGCGAATATTCCCGCCGTGCTGGTCTCCTGCAGGTTGTCGACGACCGGACCCTGCGCAGGGCCGTCCATTTCGAGCCCGGCGGTACGCGCGAGTTCGCATTCGCCGACCCACGACCCCGTCAGGATCACCGTGTCGCATTCGACCAGGCGCAGTTCCCCGGTGTCCAGGCGCTCGATCTCGACGGCACTGACGCGGTCGGCACCGATGATGCGGGTCAACCGTGAGCGGACTGCCACGGGAACCCCGAAAGCCAACCGTCCCAGGACGCTGACCGCAGCGTAGGTCTCGGGGCGGTCGTAGGCACTGATCATCGAGACGACGCGGCACCCGGCCGTGCGCAGCGTCAACACGGCGGACCAACTGACCATTTCGGCGCCGACGACCACCGCACATTCGCCCGGGCTGCGGTGATGGAGGTGGACCAGGTTTTGCAACTGTCCGGTCGTGTAGATGCCCGGTCCGCGATAGCCGGGGATCATCCGGCCCGCGCGCGAGCGTTCGCGGGCGCCGGTCGCCAGTACGATGGCGCCGGCGTGGACGCGACGGCGGCCACCGGGGCTGGTGACCGCGACGGTGTGGGAATCGGCCCAGTCCGTGGCCATGGTCTGCGTGTAAAGGCGTGCGCCGGCCTGCAGCGCGCGGTCGGTCAGGCGCCGCGCGTAGGCCGGGCCGGAGATGAAGGTCCGCAAGTCGCGCATGCCGAAGCCGAGGTGATCGCTGTGCCTTGGTATGCCGCCGGTGGCCGACTCGCGATCGATCAGCGCGACGCGACCGGCGGGCAGGGCATGCGCGAGTGCCGTCGCCGCGCTCAAGCCTGAAGGGCCGCCACCGACGATGAGTACGTCAACCGTGAGATCGCCACTCAGGCCGCGCTCACTGCTCATGGCTCATGGGCTCGTTCGGGTACGTCGGCCCACGCTGCTGGTGAGGTGCTGCGGCGCTCGAAGAGCGCCTGCACGCTCGCGCCGCAGTAGAACGCCTGGCAGCGCCCGTTCATCGCCCGGGTGCGCCGGCGCAGTCCTGCCAGATCGTGCGGTGCCAGGGTGCTGTTGCAGGCGTCGCGGATCTCGCCTTCGGTGACCCGCTCGCAAAAGCAGACGATGCTCCCGTAGGCCGGATCGTGCGCGATGCGTGCCGCATCCTGGTACGGGCGCAGGAAGGCCTCGCCGAGGTTGGGCATGCGCGGCGCCGGCGGCAGGTTGTCTGGCTCCACGATGCGCAGTCCGATGCCATCCAGAAGGCCGCGTACGTACTCGGCGATCGCCATGCACGCGCTCAGCCCGGTCGAACGAATGCCGCCGACGAGGACGTAGCGCTGCTTGGCGTCGGCATCGATGAGGTAGTCTTCCCGTCCGATCCCTGCACGCAGTCCGGCGTAGCTGGCGGTGACCTCTTCCTCGAGCAGGGCGGGCAGAATCCGCTTGCCCTTGTCGAGCAGGAATTCGAATCCTCGCGCCGAGGTTTGCGTGGCGGACCGATCGTCGAGTTCCTCGGCCGTCGGCCCGAGGATCACGTTGCCGTACACGGTCGGGCTCACGAGGACGCCCTTGCCGAGCCGGCCGGGCACGGGCAGGAGGATCTGGCTCACCAGCGCGCGGGTGTGCTTGTCGTAGACGAGCAGTTCGCCGCGCCGCGGCGTCACGGTGAACCGCTGGTAGCCGAACAGCGCATCGACATGGTCGCCGTGCAGTCCGGCTGCGTTCACGACAAAGCGCGCGCGCACCGCAGCGTGCTCGGTCTGCAGGACGGTCAGCGGGCCGCTGGCGTCGGCGTGCTGCGAGGCGCCGACGACGCGCGTGCGCAGCAGCAGGGTCGAGCCGCGGTTCACGGCGTCGGTGGCCAGGGCCAGCGAAGTCGTCCAGGTGCAGGTGATCGATTCGTCGGGAACGCGAAGACCGGCGAGCGCGCCCGCTCCGAGGTGGGGTTCGAGGCGATAGACCTCGGCTGAATCGACGAGTTCGCAGGCCGTGTAGCCGTTGTCGATGGCCTTGCCCGCGAGCCCTGGCAACGCAGCCGCCTCCTCCGCAGTCCACGCGACCAGCATGGCGCCCGTCCTCTCGACCGGGATCCCGGTGCGGCCGGCGTAGTCGCTCAGCAACTGCCAGCCGCGGCGGACCAGCCGGCTCTCGAGCGTCCCCGGCTTGGCATCGAAGCCGGTGTGCAAGATGGCCGTGTTGGCCTTGCTGATGCCGTCGCCGACGTCGCTGCGCGCTTCGACCAGAACGACCCGGCACCCGTAGCCGCTCAACTCGCGAGCGATGGCCGAGCCCACGAGTCCAGCACCGATGACGGCAACGTCGTATGTGCTTGCGGTATTCATGGTGGATGTTCGTCGTCCGGCCGACCGCAGTCTCTCGCGGGACGCCTGCAAATGCCCGTATATGTGTGAGAACGGGCGAAAGTATGCAAGTGCAGGCAGTGCGTGTCAACGAAAAGGCCAGATAGAGGCGAGCCCGACGGCTGCGTACAGCCGCCCCGGCGGGTCGCGTGTGTGTGAAGCCTCGCGCACCTAGCGCGGAAAGAGCACCTGCGCGCCGACCCTCGTGATGGCGTGCAGCAGGGCTGGTGGCGGCTCGCGATCCGTGATCACGCCGGCCACTTCGGCGAAGCCGCAGACCCGGTGTGCGCTCACGCGCCCGAACTTCTCCGCGTCCGCCAGCACATAGGGCCGCTGTGAGTTCGTGATCAGCACCCGTCGCGTGGCGACCTCGTCGAGGTGGTAATCCGTGACCCCCACTTCGGCCGAGATGCCGCCCGAGCCGAGGAAGCTCACGTCGGCGTGCACCTCCCGCATGAAGGCCACGGCCTGCGCGTTGGAGACGGCGAGGTCGCCGGCACGAACACGGCCGCCGCAGACGAGCACCTCGACGCCCGTACGGCCGGCGAGCTCGCAGGCCACGAGCAGCGAACACGTCACGACCGTGCCGTGGTAGTCGGGCGGCAGCGCACGGGCCACGGCCAGCGCCGTCGTGCCGACGTCGAACACGATCGTCTGGCCCGGCTTCACGAGACTGGCAGCCAGCGCTCCGATCGTCGTCTTGGCCTCGGTGCCGGCGCTCGCTCGCTCGGAGAACGTCGCTTCCGTGCCGCGCGTGCCCAGCACGCTCGATGCTCCGCCGTGCACGCGCCGGATCAGTCCGCGGCCTTCGAGGCGGACCAGATCGCGCCTGACCGTCTCGGCCGAGACGCCCAGATGGCTGGCCAGTTCCTCGGTGCTCAGCATGCCCGCACTCGCGAGTGCTTCGGTCAGGAGGTTGCGACGTTCTTCTGCCAGCACGGCCAAGCCTCGGAAAGTTGCAGTGGATTATTGATCGTTTGTGTGCTTTCGGCGAGGATACCACCCGGCCTACGCGCGCTGACACAGCCGATCAAGCCCGTCCACACACACAACAGGCGTCACGACGATATGGAATTCCGCTATCTCGGCTCCTCGGGGATGCAGATCTCTGCATTGACCTATGGCAACTGGCTGACGCACGGTTCGCAAATCGAGAACGACGTGGCCACGCGCTGCGTGCACGCTGCGCTGGACTGCGGCATCACGACCTTCGATACCGCCGATACCTATGCCAACGGGGCGGCCGAGGAAGTGCTCGGGGCTGCGCTCAAGGGCGTGCGCCGCGAATCGGTGGAAGTGCTCACCAAGGTCTACCAGCCGGTAGGCCCGCAGCCGCGCGGCAAGAACGACACGGGCCTGTCGCGCAAGCACATCCTGGAGGCCATCAACGGCTCGCTGCGCCGACTGCAGATGGACTACGTGGATGTCTACCAGGCGCATCGCTTCGACGCCTTCACGCCGCTCGAAGAGACGATGCAGGCCTTCGCGGACGTGGTGCGCGCAGGCAAGGCGCTCTACATCGGCGTCAGCGAGTGGACGGTCGAGCAGATGCGCCAGGCGCACGGCCTGGCCCGCCAGCTGGGCATCTCGCTGGTGTCCAACCAGCCGCAGTACTCCATGCTCTGGCGCATCGTCGAAGAGGAGGTCGTGCCGGCATGCGCGGAGCTCGGGATGTCGCAAGTGGTTTGGTCGCCGATGGCGCAGGGCGTGCTGTCCGGCAAGTACCTCCCCGGGCAGGCCGTTCCGGCCGGCTCGCGTGCCACCGATCCCAAGCGCGGTGCCGACGTGATCAAGAGCTGGCTCTCCGACGGGGTGCTCGCCGCGGTGCAGGACCTGCGCCCGATTGCCGCCGACCTTGGCCTGTCGATGCCGGCGATGGCGATCGCCTGGGTGCTGCAGAACCGCAACGTCGCTTCGGCGATCGTCGGCGCCTCCCGACCCGAACAGCTCGCCCAGAGTGCGGCGGCCGCTGGCGTGACCATCCCGCCGGAGGCGATGGCGCGCATCGATGGCGTGCTCGCCCAAGTCGTCACGCGCGACCCCACGCTCGTCGGCCGGGCCAGCCCGACGGCGCGGCTGGTCTAGGCGACGGGCCCAGGCGACGAGTGAACGGCGCGCAGACGCGCGCGGGCTGATGGGTTGATGGCCGCCGGATGTGGATCGTATCTGCCCGAATATGAGTATTCCTATTGACTATTGACCGCCACTGCTGGTCTACTTTGGAACTGTCGCAGCGCTTTGGGGCCCCTGATGCGTCTGCGCTCCGGTCCTTGCCTCACCGCCCAGGAGTAAGCCATGCCCATCGCCCGGTTTCCGAGCCGTCGAACGCATATCCTGACCTCGATCCTCGCGCCCGCAGTTGCCGTTGCCGCCGTCGTCGCCGTCACGGCGTGCAGCCGGGTGGAGCCGGAGGCCAAGACCGCGCAGACCGCAACCTGTCAACGCTCGACGCAGAAGGTCATCGGCTGGGACTTCCCGCTCGCGGGCATCGCCATTGCGGAGCCGTTCAACAACCGCGTCAAGGAATTCGCCGAGAAGCGCGGCTACAAGGTCCTGACTTCGGGCAATTCGATGGACTTGCAAAAGCAGGTCAACGACCTGACGAACTGGGTCAACCAGGGCCTGCCGGTGATCGCCGCGTACGCGCTCGAGCCATCGTCCATCGAACCCGTGGCCGCCAAGGCGCGCGCGAACTGCGTGGGCTTCGTGAGCTACAGCGTCGACATGAAGAACCAGGACGCGTCGGTCCAGCTGGACTGGAAACGCAACGGCGAGATGCTGGGCACGCACGCACTCCAGTGGGTGGCCGCTCATCCGGGCAAGAAGTTCAGCGTCCTCATCCTCAACAACCGCGACCTCAGCGCAGGCATCCTTCGTGACGAAGGCCTCAATGCCGTGTTCCCCGGCGGCAATGCCGACGTGACGGTGATCTCGACGCAGAAGGCCGGCGACCGTGCCACCGGCGAGAAGATCACCTCCACCGTCCTGCAGGCGCACCCCGAGCTGAACATGGTGCTCGCGTTCAACGACGACGTGGCACTCGGTGCCCGCCAGGCCTTCCTGAATGCGGGCAAGAAGGACGACGATCCGCTCATCTACGTCGGCGGCCAGGACGGCTCGCCCGATGCGCTCAAGGCGCTGAAGAAGGGCACCTTGCTGCGCGCCGTCATCGCGACTTCGGCCAACGAGGTGGCTGCCGGAGTGGCCAACACGGCCATCGACGTGGCCGAAGGCAAGAAGCCGCCCACGCCGGTGCTGAAGGCCGAGACCCTGACGGCTGCCGATGGTGCGCGGATCGACGAGTACATCGCACAGTTCAGCAACTGAGCTGCCCTGAACGCGCAGCGTGGCGATGGGGCTCGTGGTCCGCTCGCTCGGCAAGTCCTACGGGGCCGCCGAGGTCCTCAGGGGGGTCGACCTCGATCTTCGTCCCGGGACCGTACACGCTCTTCTCGGGGCCAACGGTGCCGGCAAATCCACGCTCATCAAGTGCCTGGGTGGGGTGGTGCGGCCCGACCGTGGTGCGATCACCCTTGGCGGGCGGGCCCTGCTCGACCTTACGCCTAGCAGTGCGCTGGACGCCGGGATCGTGACCATCCACCAGCATCAGAGCCTCATCCAGACGCTGAGCGTGGCAGACAACATCTTCCTCGGCTCCGAGTTGCCGCGCCTGCGCGGGGGCGGACGCAGGCGGCAAAACCGGCTTACGCGCGATCTGCTCGCGCGCATCGGTGCGCAGATCGACCCGCGCACCATCGTCGCCACCTTGCCGATCGGCACGCGGCAGCTCGTGGAGATCGCCAAGGCGCTACATCGTTCCAAGGTCGAGGTTCTGATCCTGGATGAGCCCACGGCGGCGCTGTCCGAGCGCGAGACCGAGACGCTGTTCCGCGAGATCGCCGGGCTGCGCGATGCGGGCGTGATGACGCTGTACACGACGCACCGGCTGGCCGAGGTGTTTCGCATCGCGGACGACGTGACGGTCATCCGCGACGGCAGCGTGATCCTGCAGAGCGCGACGAAGCGGCTCACGCCCGACGATCTCGTCGCGTCGGTGTCGCGTGGCGCAGCACCCGTGCCGCAAGCCGCGCCCGCCGTGGCCGCTGCCGTCACCGCTGCCGTGACCACGGCCGTGACCGCCCCGCGCGCCGCCGTCGTCGCCCGTATCGACGCATTGAGCGGCCCGCGCTTCGGGCCGGTCTCGCTCGCCCTGCACGCCGGCGAGATCGTCGGCCTGTTCGGGGCAGTCGGATCGGGTCGTTCCTCGCTGATGGAAACGCTGGGCGGGCGCTTTGCCGCCACGGCCGGGCAGGTGCTCATCGACGGTGTCCAAGCCAAGCCTCGTTCGCCGCGGCACGCGATGCGCAGGGGTGTCTTCCTGATTCCCGCAGACCGAACCCAGCAGGCCTTGTGCGCCACCCTGACGGCCAGCGACAACCTCCTGCTGTCCAGCCTGTACAAGATCGCGCACGCGGGGGTGCGCCGGTTTCGCCGCGAGGCCGCGATCTTTCGCGATATCGCGCAGCGGCTGGACCTGCAGCCCGCGAACCCCGACCTCGCCGTCGAGCGCCTGTCGGGCGGCAACCAGCAGAAGCTGGTCATCGGCCGCGTCGTCGCGCAGAGTCGCGACGTGCGCATGCTCCTCGTCGACGAGCCGACCCAGGGCGTGGATGTCGGCGCCCGTGCCAAGATCTACGACACCTTGTCCTCGTTGGCGCAGGCGACCGGTTGCGCCATCCTGCTCGCCTCCTCGGAGGCCGAGGAAATCGTGCGGACCTGCAGGCGCGCGCTCGTGCTCAGGCAGGGGCACATCGTCGGCGAATTCGAGGGCGCGCAGGTGTGCGAGCACAACCTGCTGCGTTCGGCCCACCAGTTCGTCGGCGCGACCTGACGCGATGCGACGTGAAGTGATGTGAAGTGACGTGGACAGCGTAACGTGGCCAGTGTGACGATGACGAGCGAGGCACCAGGCTGGCAGGGTGTTTCGGTGCTGCGCTCCTTGGTTGTGCGCTTCGCGCTGATTGCCGGCTTCATCGGCATGTCGGTGTACTTTGCACTGCAGACGCCGCACTTTCTCACCCGGGGCAACCTCGCCATCATCGCCCAGGCCTCGGCGGTGCTGCTCGTCGTCGCCGTGCCGATGACGGTGCTGGTGATCATGGGCCTCGTGGATCTATCGGTCGGCTCGATCCTGGCGATCGCCGCGGTGACCGTGGGCTTGCTGATCAACCGCGGCCTGCCGTGGGTGCCGGCCGCGTTTGTCGGCGTCGTGCTCGGCGCGGCGATCGGTGCGTTCAACGGCACGCTGGTGTGTCACTTCCGGCTCTCGCCGATCGTCGTCACCCTGGGCATGCTGCAACTGCTGCGCGGCGCGACGATGTACCTCACCGAGCACCCGCCGAGCGACTTCGGCGAGGGGATGGCGCTGCTGGGCCGTGGCCTGTGGTTGTCCCTGCCGGTCCCGGTGTGGATTGCCGTTGCGGTCTTTGCGCTCGGCGCCTTCTTCCTCTACGTCTGCGTTGCCGGGCGGCACACCTACGCCATCGGCACCAACACCCAGGCGGCCTTTCTGTCCGGTGTCCGCACCAAGGCCTTGCCGCTGCTGGCCTACACGGCGACAGGTGCTGCGGCTGGCCTTGGCGGCGTCCTCGTGGCAGCGCGGCTGGACTCCGCCCCTCCGGCCACCGTCGGCCTGGGCTTCGAGCTGCAGGTGCTCACCGCCGTGCTGCTGGGCGGGGTGGCCTTCACCGGCGGACGCGGGACGATGGCCGGCGCGCTGCTTGGCGTCGTCTTCCTCGGCGTTCTTCAGAACGGCCTGGTGCTGCTCGACGTCTCCAGCTATGGCCAGCAGTTCTCGACCGGCGTCGCCCTGGTCCTGGCTGCGGCCCTGGACGAGATCGGCCTGCGCCAGGGCCGTCTGCGCTCGATCGTTCGACGGCAGGCCTGAGCAGCCGTCTGGGCGAATCGGATCCGCGCAAGCTGCATCAAGGCACACCATGGCAAGCGGAACGCGACCACGCATCATCGGCGCCGGTGTCACTGAACTGGTGGCAGCCTACTGCAGCCGCCGGCTCGATCCGGTCGAGGTGGCGCAAACGACGATGGCCGCGGCCGAGCGCGCCGGACGGCTCTACCAGGCCGTCTCGGTGCTGAACGCGCGCGACGCGCTCGCCGCGGCGCAGGCGAGCAGTCAACGCTACCGCGACGGCACGCCGCTCGGTCTGTTGGACGGCGTGCCGGTTTCGGTCAAGGACAGCATCAACATCGCGGGCCTGCAGCGCTGGCATGGCTCGCGCGCTTACGACCACCTGCCAACGGCCGTGATCGACGGCGCTCCGGTCAAGCGTTTGCGCGAGGCCGGTGCGGTGCTGTTCGCGAAGACCACGATGCCCGACTTCGGGCAGATGGGCAGCGGCTTGAGTTCCCAATTCGGGATCATCCGCAACCCCTGGGCCCCGGCGCTGAGCCCGGGTGGGTCGAGCAGTGGCGCCGCGGTCCTGCTGGCCTGCGGCGTTGGCCCCCTGGCCGTGGGTACCGACATGGGCGGCTCCGTGCGCCTGCCTGGCAGTCAATGCGGGGTCGTTGGGTTCAAGCCGACGCAGGGCAGGGTGGCCTACGACCCACCGAAGCTGATCGGCGTGGCCGGCCCGATGGCGCGCAGCGTGGCCGACGCCCAGGCCCTGCTCGGCGTCATCGGCGCCTACGACGCCGCCGATCCGCTGAGCCTGCCTGGGCGCTACGCTGCGGGCGAGCCTTTGAGTTCACCGGCCGGAATGCACATCGGCCTGTGGTCGCGGGTCGGCTACGGGCCCGCAGTGGAGCCCGAAGTGATGCGTGCGCTCGACGATCAGGCCGAGGTGCTGCGCCGCGCCGGCGCCACGATCACCGCGATCCAAGAGGCGCCGTTCTCGCCGGCTGATCTGGCGGCCATGTGCCTCTATTACGACATCAAGGCGGCCTTCGAACTGCACTCGCTGCCGGCGCAGCGGCAGGGTCTGGTGCTCGAGAGCTTCCGGCTGGAGATCGAGCGTGCCGGCCGGCACGACGCGATGACCTACCTGCGCGCAGAGGCCGCCTCCAACGCTGCCGCTGCGCGCCTGCGGGCAATCATCGCCCCGTACGACTATGTCCTGTCGCCGGTGCTGCCGGTGGTGGGCTTTCCTGCCGAAGTGGTGGGGCCGGGCGGTGGCGGCCGGCTCGATCACCTGGGCTTCACGGCGTGGTTCAACCTCACCACGCAGCCCGCGATCTGCCTGCCGGTGACGCTGTCGCCCACGACCGGCACGCCGATCGGCATCCAGATCGCCGGCCGTCGGTTCGACGATGCCGGTGTGCTGTCGCTGGCGGGGTGGCTCGAAAGCCGCCGCGACTTCGAAATCCCGTATCCGTTCCTGGAGCAGGGGGCGACATGACGGACACTGCGCTCGCGCCGTTCCTGGCGCACGTCGATTGGATCTCCATCCCGGCCACGGTTCATCCGTCCTGGCTGGCCTGCAACCTGCGCGTACGCAGTGCCAACGCCAGCGCCAACACCAACGGGCAGGCGCTGGTGCTGAAGGAACTGCCGCAGCGCTGCCAGGGCTGGATCGATCCGCAGGCCCTGATCCGCGCAACAAGCGCTGCTGCCAACGCCGGCCTCGGGCCGGCCACGGTGCATGCCGACGAAGCCCTTGGTGCTCTTGTCCAACAGGCTCTTCCGAACGGTTCGCTCCCGCTGACCTTCGCGCGCCTGGCGCGCTCGAGGCTTGGCGACTATCTGGAACTGCACAGGCGGCTGATGTCGCTCAACGTCGAACTGCCGCGCCGTGCGGTGCACGAGACGATTGCCAGGCTGAACGATGAGTTGCACAGGCTGGGCGCGCCGATTCCGCAACGCTTGCTCGAGGCGCTGGATCAAGTGCCGAGGATCGTCGATGCGTTGCGCGGCGGCCCCGCACCCAGGATCGGCTGGGGAGACGGCAACGTCGGCAACGTGATGATTCAGCCCGACGGTTCGCTGTGCATGCTCGGCGGCACGGCAGCCGGATGCATGGACCCGCTGCAAAACGTCGGCGCCGTCGTGTCCGAGCTGTGTCCTTTCGTCGTTGCCGAAGAGTTCGTCGTCGACGCCCTGTGGCACGGTGCCGATCGGCAGGCACGCGCCCGCATCAGCCTGTACGCGATCCTCGAAGACGTCCGCGCCGCGACATGGGCTGCATACAGTGAGCAGATCGAGGGCGCGGCAAGCGGCGAGTACCGCAGCTTTGTCGGGGTACGAACCCACAAGGCACTGCGGCGCACGCGCGCCGCTGAATTCGCCCAGCTGCTCAGCGCCGCGGCCTAGCCCATGCCGACGTGCGGAGGACCCATGACAGCCGATCTGAATGCAGCAGCGCTGGCCGCCCGCTTGCCGACCTTGCCCGGCTGGCCGTGGCCGGGGCGTGAACTGCGCTTGCAGCGTGTCGCAGGGGGCCGAACCAACGAGACCTGGCGGGTGCGCGATGGCGGGCGCCTGGACGTTTTCGTGAAAGTGCCAGGGCCATACACCAACTACATCGACCGTGGAGTTGCGCACGCGGCGCTGCGCCAGGCCGCCGAACTCGGGCTTGCGCCGGCGGCCCTGTACTTCGATCCGGTCAGCGGCATCGAGGTCACCGAGTTCCTGGACGGCTACCACTCGGCAACCGAAGGCGAATTGTGTCGTCCCGATCGGCTGCGCGAAATCGCGGCCCTGCATCGCCGGTTTCACGGCACGCCGCTGCTGGCAGCGACCAAGACGATCTTCGAGATGATCGACGAGCACCGCGAGCAGCTCGCCGCGATGGCGGTCGAACTGCCGCCGTGGCCGCGATCGCTGCTGCAGCGGTGGCTGCCGGCGCAGGCCGCCTTCGTCGCGTCGGGTATCGATCTCGTGCCCTCGCACAACGACGGCAATCCGCTCAACTACATGCTCCACGAGCAGGGTCCGCTGAAGATCGTCGACTTCGACTACGCCTCCAACAACGAGCGCAGCTACGAGATCGGCAGCCTGGCGCACGCCTATCTGGTCGATGAGGTCGATCGGCTGGCGATGCTCGAGGAGTACTTCGGGACGCTCACCCCTGCGCTGGAGGCCCGCGTGCGCATCGCCGGGCTGGCCTGCGACATCAAGTGGGCGCTGTGGTCACTCATGAACGCGCATGCGCTGGACGTGGACTTCGATTTCGCCAAGTTCGCGATGGGCAAGGTGGTCAACGCCGAACGGGCGCTGAACGATCCGCTCTACGCGTCATGGGTTTCTGCGCTCTAAGTTCCCCCAGGGCCGGATCGGGCGGCGTCACCCCACGCCGCGGCGTTAACCTTGCGCCATGCCACGCACCGACCGCGTCTACAAGATCGAGTTGCTCATCCGCAGCCGCGGGCACTTGAGCTTTCAGGCGCTGGTGGAGGAGCTCGAGGTCTCGCCGGCCACGCTCAAGCGCGACCTGGAATACCTGCGCGACCGGCTGGGCGCGCCGATCGTCTACGACCGTGACGCCAACGGCTACCGCTTCGGCGCCGAATACCGCGGGCAGAAGCACGAGCTGCCGGGGCTGTGGTTCAGCGAGCGCGAGCTCTACAGCCTGCTGATGGCGCACCAGCTGCTTTCCGAGCTGGATACCGAGGGCGTGATCAGCCGCCACCTGCAACCGCTGCAGGAGCGCATCCACGGTCTGCTGGACGGCACGCAGCTCGACGCCGATGCGCTGCTGCGGCGCGTGAAGATCGTCAGCCCCGCCAAGCGCCCGGTGCCCGGGCCCTTCTTCGAGCGCGTGGCCGAGGCACTGCTGCGGCGGCAGCGGTTGCAGATGCGCTACCTCACGCGCGGGCGCGGCGAGCGCAGCGAGCGCGAGGTGTCGCCGCAGCGCCTCGTGCACTATCGCAATACCTGGTACCTGGACGCGTGGTGCCACCGGCGCGAGCGACTGCTGCGCTTTGCGCTGGACGCGATCGAGGCGGCGCAGGTCTTGCCCGAGAAGGCGCGCGAGGTGCCGCTGCGCCAGGTGCAGGCCGAGATGGATGCCGGCTACGGCGTCTTCGCCGGCAGCCAGCCGCGTTGGGCCGTGCTGCGCTTTGCCGCGCCGGCGGCACAATGGGCCAGCCGCGAGCAATGGCACCCGCAGCAGCAAGGGCGCTGGCTCGGCGAGCCCGACGCCAGCGAATGGGAACTGCGCCTGCCCTACGTCGATGAGACCGAACTGGTGATGGACGTGTTGCGCCAGGGCCCGCAAGTGCGGGTGATCGAGCCCGCTGCGCTGCGCGAGCAGGTCCGCCAGCGCCTGCACGAGGCCGCAGCGCTGTACGAATGCGAAGAGGTGGCCGACGGGCCGGACCTTGTATCGAAGAACCCATGAACACCATGTTCGACCACGACGAGACCCTGGATGAAGCGCTGCGGCGCAACGTGCGCGACGCGCTGCGCGAGGACATCGGCCGCGGCGATTGGACGGCGCAGCTCGTTGCGGCCGGCCGCCCGGTGCAGGCGCGCGTGCGCGCCAAGGAGTCGGCGGTGATCTGCGGCCGGCCCTGGTTCGACGCCTGCGTGCAGGCGCTGGACGGCCAGGCGCGCATCACCTGGCAGGTCGCCGAAGGGCAGCGCGTGCAGGCCGGGACCGAAGTCGTACGCATCGAGGGCGACGCGCGCGCGCTGCTCTCGGCCGAGCGGCCGGCGCTCAACTTCCTGCAGCTGCTCTCGGCGGTGGCGACGACGACGCGGGCCTACGTCGACGCGATTGCCGGCCTCTCGCCCAACCCGCGTGGCTGCGTCGTGCTGGACACGCGCAAGACGCTACCCGGCCTGCGCCAGGCGCAGAAGTACGCCGTGCGCGTGGGCGGCGGTAGCAACCAGCGCATGGCGTTGTGGGACGGCATCCTGATCAAGGAGAACCACATCGCCGCGGCCGGCGGCGTGGCCGCGGCGCTGCACGCGGCGCAGGCGCTTGGCGCTGGCGTACCGATCCAGATCGAGGTCGAGAACCTCGCCGAGCTGCAGGAGGCGCTGGCCGTCGGGGCCGCCAGCGTGCTGCTGGACGACTTCTCGCTGGCCGACATGCGTGCGGCGTGCGCGCTCAATCGCGGGCAGGCGCTGCTCGAGGTCTCAGGCGGCGTCGACCTGCAAGGCATCCGCGAGATCGCGCGCACCGGGGTCGACCGCATCAGCAGCGGCAAGCTGACCAAGGACGTGCGCGCGATCGACCTCTCGATGCGCATCGACGCGCACGCTTGATTGAATCGAGGCTGCGAAGAAGCCCGCGATGAAGCCCGCCATGAAGCCCGCCCTGAAGCCCATTCGCCTTGGATGGTTCGCGCTGCTCGCGGCACTGCTGGGCGGCTGCGTGCTGCTGGAAGGTCCGAAGCTTTCTGTCGGGCAGACCGAGGCCGAAGTGATCGCGCAGCTTGGCGCGCCGACCGATCGCTACGCGATGGCCGCGGGTGTACAGCGGCTGCAGTGGGTGACCGGTCCGTTCGGGCGGCACACGTGGATGGTCGACATCGGCGCGGACGGGCGCAGCGTCTGGTCGGCGCAGGTGCTCACGCGTGCCTACCTGTTCGCGTTTGCCGCACGCGCGCCGGGCATGGACATCCCGCAACTGCTGCGCGAACTCGGGCGCCCGGCCGAACAGCGGCCCAACGGCTGGGGCGGTGGGCAGACCTGGTCGTGGCGCTACGTGACCTACGACTGCCTGTGGTGGCAGGTCAGCATCGACAAGGACGGCAAGGTTACCGGCGCCGGCGAGGGGATCGATCCGCTGTGCGACGTCGACGACACGCCGCGCCTGTTCTGAGTGGCGCCATTGGGCCGGCGCCCGCGCTCCCGCGCGTTCAGCGCAATGGTCGCGTGAGGTAGACGCCCTCGCGGCCGACGACCACAATGCGCGCGGGCATCAGCACCGTGCACTCGTCGCAGGGCGCGCGGATCTCGTCGCTGCCGTCGGTGGCGATCAGCTCGTCCTTGGCGAAGGTCTCGAAGCCGACCAGCGGGCGCGTGAAGCGAAACTGCGGCGTCCTCACGACCCAGGTCTGCAGCAGTTGGTAGCGCTGCTGCGGCTGATGATGATGCGGCGCCCGCGCCGTGCGCGGCTCCTGCAGGCCGAAGTGGGCGAGGAAGTCCAGCGCCACCGCGATCGCGAATTCGCCCGTGCTGCGCTTGAAGTGCTGTCCGCACTCGACCACCAGCCCCACGCCGTGGTGGACAGCGCTGCCGTGCAGGCCATGCTGGATCAGCGGCGTGCCCGTGCCCATGCCCTGCGGCATCACCAGGTGAACGCTCGGGCGGCCCAGCGCCAGCGCGGCCGTGGTATTGCGCTCGAACTGCGGATAGACCCAGAACGGACTCACGTCGCGGCTGGTCGAATGGATGTCCAGGATGTGGTCGGCCGCGGCAACGGCCGGGCGCATCTGCCGCGCGCGCGCGAGCTCGGGGCTGTCCTCGTCGCCGTCCAGCTGAGCAGCCGACCAGATGCGGTTCATGTTGTGCACGAGCTGGCGGCTCTCGAACGGCTGCGCGGGGTCAAAGCTCTCGTAGGCGGCGACGTTGGCAAAGCTCACCGTCAGCGTGCCGATGTGCGGGCGCACGCCGGCATCGAGCAGGTGGGTCGCGGCGACCATGCCGCAGAACTCGTTGCCGTGCGTGAGCGCATTGACCATCACGTGCGGCCCCGGCTTGCCCGAATCGAAGCGGTGCACGTAGTCGATGCCGGTGTTGCCCGCTCGGTAGGGCGAAAGATCGCGCGGCTGGATTTCGATCGGGGGCAGGGGTTCGGGGGTCATGGCGGCGACTGTAGCGGTTGGCAAGGCGCACTGCCGGTGCCGCGCCAGATCACCTTTGGCCAGGGCACGGCCAGCGCCTCGCCGGGCGGGCCGGCAGGCGCACGCGCGGGATCGAGGGCTCGGGCGGGTCGATGGCAGCAAGCCGTTCACGCGCGGCTTCCTGATCGTGGCACCCTGCTGATCGACAGCGAGCAACTGGAGTCGGGCGAAGCGCTCGACCCGACTTTCGCGACATCGAGGCCGACACCATCGAGCGCTTGCGCCGCGAGATCATGGAGCGCACCGGCGACCGCGCCGCCGCCGACAAGCTCACCGACGCCGACCTGCTGCGCGAGGTGATGAACACCGTCGGCAAGCCCGGCAAGCTGGGCGAAGGCACCCGCGCGTGCGGGCCTACGTGAAGAACCACAGCCTGGGGCTGGAGGTGCCTTACCGCCTGGGCGGAACGCAGCGGCACTACCGGCCTGACTTCATCGTCCGCATCGACGACGGCCACGATGACCCGCTGAACCTGGTCGTCGAGATCAAGGGCTTTCGCGGCGAAGACGCGGTGGTCAAGGGCCAGACGATGGCCACCCCGTGGGTACCGGGCGTCAACGCCCTGGGCAGCTACGGCCGCTGGGCGTTTGCCGAGTTCCGTTCGGCGCATGAGCTGGAAGCCGACTTCGGCCGGCTCGTCGGGCGCGCGATCGCCGGCGCGCCCGTCACCGCGACATCACACCGCGACATCATGACGTCATGATGCTAAAATGTCGAAACGTCACGCAGTTGCCGGAGGCTCCATGTCGACTACCGATGCCGTCCGTTCTACCGTCTACCTGGCGCCCGAGTTGCACCAGGCCCTGCGCCTGAAATCGGCGCAAAGTCAGCGCAGCATGTCCGACATCGTCAACGAGGCGCTGCGCCAGGCGCTGCGCGAAGACGAGGAAGACCTGGCTGCCGTGCGCAGCCGTGCCAAGGAACGCGCCCTGGGCTACGAGGACTTCCTGGCCAAGCTGAAGGCCGATGGCACGCTATGAACTGCGCGTCAGGCCTTCGGTCGCGAAGGACCTGCGCGGCATCCCCAAGGCCGACGTCAAGCGCATCCTGAGGCGCATGCAGGCCCTGCGCGACGACCCACGCGGCCCGGGCTGCGAAAAACTCAGCGGCGCCGAGCTGTATCGGGTGCGCCAAGGGATCTACCGCATCGTGTACGAGATCCTCGACGCGCACGTCGTCGTGGAAGTGATCCGCGTCGGCCATCGAGGCGAGGTCTATCGCGGCGGCTGAACGACAAGACCGAGGGAGAAACACCGCATGGCGACGAAGAAGACCGCAGCCGGCAGTGCCAGATTCATCGGCGTCGACGCGCCCGAGCACGCCGACGACAAGCGCAGGAACATCCCGACGGCCGAGTACCAGAGCCTGATCGCCGACGAGGCGAAGCAGCCCGTGCAAGTGACCTACCCGCGCGGCACGTCCAACGCCGATCACCTGCAGGTCGAGAAGGAAGCGCGCAACCACGACCTCGACCCGCAACTCGTCTGGCGCGGCAAGGACGCGCAGGACGGGAGCGATCTGGTCGTCAACGCGCCGCCGCTCTACATCCAGGAGAAGGTGCACCCCAAGGTGCTGATCGACGACCTGCTGCGGGGCAGCCGCGAGCGGCGCGAGGCGGCGGAGGCCGAGGCCGCGAAGGCCGCCGGCGGCCTGGGCAGCACGGTCGACATGTTCGGCGACTTCAACGGCATTCCGGATGGTGCCGACAAGACCGATTTCTACGCGCACGACCAGAACTGGACCAACCGCATGACCCTGGGCGACAGCCTGCAGGTGATGGCGAGCCTGGCCGAGCACGAGGGCAGTGCAACCTTCTTTGTGTCAATTTTCCGAGGCAATTCCATCGGAATGTTGAGATCAGGCCTGCAACTTGAGATAGACCTTGCCGGTCATCCACTCCTCGTCGCACTCGGCCAGGAGTCCATCGCCGACCTGGCCGAGCGGGTCGACG
This sequence comes from Pseudomonadota bacterium, assembly GCA_963205125.1. GTDB lineage: Bacteria > Pseudomonadota > Gammaproteobacteria > Burkholderiales > Burkholderiaceae_C > Rubrivivax. The sequence continues at coordinate 22,973 of CAUJJO010000152.1, read as the reverse complement.
CGCTCCCCGAACCGCTCGGCGGCGAACTGGGGCAACAGGCAACAGGCAACAGGCAACAGGCCGCAGCGGCTGCGGCCCGCTTGGGGGAGTCGGCAAGTTCGAAATCGACGAGCGGGCGCGGGCCACTGCTGAACAGCGACGTCTCACGGCCCTTCGAAAAGCCCAAGACCGCGCGCATCGCGGTCAAGGTGATCAACTACCTGGGCGATGAGGTGATGAAGGTGTTCGGGGTGAACTGGGCCAGGTTGATCGGCCGAACGCGCGACGCCCCGTGGGCCGGCCAGCAGGGTCTGCAGTGGGGTCTGCTGTTAAGCTGCGCGGCCCTCTGCCATGGCCTCCAGCCTTCCCTGACTTCCCGGATTTTCTGACCCGATCATGTTCACCGGCATCGTCCAAGGTATCGCCACCGTCGAGCGCATCGTGGAGCGCCCGGGGCTGCGCAGTTTTTGCCTGCGCTTTCCGGCCGACTTCGACCAAGGGCTGGCGATCGGCGCCAGCGTCGCGGTCGACGGCACCTGCCTGACCGTCACGGGCCGCCCGGCACCCGGCACGGCCGCGTTCGACGTCATGCAGCAGAGCCTGTCGCTGACCACGCTCGCCGGCCTACGCGAGGGCGGGCGCGTCAACGTCGAGCGCGCGGCGCGCGACGGCGCCGAGATCGGCGGCCACCCGCTGTCGGGCCATGTCGACTTCATGGCGGCGGTCGCCGAGATCCGCCGCCCCGAGAACAACCACGTGCTGCGCATCGCCGTGCCCTCGCCGTGGATGCGCTACGTCTTCGCCAAGGGCTACATCGCGGTCAACGGCGCGAGCCTTACGGTGGCCGAGGCCGCGCGCGAGCGCGACGGCAGCGGCTGGTTCGAGGTCTGGCTGATCCCCGAGACCCTGCGCCAGACGAGCTTCGGCGAGAAGGGCGTGGGCGACGCGCTCAACGTCGAGATCGAGCGCAGCACGCAGGTCTTCGTCGACACCGTGCGCGAGGCCATCGACGAGCGCCTGGGGCCGCTCTTGCCGCTGCTCGAGGAGATGCTGGCGCGGCAGGGCCGCAGCCTGGACGAGCTGGCGCGGCCGGCTGCGCTGCCGCCGCAGTGAGCGGCGGCGCGCACTCGACGTGGACCGGATGCATGTGCGACCCTCACGAACCTTCACGGAGGAAACCATGTCCATCACGCTGACCTTGGAGAGCGTCCCGCAAGAGGTCTTCGAGCGACTCGAGGCCTTGGCCAGGCGGCATCGGCGCAGCTTGAACAGTGAGGCCATCGTCTGCCTGGAGTCGGCGCTGCTTCCTGGCAGGATGCCGCCCGCGGAGCGGCTGGAGCGCGCACGCGCGTTGCGCGCCTCACTGTCGCAGGAGAGCTTCCCGGCTCAGGACTTCGATGCCCTGAAGCGTGAAGGCCGTCCGTGATCGTCGTCGACACCAACGTTCTCGCGTACTTCCTGCTGCCCTGCGAATTCAGCCGGCAGGCCGAGGGCCTGTTCGAGCGTGATCCGGATTGGGCCGCCCCGATCCTGTGGCGCAGCGAGTTTCGAAACCTCCTTGCGGGCCATCTGCGACGCAAGGCGTTGACCTTCGACGAGATGCTGCGCGTTCAGGCGGAGGCGGAGTCGATGCTGCGCGGCAGCGAATACGAAGTCGACTCGCAACGCGTCCTGGAACTCGTGCGCGACAGCGACTGCAGCGCTTACGACTGCGAATTCGTGGCGCTGGCTATCCGCATGGATGCCACACTCGTGACCATGGACAAGAAGCTTCTGCGGGCGTTCCCGAGCCACACCGCGGCGCTGCCGCCGCAGTGAGCGGCGGCGCATTCAGAACATGATCACCCCGCGCGCGTTGCGCCCTGCAGCGAGATCGTCGAAGGCCTGGGGTGCTTGCTCGATCGTGTAGCGCTGGGTCACCAGTTCGTCGAGCTTGAGCTTGCCGGCCTTGTAGAGGCCGAGGATGCGCGGGAAGTCCACGCGCGGGCGCGCGCCGCCGTAGAGGCTGCCGGTGAGCGTCTTCTCCTCGAAGAGCAGCGAACTGCAGCGCACGCTGACCTGGTCGTCCGGCCGTGCGACGCCGACCATCACCGCGGTGCCGGCCTTGCGCAGGCAGCCCCAGGCCTGCGCGAGCACGCTGCCCAGGCCGACGCACTCGAAGGCGTAGTCGGCGCCGCCGCCGGTGAGCTTGCGCAGCGCCTTGGCGGCGTCCTCGCCCGGCGCGGGCGCGTAGACGTGCGTCGCGCCGAAGACCTTGGCCAGCGTGAGCTTGGCGTCGTTCGGGTCGACGGCAACGATCATCGAGGCGCCGCTCGTTGCGCAGCCCTGGATCGCGTTCAGGCCCACGCCGCCGGCGCCGAAGACGACGCAGACTGAGCCCGGCTCGACCTTCGCGGTGTTCACCGCGGCGCCGAAGCCGGTCATCACGCCGCAGCTCACCAGCGCGCAGCACTCGGGCGCGACGCCCGCGGCGTCGATCTTCACGGCGTTGCTGACGTGCAGCGTCGCGTATTCCGCCATCACGCCGCAGCCGCTGAAGATGGCCAGCGGCCTGCCCTGGGCGTCGAAGCTGCGGACCGTGCCGTCGGGCAGCGTGCTCACCGACCGGGCGGCCAGGTTGCAGAGCTCGGGCCGGCCGATCGAGCACCAGCGGCAGGTCCCGCACATGCTGACGAAGGAGGAGAGCACGGTGTCGCCGACGGCGAAGTCCGCCACGCCTTCACCGAGGGCGACGACCTTGCCGACGCCCTCGTGCCCGAGCACCACCGGCGGCGGCAGCGGCAGCGTGCCGGTGACGACCGAGAGATCGCTGTGGCAGACGCCGCAGGCCTGCAGCGCGATCGTCAGCTCGTTGCGCCGCGGGTCGGCCACGGTGATGGTCTCGACGACGACGGGAGCGTTGTTCTCGCGCACGAGCGCAGCGCGGGCTTGGTAGGGCATCGGGGCAGGCTCCAGGGGTTTCGGTTCGTTGCAGGCGGGAGCTTACGGCCGGCGCGGATAATCGCCGTGCTGCAGCCGAACCGCGCCTTCCGTCCGCGCCTCCCATCTCATGTCCGACCTCATCGTCCACGGCGGCAAGCCCCTGCGCGGCCGGCTCGTGCCCTCGGCGAACAAGAACGCCGTGCTGCCCATCCTGTGCGCGACGCTGCTCACGCGCGAGCCGGTGCGCCTGCTGGGCATCCCCGAGATCACCGACGTGAAGAAGATTCTCGAGATCTTCCGCGAGCTCGGCAGCCGCGTCGAGGTCGACTTCGACGCGCGCGTGCTCGAGGTGCACCACGAGCACACGCGCTTCGACGAGGCGGTGCACCGCCTGCCCGAGGCGATGCGCAGCAGCATCATGCTGGTGCCGGGGCTGCTCGCGCGCTTCGGTGTGGCGCGCATCGAGGACGACGTGAAGGGCTGCAGTCTGGGCATGCGCGAGATCGACCCGCACGTCGAGGTCATGCAGAGCTTCGGCGCGACCGTCGAGCGGCGAGCGGACGGCATCGTGATGCGCGCCGAGCGCCCGCTGCGCGCGGCGCAGCACTGGCTGGACTACGCCAGCGTCACGACGACCGAGAACTACGTGCTCTGTGCCGCGCTCGCCAAGGGCCGCAGCGTGCTGATGAACGCGGCGAGCGAACCGCACGTGCAGGAGTTCTGCCACTTCATGCAGATGCTGGGCGCGCGCATCGAGGGCCTGGGCACCTCGCGCCTGGTGGTCGAGGGCGTCGAGCGGCTCGGCGGCGGCAGCTTCACCTTCGCCGAAGACTTCCACGAGATCGTCACCTTCCTCGCGCTCGGCGCCATCACCGGCGGCGGCGTCGAGGTGAAGAACTCGACGCCCGAGCAGTTCCCGCTGATCGACCGCACTTTCGCCAAGTTCGGCGTGCAGGTCGTGCACGAGGGCGGCTGGTCGCGCACCGTGCCCGACGGGCCGCTGCGCGTTCGCGAGCCCTTCACGCGCAACATCCTGCAGAAGGTCGAGGCTGCACCCTGGCCCTACCTGCCGGTGGACCTGCTGCCGATCTTCGTCGCCCTGGGCGTGCGCGCCGAAGGCAGCATGATGTTCTGGAACAAGGTCTACGACGGCGCGATGGGCTGGACCGCCGAGCTCTCCAAGTTCGGCGGCCACGCGCTGATGTGCGACCCGCACCGCGTCATCGTCTTCGGCGGCAAGCCGCTGGCGGCCTCCACGGTCGAGAGCCCCTACATCATCCGCGTGGCGATCGCGCTCTTGATGGTGGCGGCAAGCATTCCGGGCAACAGCACCATCCGCAACGCCGCGCCGATCCGCCGCGCGCACCCGAACTTCGTCGAGAACCTGTGCGCGCTCGGGGCCGACATCGAATGGAGGGATTCGGCATGAGGATCGAAGTCGAGCCCGGCGTGCGGCTCTACGTCGACATCGACGGCTGCGGCCTCGTGCCCGACGGCCCGGCCATGCGCGACAAGCCCACGCTCATCCTGCTGCACGGCGGCCCGGGCTTCGACCACAGCAGCTTCAAGCCGGTCTTCGGCCAGCTCGCCGACGCCGCGCAGGTGGTCTACGTCGATCACCGCGGCCACGGCCGCAGCGACCGCCGGCCGCCGCAGGAGTGGAATCTCGACACCTTCGCCGACGACCTCGTACGGCTGTGCGCAGTGCTCGGCATCGAGAAGCCGGTGGTGCTCGGCCAGAGCTACGGCGGCTTCGTCGCGCAGCGTTACCTCGCGCGGCACCCGGCGCACCCGGGGCGGGTGATCCTCTCCAGCACCAGCCATTACTTCGGCCTGGCGCGCAAGCTGGCGATGTTCGAGAAGCTCGGCGGTCGCGCGGCGCGCGATGCGGCGCAGGCCTTCTGGCTCGACCCGAACGCCGCCACCTGGGCGGCATACGAGCGCGTCTGCCGCCCGCTCTACAACACCACGCCGCCGGCCGATCCGCAGGCCAAGTCGCGCACCATCGCCGTCGACGAGATCCTCTTTCACACCGCGCGCCACGAGATGCCGACGATGGACCTGCGCCCGGGTCTCGCGGCCGTGCAATGCCCGGTGCTGGTGCTGCACGGCGGCGCCGACCCGGTGACGCCGATCGAGGACGCGCAGGAGATCTTCGACGCGCTGCCCGCGCCGTGGCGGCGCTTCGAGCGCTTCGAGAACGTCGGCCACGGCCCCTGGCGCGACGCGCCGCAGGCGGCGCTGGCGGCGATCCGCGCGTTCGTCGTCGGCGGGTGAGGACGCAGGGCTGGGGCGCTCTGCGCGCGGCGCCGGTCGCCACGGCGCGTTTCTGGGGATGTCGCCCGCGCGCGCGCTTTGCGATGATTGCCCCTTGTCCCTTGCCCCTTGCCCCTGACCCAAGCACAACCGCAGACGAGCGCACACGATGGACCGACCGCCGCACATCCCGCTGGACTTCATCCGCTACCCCGAGCCCGAGATGCTCGAGCGCGTGCGCCTGTTCCAGGACGACATCTGCCGCCGCCGCACGGTACGGGAATTCTCCAGCGAGCCGGTGCCGCGCGAGATCATCGAGCGCGCCATCCTCTGCGGCGGCAGCGGCCCCTCGGGGGCCAATTAGCAGCCCTGGCACTTCGCGGTGATCGAGAGCCCGGCGCTGAAGAAGCGCGTGCGCGAAGAGGCCGAGGAGGAGGAGCGGACCTTCTACAACGGCCGCGCGCCGCAGGAATGGCTGGACGCGCTGGCGCCGCTGGGCACCGACGAGCACAAGCCCTTCCTCGAAGCCGCGCCCTACCTGATTGCCGTCTTCGCCATCAAGTACGGCGAGCGCGCCGACGGCAGCCGCTACTCGCACTACTACGTGCCCGAGTCGGTGGGCATCGCCAGCGGCCTGCTGCTGGCCGCGCTGCACCGCGCGGGCCTGGCCACGCTCACGCACACGCCAAGCCCGATGGGCTTCCTCAACGAGATCTGCGGCCGCCCGGCGTCGGAGAAGCCCATCCTTCTCGTCGTCACCGGCTACCCCGCGCCCGGCTGCGAAGTGCCCGACTACGCGACCCGGAAGAAGACGCTGAAGGACATTTCGTCCTGGTTGTAGGGCGCCGCGGCATCACGCGGCAAGGGCCGCCAGGGCCAAGAGGTGATCTTCGTCCCCAAGCGTGCCGGGTACGCCGCACCTGGCGCGCCCTGCTACTGCAGCGCGGCCTTGAGCCGGGAGTGGATGTCCTTGTCGGCAGGGCTCAGTTGCTTCTCGTCGACGGCTTGCAGGGCTGCGACCGCTGCGCTCTTGTCGCCAGCCGAAGCCAGCACGTCGGCGAGGTGCAGTCGCGGCAGTGAACGGGTCGGCGCCAGATTGACCGCCGCGCGCAGTGTCGTGGCGGCCTCCTTTGCCTGGCCACTCCGGGCCAGGGCCACCCCCAAGGTGTCCAGCACATTGGGATCACCCGGCATGGCTTGCAGGGCACGGCGCGCGTTGGCGACGGCCTCGCGCTGATTGGCGGCGATCTGAGCCCACGCGAGATCGTTGAGCAGAAAGGGGTTGTTCGGCGCCTTGGACAGAAGGCGTTGCAGATACGTCACTGCATCGGAGGCGCGCCCCTGCAGCTGGGCGCGACGGGCCGCGATGGCCAGCACGTCAGGGTGGTCCGGATACTCGCGCAGCAGTTGCGCCGTCATGCGGTTCGCATCGTTCTCGCGCCCTTCCTGGTCGAGTGCCTCGATGCTGCGCAGGCTCGCCGCAGGCACGGCGCCCTCCTTCCCCGCTGCAAAGAAGGCCTGCAGCGCCTCTTCGGGCTTTCCCGCCCGCAGGTAGACGTCGCCGGTCAACAGCATGGCGTTGAGTTTGGCCTCCGGCTGCCTGCCGAGCTCCTGCGCCACGGACAGCGCTTCGGCAAGGTTGGAAGGGGCCTCCAGGCGCGCCAGCGCGATGTAGCCCGCCGGATCGAACGGGCGGTCGCCGATGAGTTTGCGCAGCGTCGTTTTCGCGTCGGATTCGCGCCCGTTGCCCGCGTCCAGCTCCGCCAGCCGCAGGCGCCAGGCCGCGTTCTGCGGGAAGTCCGACACCAGCATGCGGAGCACTTCGGCCGCCTGCTGCGTCTTGCCGACCCGGGCGTAGGTGCCGGCGAGCAACTCGCGCGCGGACGAGCTTGGGTTGGCCATCGAGGCGCCGTTCTCCGCAACGGCGATGGCGCGCGCCGCGTCGCCGGTGCGCATCGACTCCTCGACCATGGCGCGCCTCAGGGTGACCGCGGTCGGATACAGCTGCATCCCGCGCTCGAGCACCGCCAGCGGCGTCGTCTGCGAGGCCGGCTCTTCGCGCAGTAGGTTCGCGTAGGCAAGCGTCTGCGACGGGCCGCCCCCACCGGCGGCCAAGGCGGCGGCGTGGCGTGCAAGCAATTGCTTGTGCTGCTCCGCAGTTCGAGCCATCGCACCCAATGCCGTCAAGGCGCCGCCGTGCCGAGCCTGGTCGTCGAGGACTGCCAGCGTGGCTGCCCATGCGCCCGCGGCATCGCCCTGCAGCGATTGCACGGCCGCCGCGGCCAGCCGGGCCTGGGCGTCCTTCGGGAAGCGCGCCAGGGTCTGCTCCGCGATGCGCCGCGCCAAGGCGGGCTCGCGCAGATCGAGCGCCGTCTCGACGACGCGGGCGCCTTGCGTGCCGTCGGGTACGAGCGCAGGGAGCTGATCGAGCAGCTTGCGCGCGCCCTCGCGGTCGCCGGCGTTGACGCGCGCGCGCGCCAGGGCCAGCAACACGTCGGGTTCGCCCGGGCGCACCGCAGCCGCCTGCTCGAAGCTGGCGACGGCTTCCTTGCGCTGCCCTGCCGCAGTCTCGATGCTGCCTCGAAGCATCAGCAGTTCCGCGTCGCCCGGCGCGAGGGCCAGACCGCGCCGGACCGTGTCGAGCGCCTGCGGCGCCTGGCCCATCCTCAGCTGGGTCTGCGCGAGCAGGCGCAGGGCGGGCAGCAGTTGCGGGTTGCGGCGGACGAGCAGATCCAGCCGTTCGTGCGCCACGCGCAAATCCCCGTTGCGCAGTTCGGCCGAGGCGGCGATCAGCGCCGAGCCCACATGGTCCGGCGATACCTTCAGGACCGCGAGCGCTGCGGTGTGCGCTTCGTCGATGCGACCGGCACGGTTGTGGAGCAGGGCGCTCAGGTACTGCGTCCAGAAGAGCTGCGGCGCCACCTTGGCGAGGCGGGCACGCACCTGATCGGCCTCGTCGAAGCGGCCCGCCGAGATCAATGCCTCACCGTACTCGCCGACGACACCGAGGTTCCACGGTGCGGCTTCCTGGGCGCGGCGGATCAGCTCCAGCGAGAGATCGCCCTGGCCCGCCGCCGCCGCGATTCGCCGCGCGGCGCGGAGCAACCACCATGGCGGGGGCGACGCGCCGCCCTCGAGTTCGAGCGCTTCGAGCGCCTGCGCCGCGTGCCCTTCGTTCACGAGCAGCTGCGCGCGCGCAAGCCGCACGGAAGGAACCGCCGCAGCGCCTTCGATCTGCTGGCGTGCCGGTTCCTCGCGCTTGAGGCTCAGGAGCGCGAGCGCAACCGTGCCGCGGAGCGCGGCGTCGGCCTGCGGGTCCGTCAGCCGCGTGTCCTTGTAGCGGCGCACGAGCGCCTCGGTGTCGCTGCGGTCGAGCATCAGCAGCGCGATGCGCGGCACGAGCTGGTCCTCGCTGCCACCGTACTCGAGGGCCTTGCGCAACTGCTCCTCGGCCCCCGCGCGGTCGTAACGGCGTTCGAGCAGATCGGCGAACATCAGCCGCAGGTCGATGGCACCGGGCTGCTGCTGCAGGGCACTGCGCAGGAAAATGGCTGCGTTGGCGTCGTCGCCGCGCGCCACCGCCTGGCGCGCCTTGTCTGCCGGGTCGTCCTTGGCACAGGCGGCGAGCAGCGCGATGGCAAGGGTCACGGCCAGCCCAAGACGCCATGGGCATGCCAGAGTCAAGCCCGGTCCGCCGGAATTCACGCTCATGGATCCTGTCCTTCGCTGCCTGGTCGGGGAAAGCCTAGCATCCGGCGGTGCGCCAAGGAGCTTGCCTGCGCGCCAGGCGTGCGTAGTACGGCCGCTTTCGTCGGGCCAGTGCACTTCGCCGAGGGGCCTCTTTCGAGGAGCTTCGAAGACAAGGAAGAGGCGAAAGAAGCGAAAAACGACACAGGCGCCGCGGGCTGTGCCCCCGGCGCCTGTGATCGCTTGTGCAGGCGCGCCGACCCCGGTCGACGCGCCGCCGAGGAGGCTTCAGGCCTGCTTCTTGTTGCGGCGGCGGGCGAAGGCCCCGCCGGCAAGGGCCAAGCCTGCAAGCGCAAGCGTTGCCGGCTCAGGAACATTGCCGCCCGGGGGGATGACCGCACCGAAGCCGTCGAGGTAGATGTAGCCGTAGTGTCCCGTGGGCTGGCAGTCCGCGGCGAGCACCGAAAGCATGAAGTCGTGACCGGACAGCGCGCTGCCGATTGTCAGCTGCTCGATCTGCCATTGCGGGGTGTAGTAATCACCGCCGCTTTGGCTGAAGATCGATCCGCCACCACCACCGCTCGTGGACGCGTTGTACTCACGCCTGATCAACTCGGTACTCGTCGTGAGGTCGACGAGTGAAATCACCATCGATGCGGCGTCTCTCACGCCGTGCGCCCCTTCCAGCACCGCCTTCCATGCAAAGAAGATATCGGTGTCGGTGTAGTTGGTGACCGTCTGCGAGGCGACCGAGGCGTAGCCGCCGTAGGTTGTGTCTTCCACCCGCAGTGAGTAGTTGCCCGAGTAGACGGTGCTGCCGAGCAACGCTCCGACGTGCGGATCGACAGTGCCCGCGCTGATGATCGCGGAATGCGAACCCGCGATGCCCGCGTTGTACGCCGCGCCTCCAGACAAGAAGTTGGCTGGATCAAGTGGGTTGTAGTTGGCGCCGCCACGGTAGCCGCCGCCGATGGTCCAGCCGCTCATGTCGCCGGCTTCGAACCCGCCGTTGACGAAGCCGGCCGCCATCACGCTGCCTGCTGCGCATGCCATCGTGAGCGCAGCAGCAATAGTCCTCATTTTCATTGCATATCTCCTTCGCAAGAGCCAGTTCTGACGAAAAGCCTGAAAGGCCAGGAGAGACCCCGCCTTCGCGTCTGAGGTAAGCAATTGCCTTGCCATCGCGCCCCCTTGAATGCGGGGTCATTGAAAATAATCTTAACAATCATGGAGTTGCGGACGTGAATGTCCTGGGCCCCCTGGACGATCGGCACCTTGACTGTCGCGCGGCGAGCGAACGTAAGAAATCCCGACACTCTTGGCGGGCTGGTCGACAGGTATGACAAGGTTGCAGTGCCTCCTCGGATTGCGGCAGGGCCGGCCTGATTCTTCGCAGGCGCGCGCCACATGTGCGCGCAGCCCATGACGCGCGCGGACCTCGTCGGCGGGCGCGACGGCTGCCGCGTGACGCTGCAGCGCGAGGCGCTGGCGCAGTGCACGCAGGTGCTGTCGAGCAGCACGGTGCTGCTCAACCACAGCTTCGATGGCGTGCGCGCGGCCTGCACGTCCGCGCGGCAACCTCGGCATCGGCCGCGTCGGCGATGGGCTCGAGCAGGATCGCGGACTCGTCGCCGCCCAGGCGCGCGACGAACTCCGATCGAGAGGCGTGACGAATGCCGACCGGTGCGGACCGCCGCACGGGTGCGGGTGGCCCGGGGTCCGACCGGTTTTTCGTCGGACGGCGCGTCTGCTGTCGAAACCCAGTTGCGTCGGGGAGGACTGGGTGCCGTGGAGCGCGTCGCGGCAGAAAGTCCTCAACAGAGTATGCGGTGTCGCGGAGTCTGCGCCGTACTACATTCGCGCGACAAGGACAGCAGGTGTCGCCTGCACTCCATCGGGATCGAGCTGGTGGGCAAGCACGTGGACGACAAGACCTATGAGACGGTCACGACCGCTCGGAACGTTTCGCAGCAATGGATTGTCGGAGAGTTGATCCAGCTCTTTTCGCTCACCGCAGGCGACGTCTATCGCCATCCCGAGGTGTCGTACAAGAATCCGGGCGAGGCCAAGACCGCGCAATGGCAGTCGTCCGGAGCGAGGCGTTCATGAGACATCTGGCCTGCTTCCTGCTGCTCGGCGTGGCCGCGGCCGCGGCTGCGATGGCCGCAGGTTCGCCGCGGGAGCGGTTCTCCGAGGTCTACGTCGCGGACTTCAAGTCCGAGGAGCCGGCAAGCTGTCGCCCCTCCGACGTGCCTCTGGATCACGCGCGGGCACGGCACTTCTTTCGACGCGCGAGGGTGGTCGACGACCGTGTCATCCACGACCACTACGCGGTCGCGCCGTGCTGGGTCGAGGGCACGCTCCTCGATCGCGGCAAGTCCTGCGAGTGGCGCATTCGCGCCGGAGCGACGGCGGAGATTCGTTGCGGCAAGCGCACCCGCCACTACGTCTGCGACGACTGCGACGACTGCGAGGACCTGTTTCGCGAGCCCTGATTCGATGGCGCGCCAAGGCGGTCGGATCCGCGCACGGCGCGCGGACCCAGGCATCATCGCCCCATGCGCATTGCCGACGACATCACCGCCCTGCTCGCGCAGGCCCATGACGGGGCGCTGCCCCAGCGCGTGCGCGCGCTGCACCTGCCGCCGGCCGATCCGCCCGACGGCAAGGCCGGCGAGTTCGCGGCGCTGGAGCTCGAGTCCGGTGCCATCGGCCTGTGCTTCCTGCTGCTGGACGACACGCTCACCAGCATCGCGGCGCTGGCCGAGGCCGTGCGGGGGGTGGACGCGCGGGAGATGGTCGGGTGGTGGGCCGACGCGCAGGCCGCCGCCGCCTCGCCCGCGCGCGCGGCGCTGGGCTACGCGGCGGTGAATGCGCTGACGCGCGGCGTCTTCGACCGCGCCGGCTTCGTTCCCGGGCGGGCGAACAACACGATCGGTGGCCTGGACCCGCAGCCCGGCGAGGCGATCGGCATGGTCGGGCTCTTCCCGCCGCTGGTGCGGCAGGTGGTGGAGCGCGGCGCGCGGCTGACGGTGCTCGAACTGCGCGCGGACCTCGCCGGCGAGCGCGACGGCTACCGCGTGACGCTGCAGCGCGAGGCGCTGGCGCCGTGCACGCAGGTGCTGTCGACGAGCACGGTGCTGCTCAACCACAGCTTCGACGGCGTGCGCGCGGCCTGCCCGTCGGCGCGGCGCTTCGTGCTGGTGGGCCCGGGCGCGGGCTGTCCGCCGGACCCGCTCTTCGCGGCCGGCGTCAGCGCGATCGCGGGAAGCTGGATCGCCGACCCGGCCGCGCTGGTGCGGGCGATCACCACCGGCGCGCCCTGGGGCTCGTCGGTGATCAAGTCGCTGCTCACGCCCGAGGGCTATCCCGGCTGGGCGACGTTGCTGCGCCGTGCTTCGGGCGGCTGAGCGGCGGGTGCTCAGGATGCGGCAGCAGCGGCAGCAGCGGCGGTCACGGCGCCGCGCTGCGTGCGTTTGGCCGCGTACATCCGGCGGTCGGCATGGTCGAGCAGGGTGGCCGCGTCGCGGCCATCGCGCGGATAGAGCGCAAGCCCGAGGCTGACCTGCAGCATGATCGGCGGCAGGCCCTCGAGCTGCAGCGGCCTGCGCATCTGCGCCTCGATCTTGCGCGCCACGACCTCGGCATCGGCCGCGTCGGCGATGGGCTCGAGCAGGATCGCGAACTCGTCGCCGCCCAGGCGCGCGACGAGGTCGGACTCGCGCAGCGCGCGCTGCAGGCGCTGGCCGATCTCGACCAGCACGTGATCGCCCACGGTGTGGCCGTAGCTGTCGTTGATGGCCTTGAAGCGGTCGGCGTCGACGAACATCAGGCCAAGCGCGCTGCCGCGCTCGGCGGCGCGCTCGACCGCCTGCTGCAGCCGCGCGGCGAAGCTGCTGCGGTTGGGCAGGCCGGTCAGCGCGTCGGCTTCGGCCTGCTGGCGCAGCAGCTCGTTGCGCGTGCGCAGCCGCCGCTCGCGCGCCAGCAGTTCGGCCTCGTGCGCCTGCACTTCGGCCAGCAGGGCGTTGAAGTCCTCGGCCAGCGCGTCGATCTCGGCGATGCCGGCACTCGGGGCGCGTTCGGCAAAGGCGCGCGCCTCGCGCACGCCGCGCGTGAACTGCGCAAGGGCTCGCAGCGGCGCGGTGATGCGGTCCTCCAGGCGCCGCGTGACGGCGACGACGAGTGCTGCGGTGGCCACCATCGCCGCCGCGAGCCCGAGCGCGTAGCCGCCGAGCAGCCCCAGCAGCGCCTGGCCGTCGCCGCGCAGGCGAAGCTCCCCGCGGGCGCGCTGGTTGAGCATCACCGGCGCGCTGGCCTGCAGCTCGAACAGGCGCGCCGCCAGGCTGTCCACCCAGCGCCCGAGCGCGCTGCCCTGGCGCTGCACGCGCGCCAGCACGCGGCCGTCGGCGAGTTCGATTTCGGCGTGGGCGAGGCGCTCCTGCGTGGCCAGCAGCTGCAGCAGTCCGGCCGCGGCCTGCGCGTCCTCGAAGATGACGGGTGCCTCGGCGCTGAGCGCGGCGCTGCGGGCCACGCCCTGCAGGCTGCGCCCGACTTCGCTGCGCAGCAGGTGCACGGCCACCACGCCGACGATCAGGCCGGCCAGCGCGAGCGCCATCGCGGCCGAGCGCCAGTGGCCCCGGCGCAGCATGTGGGACAAGGGCAGCGAAGCGGCCATCGCGCCGAGTCTAGGCGGCCCACCCCCAGCGCGCGCGCTGCGTTCACGTTTGCTTGCAGCGCTTGCCTTCGCGAGAGGCCTTGGTCGCAGCGCCCGAGGGCGCGACCGCTGGACGCTCAGCGATAGCTCTGGTAAGGCTTTGCGCTGCCGTCTGCGCCCAGCAGCAGCACGTCGTAGGGATCGCGGCGGTCGCCGTAGACCTCGCCGTCCATCCCGGGCGAACCGACGGGCATGCCGGGGACGGCGAGGCCGAGCGCCTTGGGACGCTCGCGCAGCAGGCGTTGCAGTTCGCGCGCGGGTACATGGCCCTCGATCGCGTAGCCGGCGACGAGCGCGGTATGGCAACTGCCGTACTTCAGATCGATGCCCAGGCGCCGACGCATCGCGGTGTTGCCGCTGTCATGCACCTTCACCGCGAAGCCGTGCTTCTCCATGTGCACGATCCAATCCTTGCAGCAGCCGCAGTTCGGGTCCTTCCAGACCTCGATCGACGGCGCCGCGGCCGCGCGGGCGCGCAGGGGCCAGACCAGCGACAGCGGCAGCGACAGCGGCGGCGCGAGCATCGCCGAGGCCGCTGCGGCGCGTTGCAGGAGGCGGCGCCTGGACGGCGCGCACGAGGGAAATCGCGAATCGTTCATGCGCCCGAAGTTAGCCGCAGCCGGGCCTTCGTGCAAATGCGCTGCATCAAGGGCGTCGCCGCGCTGCGGGTATCAGACCGTCGCTGCCGCTGCCGCTGCCGCCACGTTCATCGCCTGGGCGTCCGCCGCTCGCCGGGTCGGGGCGGCGCGGCATCGCACTGTCCTGCTCGGTCATTGGCAGCGCGCGCTCGGGCCATGTCCACAATGGCCGGCTGCGGGTCTTCCCTTGCTCTTCTGCCCGCATCGGCGTGAACACAAGGAGCTGCGACGACCATGAGCCTTCGATTCTGCCTCAGGGGGTTTTCGACGCTTGCGCTGCTCGCCGCGGCGGTGCCCGCGGCGTGGGCCCTGGACCTCGCGCGTGCCGAGCGCCTCTACGAGCAGCACTGCGCGGTCTGCCATGGTGCCGATCGCAGCGGCTACATCGGGCCGGCGCTCAACCGCGACGAGACCCGGCTCAGCCGCAGCGAGGTGCTGGGCCGTATCCTGAGCGGCGCGCCGCCGACGCTGATGCCGCAGCACCCGTCCTGGCGCGGGGTGCTGGGCGCGAAGGACCGCGACCTGCTCGCCGACCTCATCAAGACGCAGCCGGCGCGCAAGCTGAGCTGGGGCCTGCAGGACATCCGTGCCTCGCTGCAGGTTCTGGTGCCGCCGGGTGCGCCCAAGGCAGGCGCGCCGCGCTACCGCATCGACCACATCGACGACCTGATGGCGGTGATGTCGCGCGGGCGGCTGGCCGCGGGCAAGGAGGCCAAGGTCGTCTTCTTCGACGGCCGCACGCACCGCCAGGTCGGCGAGGTGCGGACCGAGTTCGCGCCGCACCTGATGGACTTCCACCCGACCGACCCACGCTGGGCCTACGTGCGCGACGACGCCGGCTGGCTGCACAAGGTCGACCTCTACGCGATGCGCACCGAGCGCCGGATCCGCGCCGGGCTCAACGGCATCTCGCTCGCCGTCTCGCGCGACGGCCGGTATGTTGCCGCCGGCTCCTACGTGCCGCACACGATGGTGATCATGGACGCGCAGACGCTCGAGCCGCTGCACCTGCTCGAACTCGCCGGCGTCGATCCGGACGGCAGGATGGTCGAGGCCGACGCCGGCACCATCATGGCGCTGCCCAAGGCCAACGCGTTCGCGATCGCGCTCGAGCAGGCGGGGCAGGTGTGGATCATCGACCTCGACCGCCCGGGCATGCCCTACAAGGTGGTCAAGGACGTCGGCCGCCACCTGCACGACGGCTTCTTCTCGCCGGACGGCCGCTACATGGTCGTCGCCTCCTACGACGATCACGTCAACACGGTGATCGACCTGCAGGAGGCGCGCATCGTGCGCAAGATCCCCGTCGGCTGCAAGCCGCACCTGGGCTCGGGCGCGGTGATCCGCTCGGGCGGGCGGCTGCTGGGCATCGGCACCAACATCGGCGACGAGAAGTGCGCGTCCTTCGAGGTGACGGTGTTCGACATGCAGACCTTCGAGGTCGTCAAGCGCATCCCGGTCGTCGGCCCGACCGAATCGCCGGCCGCGCACCCGAACGCGCCCTACGTGATCGTCGACATCGTCGGCACCGGGCCCGACGCCAACAAGCTGCAGTTCATCGACAAGGACACGCTCGAGGTGGTGCGCACGATCGAGGTCGCGGGGACGATGGGGCACTCGCACTTCCCCGAGTACACCGCGCGCGGCGACTTCTTCTACGTGAGCGCCCGCTACCGCGGCGATCGCAGCCTGGGCCTGCCCGGCGGCCAGCTCGCGATCTTCGACTCGAAGACGCTGCAGCAGGTGAAGACGGTGCCGATGGACGTCTCGGCCGGCGTCTTCTCGCGCGTGCGGGCGCGCAGCGTCGTCGTGGGGATGCAGCCGCCGGTGCCGTAGGGGCGCAGCGCGTCGTCCGGGTGCGGCTCGGCGGTACGTCAGGCGAGCGTGCAAGTCCCTGTCATGCCGAGAAAATTTCCCACCTGTCGAAATAGACAAGATTTTTGCAGCATAAAATGACGCTTTAGAGATCTGAAATGGCGCCTATGGCGACGGATCTACAGATCCCGCTTCACGAAGTCCAGCGCCGCCTCGCGCTGGACAACCCCTGGTGGAAGGCGGGTCATGGCATCGACGCGGAAGAGGCGTCATGGCCGCGGCGGGCCTACTTCGCGCGCTTCTTGCGCCTGGTTGCCGAGACTCCCGTGCGGCGTGCCGTGGTCCTGATCGGGCCGCGCAGGGTCGGCAAGACCGTCATGCTCAAGCAACTCGTGCAGCGTCTGCTGCAGGACGGCGTGGCCGGCGTGCAGTTGCTCTTCCTGTCGATCGACACGCCGCTGTACTCGGGGTACTCGCTCGAGCGCCTGCTGCGCCTGTTCGTCGACCTGCATCGCCATCCGCCAGAGCGACCCCTGTGGGTGCTGTTCGACGAGATCCAGTATCTGAAGGACTGGGAAGTTCACCTCAAGTCGCTCGTCGACAGCTACCCGGGGATCCGCTTCGTGGCCAGCGGCTCGGCCGCCGCCGCGCTGCGCATGAAGAGCCGCGATTCCGGGGCCGGGCGCTTCACGGAATTCATGTTGCCGCCGCTCACCTTCGCCGAGTACCTCCGTTTCGCGGGGCAGGAGCAGGCATTGATCCGCGAAGGCGAGCCAAGCCTGGCGGGAACACCAGGCTACCTGGCCACCGACATCGCCGCCCTGAATGCCGAGTTCGTCAACTATCTGAACTACGGCGGCTTTCCCGAGGCGGTGATGAACGAAGCCGTGCGGGCCAACCCGGAGCGCTTCCTGCGGCAGGACGTCGTCGACAAGGTGCTGCTGAAGGACTTGCCGAGCCTCTACGGCATCGGCGACACGCAGGAACTCAATCGCTTCTTCAACGTGCTGGCCTTCAACACCGGCAACGAGCTCAGCCTGGACGCCTTGAGCCAGCACTCGGCCATCGGCAAGAGCAAGCTGGGCGACTATCTCGAATACCTGGAAGCCGCCTTCCTGATCCGGCGGGTGCATCGCATCGACGACAACGCGCTGCGGCTGCAGCGTGCGCGCACTTTCAAGGTCTACCTCACCAATCCGTCGATTCGCGCCGCCTTGTTCGGCATGATCTCGGCCGACGACGAGGCGATGGGCTCGCTGGCCGAGACCGCGGTGTGGAGCCAGTGGCTGCACGACACCGAGCTCAGCCGCTCGCTTCACTACGCGCGCTGGAAGGCCGGCAGGCAGGACCTGGAGGTCGACATCGTCTCGGTCGATCCGCGAACGCAGAAGCCGCGCTTCGCGGTCGAGATCAAGTGGTCGGATCGCGCCCTCCAGGCCCCAGCCGAACTGCGCGGCCTGCGGGAACTCGCCTCGCGGCACCGCCTTGCGCGACCGCCCTTGGTCACCACGCGCAGCGTCTCGATGCAGGCCGAGGCCTCGGGCCTGTCCATCGAATTCGTGCCGACGGCGCTGCACGCCTACACCATCGCGCGCAACCTGCTGCGCGATCCGTAGCGAGGGCGCGCCGCATCAGGCGCCGCGGATCGCAGAGATCGTGCCTGTTGTCGTTCCTGTTGCCACGCCTGGATCTGCCCACAGACTCTGCATCGCCTGCGTGAAGCGGGCGGCGATCGCGGCGCGATCGGGTGACACCCAGCGCCCGGCGACCATCACGCGCGCGAAGGGGCGTGTCGGGGCGGCGAAGACGAGGCCGTCGAGCAGGTGCTCGCCGGGCAGGCCGAGCAGCGCTGGGTCCGTCGGGTCGAGAAGCAGCAGGTCGGCGCGTGCGCCGACGACGAGACCCCAGCGGCGTGCGCCCATCGCCGCGCCGCCGCCGGCGCGCACGCGCTCGAAGAGGCGCGAGGCGGTCGAGGGCTCCTGCCCGGGTGCCGCGGCGACGTTGCGCTCGTGGCGCACGAGGCGCTGCGCGTACTCGAGCCAGCGCAGCTCCTCCGGCCAGTCGCGCACCACCTGGCTGTCGGAGCCGAGCGACAGCGCCACGCCGTGCGTGAGCCAGCCGGGCAGGTCGGGCACGCCGTCGCCGAGGTTGGCTTCCGTGCCCGGGCAAAGCACGACGCCGGCGCCGCAGGCAGCCACGCCCTCGACCTCGCCCGGCACGCTGTGCGTGGCGTGCACGAGCTGCCAGCGCGCGTCCATGCCGGCGTGCCTGAGCAGCCACTCGATCGGCCGCGCGCCGGAGTCGGCGAGGCAGTCGCGCACCTCGGCCATCTGCTCGGCGACGTGGATGTGCAGCGGGCCGTCGCTGCGTGCGGCAAGCGCCTGCAGCGACTCGGGCCGCACCGCGCGCAGCGAGTGCAGCGCCGCACCGCAGGCCAGCCGCGGGCGGCCAGCGGCGCGCACCGCGCGCTGGATCGCCAGCACCTCGTCGACCGTCGTGCGAAAGCGCCGCTGGTCCTCGCGCAGGCCCTCGGCCTTGAAGCCGGCGCGCTCGTAGAGCGTGGGCAGAAGCGTGAGGCCCACGCCCGCGTCGGCGGCCGCATCCGCCAGCGCGAAGCTCATCGCTGCCGGGTCGGTGTAGGCCTTGCCATCGATACCGTGGTGCAGGTAGTGGAATTCGCAGACCTCGGTGTAGCCGCCGTCGAGCAGCTCGAGGTAGAGCTGGGCGGCGATCGCCCGCATCTGCGCCGGCGTGATGCGCAGCGCAACGCCGTACATGCGGTCGCGCCAGGACCAGAAGTCGTCGAGCGCCGTTTCGCGCCGCTCGGCCAGGCCCGCGAAGGCGCGCTGGAAGGCGTGGCTGTGCGCGTCGACGAGGCCCGGCAGCACGGCGGCGTCCAGCCGTTGGGCCTGCGGCGGCGGCGCGCGGTCCGGCGTCACCGTGGCCCAATGGCCATCCGCGCCGACTTCGAACAGCACGCGCTCGCGCCAACGGCCGTCGATCCAGGCGCGCGGCGCCCACAGCAGATTTGGGGTGGCGTCAGACATCGGGCCTCCAGGCGAGCATGGCGTCGACCATGCGCTGCAAGAGCGGCGTGATCGCCGCCGCCTTGGCGTCGTGCCAGGCAAAGGGCGGTTCCTCGTCCATGTAGGCGCGCAGCGCCATCTCGAGCTGCACGGCGTGCACGCCGCAAGCCGGCTGGCCGTAGTGGCGCGTGATGTGCCCGCCCTTGAAGCGGCCGTTGTGCACATGGCTGTAGCGGTCCTGCGCGGCGAAGACCTCGACGATGCGCGCGGCGAGCGACCCGGCGCAGGCCGCGCCGCTGGCGGTGCCGAGGTTGAGGTCGGGCAGCCGGCCTTCGAACAGCCAGGGCAGCTCGCCCTTGATGCTGTGGCCGTCGAAGAGCACAACGTGGCCGTGCTGCGCCTTCAGCCGCGCCAGCTCGCCGGCCAGTGCCTCGTGGTAGGGGCGCCAGTAGGCGGCCACGCGCGCGCGCACCTCGGCCTCGCCTGGCGCCTGCCCGGGAAGGTAGAGCGGCTGGCCGCTGAAGGCGTGCGTCGGGCAGAGCTCGGTGTTGTTGGCGCCGGCGTACATCGGCTGGTTGTCGCTCGGGCGGTTGAGGTCGACGACGTAGCGGCTGTGGCGCGGCACGAGCAGGCTCGCGCCGCGCGCCTTGACGAAGTCGTAGAGGCGGTCGACGTGCCAGTCGGTGTCGGGTACCCCGATGGCGTGCGGCTGCAGGCGCGGGCGCAGCCACTCGGGGATGCGCGTGCCGGTGTGCGGCACGCTGACCAGCAGCGGCGCGCTGCCGCGGTGCAGTTCGAAGACCTCGCTCGGGTCGGGCTTGTCGAAGGCGTTCATGCGGATCGCTCCACGCCGCCGTGAAACGAGCGGCGGCAGGGGTTGTGGCCGAAGCGGTAGGCCATCTCGCGCGGGTGCTCGGCGTCCCACACCGCGAAGTCGGCGCGTAGCCCGGCGGCCAGGCACCCGCGGTCGGCCAGGCCCAGCGCCCGCGCGCCGTGGACGGTGACGCCGCGCCAGGCTTCCTCGGGGGTGAGCCGGAAGAGCGTGCACGCCATGTTCAGCATCAGCAGCAGCGACAGCACCGGCGAGGTGCCCGGGTTGTGGTCGGTCGCCAGCGCCATCGGCACGCCGGCCTCGCGCAGCGCCTGCACCGGCGGCAGATGCGTGTCGCGCAGGAAATAGTAGGCGCCGGGCAGCAGCACGGCGACGCTGCCGGCGGCGGCCATGGCCGCCACGCCGGGGGCCGAGAGATGTTCCAGATGGTCGGCCGAGAGCGCGCCAAAGCGCGCGGCAAGCGCCGCGCCGCCCTGGTCGGAGAGCTGCTCGGCGTGCAGCTTGACGGGCAGGCCAAGGCGCGTGGCGGCAGCGAAGACGCGCTCGGTCTGCGCGGGCGTGAAGCCGATCGTCTCGCAGAAGGCGTCGACCGCGTCGACGAGGCCTGCCGCCTGTTGCCGCGGCAGCCAGTCGATCAGCGCATCGACGTAGTCGTCGGCGCGGCCCTCGAACTCGGGCGGCAGCGCGTGCGCGGCCAGCGAGGTCGTGCGCACGCTCACCGGCAGCTCGCGGCCGATGCGCCGCGCCACGCCAAGGCACCTGGCTTCCTGCGCTTCGGCGAGGCCGTAGCCCGACTTGATCTCGAGCGTCGTCACGCCCTCGGCGATCAGGCAGCGGGCGCGCGCCGCGGCACTCTCGAAGAGCTCGTCGTCGCTCGCCTGACGGGTGGCCGCCAGCGTGCTGCGGATGCCGCCGCCGGCCCGCGCGATCGCCTCGTAGCTCGCGCCCTGCAGGCGCAGCTCGAACTCGGCCGCGCGGTCGCCGCCGTAGACCAGGTGCGTGTGGCAGTCGACGAGGCCCGGCGTGACGAGGGCGCCGCCCAGCCCGACTTCGGCCTCGGCCGCAAGCCCCGCGGGCAGCGCTTCTTCGGCGCCGACCCAGGCGAGCTGCTCGCCGTCGACGAGCAGCGCGCCGCGTTCGATCCAGCCCCAGGGCCGATCGTCGGTCATCGTCGCCAGGCGGGCGTGGCGATAGAGCGTGCGCATGGGCTTCAATCCTCCAGCGTCAGGAACCAGGCCGGCCCGCCGCCGTGCAGCCGCCAGCAGGAGGATTCGGCGCCCTCGCTCCAGACCAGCGTGCCCGGCTGCAGCGTCGTCGTGTGCTCGTCGGCGTCCAGCTGCGCGCGGCCATGCGCGAAGACGCCGCGCCAGCGCGTCGTGCCTTCGATGGCATCACCGGGGCGCGCGCGGCGCAGGCGCGCGCAGCCGGCGTCGCGGCGCGCCATCAGGTTGAGGTCCTCGGTCGGCCCGTCGAGCAGATGGCACATCGGCGCGGCCTCGCCGTCGAAGGTGGTCGGGTCGTCGGCGGGCGTAAGCGTGCGCGCGCCACCGGGCAGGTCCAGCGTCACGCCCTCGCCCTGCAGCACGGTGAAGCCGCGCCAGATGCCGGGGAAGGCCGAGAAGGGGCCGCTGTGCTCGATGCGCGCGACGCTCACGCGCAGCCGCCAGTCCGAGGCACGCGGCCAGGCCAGCAGCTCGCGCGTGCGGCCCCCGCCGTTGCGCCAGGGCTGCGGCGGGCAGGCGTGCAGGTCGATGAAGTGAAGGTCCATGGGGTGCCTCCTGTGCAGGGTGGCTCAACCCCCTCTCCCCGCCTGCGGGGAGAGGAGGAGGGAAGAGCGATGCGGACGGCGCCCGCGCTCACGGCTCGAACTCCCCCTGCAGCTGGTAGCGCGAGCCCGGGTGCACCAGGCGCGCGAGGGTGATGGCGGCGTCGCGGGTGAAGGTCGCGCGCGTGACGATGAGGCAGGGCTCCTGCGCGGGCAGCGCGAGCAGGCGTGCTTCCTCGGCGGTGGGCAGTCCGGCCTCGATGGTGTAGCTGGCGCGCCAGAGCGCGGTGGTCTCGAACAGCACCTGCGTCGGCGTGGTGCGCGTGAAGTCGGCGTCGAGGTAGCCGGGGCTGCAGGCCGGGTTGACGTAGCGGTCCTCGCACTGCAGCGGCACGCCGTTCTCGTGATGCACGATCAGCGTGTGGAAGACGCGCGCGCCGGAGGGCAGGCCGAGCTGCGCGGCCAGGGCGGCGCTTGCGCGCTCGCTGCGCCTGGTGTGCACGACGGCGTGATGGACGTGGCCGCGCGCGGTGATCTCCTCGTGCAGATCGCGTATCGTGAGCGTCGAGCTGACGCGGTGCAGGCGCGCCGCGAAGGTGCCCAGGCCCTGGCTGCGCTCGACCAGGCCCTCGGCCTGCAGTTCCTTGAGCGCGCGGTTGACCGTCATGCGGCTGACGCCAAAGCGCGCCACCAGCTCGGCCTCGGAAGGCATCTGCGCGCCGGGGGGCCAGTGGCCGGCGGCGAGGCCCTCCTTCAGGAACTGCTTGACGCGGGCGTAGGGCGGCTGTGCCGAGTTGGTGGAAACCATGACGGACATGCTACTTGCCTAGACTTGTCTAGACAAGTAGCATTCAAACTTTCTCCATCAGGGAAAACCGCCATGACCGATCTCTCTGCCATCCACGCCCCCGCCAAGGCCCGCCCCGTCCGCGCCCCGCGCGGCGGTCAGATCGTCTGCGCCAACTGGCTGATCGAGGCGGCCTACCGCATGCTGCAGAACAACCTCGACCCCGAGGTGGCGGAGAACCCCGACGCGCTCGTCGTCTACGGCGGCATCGGCCGCGCCGCGCGCAACTGGGACTGCTTCGACGCCATCCTCGACAGCCTGAGGAAGCTGAAGGCCGACGAGACCCTGCTCATCCAGTCGGGCAAGCCGGTGGGCGTGTTCCGCACGCACGAGGACGCGCCGCGCGTGCTGCTGGCCAACTCCAACCTGGTGCCCAAGTGGGCGACCTGGGAGCATTTCGACGAGCTCGACCGCAAGGGCCTGATGATGTACGGCCAGATGACCGCCGGCAGCTGGATCTACATCGGCAGCCAGGGCATCGTGCAGGGCACC
>CAUJJO010000151.1 GCA_963205125.1 Pseudomonadota bacterium | reverse complement strand
GCGCGCGCGGTGATCGTGATGCCGGTGACGACGCCGCAGGTCAAGGTCGATGCGGTGCGCGCGCTCGGCGGCGAGGCGGTGCTGGCGGGCGACAGCTACTCCGACGCCCACGAGCACGCCTTGAAACTGCAGGCCGAGCAGGGCCTGAGCTTCGTGCATCCGTTCGACGACCCGCTGGTGATCGCCGGGCAGGGCACCATCGGCATGGAGATCCTGCGCCAGCACCAGGGGCCGCTGCACGCGGTGTTCGTGGCCGTCGGCGGCGGCGGGCTGGTCAGCGGCGTGGCGGCCTACATCAAGGCGGTGCGCCCCGAGGTGAAGGTCATCGGCGTGCAGATGAGCGACTCCGACGCCATGGCGCAGTCGGTGGCCGCCGGCAGGCGCGTGCAGCTGGCCGACGTGGGCCTGTTTTCCGACGGCACCGCCGTCAAGCAGGTCGGCGTCGAGACCTTTCGCATGGCGCGCGAGCTGGTGGACGAGTTCATCCGCGTGGACATCGACGCGGTGTGCGCGGCGATCCGCGACGTGTTCATCGACACGCGCAGCATCGTCGAGCCGGCCGGCGCGATGGCCGTGGCCGCCCTCAAGCAGTACGTGGCCACGCACAAGACCCGGGGCGAGACCTACGCAGCGATCCTGTCGGGCGCCAACATGAATTTCGACCGGCTGCGCCTGGTCGCCGACCGCGCCGAGGTGGGCGAGGAGCGCGAGGCGCTGCTGGCGGTGACGATCCCCGAGGAGCGCGGCAGCTTTCGGCGCTTCTGCGAAGCGATCGGTGCGCTGCCCGGCGGCCCGCGCAACGTGACCGAGTTCAGCTACCGCATCAACAATGCCGCGCAGAACGGCAAGGCGCATGTGTTTGCCGGCCTGACCACCGTGGCGCGCGGCGAGTCGCCGCGCATCGCGCAGGCGCTGCAGCGTGCGGGGTTCGACGCGATCGACCTGACGCACGACGAGCTGGCCAAGGAGCACGTGCGCTTCATGATCGGCGGGCGCTCGCCGCTGGCGCGCGACGAGCGCCTGCTGCGCTTCCTGTTTCCCGAACGGCCGGGGGCGCTGTTCAAGTTTCTGAGCCTCATGAAGCCGAGCTGGAACATCTCGCTGTTTCACTACCGCCACCAGGGCGCCGACTATGGCCAGATCCTGGTCGGCATGCAGGTGCCGGCGGCCGACGACACCGCGTTCAAGAAGTTCCTGGCCGAGCTGGGCTATCCGTGGGTGGAGGAAACCGCCAACCCGGCCTACCGCCTGTTCCTGCAGGCCTGACCGCCGATGGCAGCGTGGCTGATGATGTTGCCGGCGCGCGCTCACTGACCGGCGGCATTTCCAGCCGCACTTCACGCGCACCCGAGGCCAGCACCACTGCGTGTGGCGAGATTGCGCGCAAGACCCAGTCGCCTGCCAGCCCTTCCACCCGGGCACCGACGCGCACGGGTTTGGCGGGCTGGCCATCGATGGCGATCAGCGCCGCACCGCCGGCGCCGTGCACGAGAATCCCGCGCAGGGCAAGCCGACCGGTCACGTCGGCATCCTGCCCACCAGCCCTTGGCGCCTGAACGGCGCCCAGCGCACGCGCCACGGCCTGCTCGTCCACGACAGGCACGCCTGCAGCATCGGTTTCGGCCACCGGCGCCGAAACGGCGAAGGGGCGATCGCCGACGCGCAACAGCCAGTACGCCGCGCTGCCCGCAGCCAGCGCCCACACCAGCAGGGTGAGGATACCGACGGCAAGATGCCGGGGCAGGCGCAGCGTGGACATGGCGGCGATTATGATTGACGGCATCGGAAACACCCAACGATGAACGCGCCCCTGATCGCCCATCTGGCCGGCATCCGCCGACATCGGCCGAGCGGCTTCACGCTGATCGAGCTGATGGTGGTGCTGGTCATCATCGGGGTGCTGGCCGCCCTGATCGTGCCCAACGTGCTCGACCGCACCGACGACGCGCGCGCCACGGCGGCGCGCACCGACGTGCACAACCTGATGCAGGCGCTCAAGCTCTACAGGCTCGACAACCAGCGCTACCCCACGCCCGAGCAGGGCCTGCAGGCACTGGTGCAGCGCCCCAGCACACCCCCCGTGCCCGCCAACTGGCGGCCCTACCTGGAAAAGCTGCCCAGCGACCCCTGGGGCCATCCCTATCAATACCTCAACCCCGGCATTCGTGGCGTGGTGGACGTGATGAGCCTGGGCGCCGATGGCGCCAGCGGCGGCGAAGGCAAGAACGCCGACATCGGCTCGTGGCAGTGATGGTGATGACGCCGCTGCGCGGCATCAATGACCCATGACGCAGGCTGGGCCAAGTCGTCGCACAGGACGCGATCCTGACGCCGACAGGCACCACGGCTTCACCCTGATCGAATTGCTGGTGGTGCTCGTGGTCATCGCGCTGGGTGCCGCCCTGGTCAGCCTCGCCATGCCCGACAACGACCGACGCGCGCTCACGCGCGATGCCGAGCGCCTGGCGGCGCTGCTGGAAGCTGCACGCGCCCAGTCGCGCGCCACCGGCGTGCCGGTGCGCTGGCAGGTGACGGCCTCGGGCTTCGTCTTCGAAGGTCTGCCCGCAGGCGCGGCGACCCGGCCGCACGCCTGGCTTGATGCCCGCACCCGCGCGCTCGGCAGCAAGACCGTGTGGCTCGGCCCCGACCCCATCATCGCAGCGCAGGCCATCGTGCTGCAGCAGGCCGGAATGCAGTCGCCGCCAGTGCACGTGGCCACCGACGGCCTGCGGCCGTTTGCCGTCTCCAGCCCACCATGAAACCGTACCGGATGCGAGGCTTCACCCTGATCGAAGTGATGGTGGCGCTGGCCATCACCGCGATTGCGCTGGTGGCGGGGCTGAAGGCCACGGCGGCGCTCGGCGACAACGCCGGTCGCCAGGACGCGCTGCTGCTGGCGCAGATCTGCGCCGACAACCGCCTGATCCAGTGGCGCCTGTCGCGCCGGCTGCCGGATGTGGGCCAAGCCAGCAATACCTGCACGCAGGCCGGTCGCCGCTTCGTCGTGGCGCAACAGGTGCACCCCACGCCCAACCCGAACTTCCGGCGCGTGGAAGTGGCCGTGAGCGAGGGCGGCACGCCGATCGTGCAGGTCGCTGCCATCGTGGGGCGCAACTGAACCCGGAAACGACCGCCGTGCGCCATGACGAAATGACCTCACCGCGCGGTCATCCGCATCCGGGAACGCGTGGCTTCACCCTGATCGAGGTACTGGTGGCGCTCGCCATCATGGCGGTGATGGCCGCCCTCACCTGGCGCGGCATCGATGGCATGGCGCGCGCGCAGGCGTTCACCGAACGGCACACGGACGATGTGCTGGCGCTGCAAGCCGGGCTCGCCCA
>CAUJJO010000150.1 GCA_963205125.1 Pseudomonadota bacterium | reverse complement strand
GAAGGGGCGCTTCTTGGCGCCGCCGCGGGCCAGTCGGATCACGACCATGTCAGTTCGTCCTTGTCATCTGTCGATAGCGACCGCCGCGCCGGGAGACACCGCAGGTGCGGGCTGAGTCGAAAACGGGGCCCGCGCACGCGCGGCACCCCGGCTTTGTCCGTCCGCCACGGCGCGCGATCGCTCCGCGTGGACTCTTGTCCCTCGGCCGCGTAGATACATGTCGGGGCAAGGCCCTGACCGCTGCCGGGAACCGGGCATTATAGGGGTCTTGCCGCGCCCGGCACGCCCCGCACGCCTTTGGCGATCCACGCCCCGCCCACGATGCCCCTCCCCCGCTCCAAGACCCTGGCGACCTGGCTCGCCCTTGCCGGCGGCGCGCTCGGCCTGCACCGCTTCTACCTGTACGGCGCGCGCGACCTGCTGGCCTGGCTGCACCCGCTGCCCACGCTGGCCGGGCTGCTGGGCGTGCTGCGCGTGCGCGAACTGGGGCAGGACGACCGCCTGGCCTGGGTGCTGCTGCCGCTGCTCGGGCTGATGCTCTCGGTCGGGCTGATCACCGCGATCGTCTACGGCCTGACGCCCGATGCGCGCTGGGCGGCGCGCCACGGTGCGGGGCAGCCGCCGCGCGCCACCGGCTGGGGGCCGGTGCTGGGCGTCATGCTCGCGCTGCTGCTGGCGGGCATCGTGGTGATGAGCACGATCGCCTTCGCGTTCCAGAAGTTCTTCGAATGGCAGGGCGGCAGCCTGCCGACCTGAGGGCGCCCGGCCCTCGGGCGCGATCAGAAGAGCAGCAGGCTCGCCCAGTAGGAGAGCGCGGCGATCAGCGCCGTGGCCGGGATGGTCAGCACCCAGGCCAGCACGATGTTGCCGGCCAGGCCCCAGCGCACCGCCGAGGCGTTCCTCACCGAGCCGACGCCGAAGATGGCGCCGGTGATGGTATGCGTCGTCGACACCGGCACGCCCAGGCCCGTGGCGAGGAACAGCGTCATCGCGCCTCCGGTCTCGGCGCAGAAGCCGCCCACCGGCTTGAGCTTGGTGATGCGCTGGCCCATGGTCTTCACGATGCGCCAGCCGCCGAACATGGTGCCCAGGCCGATGGCGAGGTAGCAGCTCCAGATGACCCAGGCCGGCGGCATCGCGTCCTCGGCCGCGCTGTAGCCCGAGGCGATCAGCAGCAGCCAGATGATGCCTATCGTCTTCTGCGCGTCGTTGCCGCCGTGGCCCA
This sequence comes from Pseudomonadota bacterium, assembly GCA_963205125.1. GTDB lineage: Bacteria > Pseudomonadota > Gammaproteobacteria > Burkholderiales > Burkholderiaceae_C > Rubrivivax. The sequence continues at coordinate 41,479 of CAUJJO010000150.1, read as the reverse complement.
GCGAGTAGAGCCCCGCCGAGGCAAGCTGCAGGCGGCGGAACCAGCGATCCACGCGCAGCGGCGAGCTGCGCCGGAACACCCAGGACACCGCCACCATCATCAGCCCGCCGAGCGCGAAACCCATCACCGGCGCGACGAAGATGAAGAGCACCGTCTTCGTCAGCCCCGGCAGCAGCAGCGGCCCGGCGCCCGCCTTGGCCAGCGCGGCGCCGACGATGCCGCCGATCAGCGCATGCGAGCTGCTGGACGGGATGCCGTAGAGCCAGGTGATGACGTTCCAGGCGATCGCGCCGATGAGCGCGCCGAAGACCACGTGCTGGTCGACGATGCCCGGCTCGACGATGCCCTTGCCCACCGTGGCCGCCACCTTGAGATGGAAGACGAAGACCGCCACGACGTTGAAGAAGGCGGCGAAGAGCACCGCGTGCTGCGGCTTGAGCACGCCGGTGGAGACGACGGTGGCGATCGAGTTCGCGGCGTCGTGGAAGCCGTTCATGAAGTCGAACACCAGGGCCAGGGTGACGAGCGTCACCACCACCCAAAGCGCGGTCGGGGCAGCCTGCATCGTGGTCGGTTCGGGGTCGCCGGGAGCCGGGGCTCAGGAGTTCTCGAGCACCACGCCTTCGATCAGGTTGGCGACGTCCTCGCAGCGGTCGGAGATCAGCTCGAGGTGTTCGTAGACGGCCTTGAGCTTGATCAGTTCGCGCGTGTCCCCTTCCTCGCGGAAGAGGCGCGAGAGCGCGCTGCGCAGCGCGCGATCGGCCTCGCCCTCGAGGCGGTCGATCTCCTCGCAGGTGCGGATGGCGTCCTCGACCACCTGCGCGCTCGAGAGCTTGGGCAGCAGCGTCACCGCGTGCCGCACCAGCTCGCAGCAGCGCACCGAGAGCACCGCCAGGCGCAGCACGTCCTCGTCGACGCGCTGCACGTCGTAGAGCGTCATGACCTCGGTGCAGTCCTCGAGCAGGTCGAGCACGTCGTCCATCGCGTTGATGAGGCTCAGGATCTGCTCGCGGTCGATCGGCGTGATGAAGGTCCGGTGCAGCATCCGGCTGACTTCGTGGGTGATGCGGTCGGCCGCGCGCTCGGCGGCGTCGACCTCGGCTGCGTACTTCTCGCGCAGCGCCGGGTCGGCGTAGTTCTTCACCATGCGCATGAAGGCGCTCGCGCCGAGCTCGATCTGCTCGCCGTGGGCGTTGAAGCGCTCGAAGAAGTTGCCGTCCTTGGGCAAAAGCTTGCCGAAGACCATGTCCTTGCCTTGGAGTTGTGCGGGAACCCTGCAGGTCGCCCTCGTCGACCCGGCACCGTCCGCCGCGGGCGGCACGGGCGCCCGCCAAGGGACGTCCGCTCGCCTCGATGAATCGCCGCGGATTGTACGGGGCGCCTTCGCAGCCTCCGGCACGCAGCCTCCGGCCGCCGCGACCGCGCCCGCACGCGTCAAGCGGCCGCGTCGTCCCGATCCGCAGCCTGGCCTTCCGCGGCGGGCTTGCGCCGGCGGCGGCGGCGGCGCTTGGCCGGCGCCGCTGGCGCGTCGGCGGACTCACCGGCAGCTTGCCCGTGGGAATCCGGAGCCGGCGCGTCGGCGCCCGCATCCGCGCTTGCCGCTGCCGCCGCTGGTGCCGCCGCTGCCGCCGCTGGTGCCACTGCGACTGCCGCGGCTGCCGGCGCCGCGCTCTTGCGCACGCGCCGCGGCGCGGCGGCCGGGCGCAGGGCCTGCACCAGCGCCTCGCGCGCCTCGTCGTCGCCGAGGTGGTAGTCCTCCCACCAATCGGCCAGCGCCGCGTCGACTTCGCCGACGTCGGCGCGCAGGCGCAGGAAGTCGTAGCCGGCGCGAAAGCGCGGCTGCGACTCCAGCGAGGCCGCCGACGACGCCGTGCGCCGCTCGAAGCGCGGCTGCATCTGCCAGATCTCGCGCATGTCGGAGGCCAGCTTGCCGCGGCCGGAGACGTCGCCGATGCGGGCCTCGAAGACGGCGTCGATCGCCTGCTGCAGCGCCGGAAACGGCGGCTCGCCGGCTTCGCGCAGCGCGGTCCAGCGCGCCTGCACGTCGTGCCAGAGCAGGCAGGCAAGCATGAAGCTCGGCGCCACCGCCCGCCCTTCCTGCACGCGGCGGTCGGTGTCGGCCAGCGCCAGCTCGATGAAGCGTTCGCGCAGCGGGTGCGGCTGGCGCGGGTGCAGCACGGCCTCGAGGATGGGGAAGACGCCGCGGTCCAGGCCGTGGCGGCGCAGCTCCTCGAGGCTGCGCAGCGCGTGCCCGGTCTGCAGCAGCTTGAGCATCTCGTCGAAGAGGCGCGAGCCCGGCACGTTGGCCAGCAGCGCCGACATCTCGCGCAGCGGCGCGGCGGTCGCCGGGTCGAGCGTGAAGCCGAGCTTGGCCGCAAAGCGCACCACGCGCACGATGCGCACCGGGTCCTCGCGGTAGCGCGCCACCGGGTCGCCGATGATGCGCAGCACGCGCGCGCGCGCGTCCGCCAGGCCGTGGTGGTAGTCGACCAGCACCTGCGTGGTCGGGTCGTAGTACATCGCGTTGATGGTGAAGTCGCGGCGCGCCGCGTCCTCGACCTGCTCGCCCCAGACGTTGTCGCGCAGCACGCGGCCGCTGGCGTCGACGACGTGCGCCTTGTCGCTGATCTGCTGGCGCGCGGTGCGCTCGTTGCCCTCGACCTGCTCGGCGCTGCTGGCGTCGAGGTAGGCGCGAAAGGTCGAGACCTCGACCACGTCGTGCTGCTGGCCGCGCCCGAAGACGACGTGCACGAGGCGAAAGCGCCGCCCGATGATGTAGGCGCGCCGGAACAGCGCCTTCACCTGCTCGGGTGTGGCGTCGGTGGCGACGTCGAAGTCCTTGGGCGGCAGGCCCACCAGCAGGTCGCGCACCGCGCCGCCGACGATGTAGGCCTCGTGCCCGGCCTCCTTGAGCGTGCGCACGACGCGCACGGCGCGCTCGTCGAGCAGGCGCGGGTCGATGTGGTGATCGGCCGCCGGCACCTCGACGCGCTCGCCCAGCGGGATGGCGGGCGCGGCGGCTGCTGCGGCGGCGGCACCCGCCGCGCCGGGGTCCGCCTCGGGCCTGGCCTTGCGGCCGCGCGTGGCGTCGGGCTTGCGAAGAAGCCGGTTGATGAAGGTTCGGATCATGCGAAGAGTCGGAGGATGGGCCAGCGGCGCTGCTGCGCCAGCGCCTCGAGCGCCGGGCTCGGGTTGGTGGCCACCGGGTGGCTGACGCGCTCGAGCAGCGCCAGGTCGTTGGTCGAATCGCTGTAGAAGACCTGGCCGTCGAAGTCGTCGAACGAATGCCCGATCGCGCGCAGCCAGGCCTGCACGCGCTCGACCTTGCCGCCGCGAAAGGCCGGCGTGCCGCGGATGGCCCCGGTCGGGCGCCCGGCGCCGTCGCGCTCGAGCTCGGTGGCGATCAGCGTCGGGATGCCGAACAGCTCGGCGAAGGGCCGCGTCACGAAGTCGTTGGTGGCGGTGACGAGGGCCATCAGGTCGCCGGCCTCGCGGTGCTGCTGCACCAGCGCGAGCGCAGAAGGCTGCAGCGCCGGGCGCGCGACCTCGTCGACGAAGCGCGCCTGCAGCGCGCGCAGCTCGTCCTGCGACCGTCCGCGCCAGGCGGCGGTGCAGAAGTCGACGTAGGCGTCGATGTCGAGCTGCTCGGCCTTGTACTGCGCGAAGAAGACGTCGTTGCGACGGCGGTACTCGCCCGCGTCGGCCCAGCCGCTGGCGATCAGGAACTCGCCGAAGGCGTGGTCGGAGTCGATCGGCAGCAGCGTGCCGTCGAGGTCGAAGAGGGCCAGCTTCACGCCTTCGCCTCCTCGGCCAGCATGCTGCGCAGCAGCGGCACGGTGATGGCGCGCGAACGCGCCAGCGAATAGTGGTCGAGCCGGTCCAGCAATCTCATCAGGGAATCCATGTCGCGCGCGAAGCGCCGCAGGAGGTGGTCCATCACCTCGTCGGAGAGGAAGATGCCGCGCCGGTCGGCCTCGCGGCGCAGCGCCGCGCGCGTCTGCGCCTCGGCCAGCGGCTGCAGCGCGAACACGTGGCCCCAGCCCAGGCGCGTGCGCAGGTCGTCGCGCAGCGGCAGGTCGACCGGCGGCAGGCGGCCCGCGGCGGCGAGCTGCACGCCTTGCGACGCCGCCTCGACGAAGAGCGCGAACGCCGCATGCTGCGCCTGCGCGCAGAGCGCCTCGCAGCGGTCGATCACGACGAGCGTCCAGTCCGGCGCAAGCGTCCAGGGCAGCGGCTCGGCGGCGTCGAACCAGCCCGCGCGCTCGCCGCGCGCCTGCACCGCGTGCGCAAGCGCGCGCAGCAGGTGCGTCTTGCCGCTGCCCGCGGGCCCCCAGAGGTAGACCGGCGGCGCGGCCCCGCGCAGATCGCGCAGATGCTGCACGGCCTGCGCGTTGGGGCCCTCGAGAAAGGTCTCGAAGGTCGGCAGCGGGGGCGTGCCGATGGCCAGGGGGATCTGCTGCATCAGCGCCACGGGCGTCGCCCGGCACGCCCGACCGCGCCGACGACGTCGCGGCGCTCGCGGGGGCACGACCGGGGCATGAACAGCACGGGAGACATGTCGGGGAAACGTCGAAGTTTAGGTCAGCCGTGGTGCAGGAACTGCCGCCAGCGCAGGCCGCCCAGGCGCAGCACCAGCAGGTAGGCCAGGGCCGCGGCCAGCAGCACGGCGGCCATCAGCCCGGCCCGCTCCAGCCGCTGCGCGTGGCCCAGGCCGATCCAGTCGATGCCGCGGCCCGCGGCGTGCAGCAGCAGCGCAAGCACGGCGCAGGCCAGCAGCACCTGCAGCGCGAAGCGCCCCCAGCCGGGCTGCGGCACGTAGGCGCGGCGGCGGTGCAGGCCGCGCAGCAGCAGGCCGGCGTTGACGAGTGCGGCCAGGCCGATCGACAAGGCCAGGCCCGCCACGCCCAGCCAGGGCACGAGGACGAGGTTCATGAGCTGCGTGGCCGCGAGCACGCCGATGGCGATGCGCACCGGCGTGCGGATGTCCTCGCTGGCGTAGAAGCCCGGCGCCAGCACCTTGATGGCGACCAGGCCGAGCAGCCCGCAGCCGTAGCCGCGCAGCGCGGTCGCCGACTGCATCACGTCCGCGGCGCCGAAGGCGCCGTAGTGAAAGAGCACCGCGATCAGCGGCGCCGGGAACACCAGCAGCGCCACTGCGCAGGGCAGTGCCAGCAGCAGCGTCAGGCGCAATCCCCAGTCCAGCAGCCCGCTGTAGCCCGCGGCGTCGCCGCGCCCGCGGGCGGCCGCCAGTTGCGGCAGCAGCACCGAGCCCAGCGCCACGCCGAGCAGCGCGGTCGGGAACTCCATCAGCCGGTCGGCGTAGAAGAGCCAGGAAACCGCGCCCACCCCCAGGTGCGAGGCGATCTGCGTGTTGATGAGCAGCGAGAGCTGGGCCACCGAGACGCCCAGCAGCGCCGGTGCCATCAGCGCGAGGATGCGGCGCACGCCCGGGTGCGCCCAGGCGCGGACGATCGCCGCGGGGCAGACGCCCACGCGCGGCAGCTTGCCGATGCGCCGCAGCGCCGGCAGCTGCCAGGCCAGCTGCAGCAGGCCGCCGAGCACGACGCCGCCGGCCAGGGCCAGGATGGGCTGCAGCCCCAGGCGCGCGAAGAAGGGCACGCCCAGCCACGCGGCCCCGATCAGGCTCAGGTTCAGCAGCACCGGCGTGAAGGCCGGCACCGCGAAATGACGCCAGGTGTTCAGGATGCCGGCCGCGAGCGCCACCAGCGACATGCAGGCGATGTAGGGGAACATCCAGCGCGCCATCAGCACGGCGAGCTCGAAGTCCTGCAGGCCTGCCGCCAGCAGCCAGACGAGGATGGGCGCGCCGACGATGCCCGCGAGGCTGGTCGCCACCAGCGCCCACAGCAGCACCGTCGCCACCGCGTCGATCAGGGCCTGCGTGGCGTCCTCGCCGTCGCGCTCGCGCGTGGCGGCGAGGAAGGGGACGAAGGCCTGCGAGAAGGCGCCCTCGGCGAACAGCCGGCGCAGCAGGTTGGGCAGCCGGAAGGCGACGTTGAAGGCGTCGGTCAGCGCGCCGGCACCGAACTGCGCGGCGATGAGCTGGTCGCGCACGAGGCCGGTCACCCGGGAGACGAGCGTCAGCAGCGAGACGGTGGAGGCGGCCTTGAGGAGGTTCACGGATGGGCGGCGGATTATAGGGAGCCCCCGTCGCCTCATCCCGGCCCCATCCCGACGCGCCGCGCTTGCGTGCTATACTCTGCGGCTTTCACGGCGCGCTGGCCTTGCCCTGCTCAAGGATCTCCGGCTGCGGCAACCCGGAACATCACAGGCTACCCAAGAGACCATGGCCACTTCCTCCAAAGCCAAGAAGAAGACCGTTCGCATCGCCTCGGGCCGCAAGCGCGCGCGCCAGAACGTGGCGCTGAACGCCGCCAACACCTCGCTGCGCTCGCGCTTTCGCACCATGGTCAAGCAGGTGAAGAAGGCCGTGGCCGGTGGTGACAAGGCCGCCGCCGCCGACGTCTTCAAGAGCGCCCAGCGCGTGATCGACTCGGTTGCCGACAAGGGCATCTTCCACAAGAACAAGGCCGCCCGAATCAAGAGCCGCCTCTCCGCGAAGATCAAGGCCCTGGCCGGCGCCAGCGCCTGAGATCAAGGCCCTGGTCGGCGCCAGCGCCTGAGGCCCTGACCCCTCATCCCTCACCTCGTACGACCGCAGCCTGCGGTCGGCGCCCTCCGCAAAAGGGCCTGCAGTCGCAGGCCCTTTTTGCATGGCCGGATGCAGGCAAGGATCTTCTTGCCGGCCGCTGCGCGCGCGCTCAGGCCGGCGCCACGCCCACCACCGGCAGATCGTTGTCGCGCGCGAAGTTCATGACGAAGTCCCAGGCCATGGGCTCGATCTCGCGCAGCGCCTCGTCGACCATCACGCACTTCACGCCGTCGACGACGCGCGGCACGCAATAGGGCGAGAAGCCGATGTGCGAGCCGATCCCTCGTATGCCGCCGGGGCTGCCCGGGCGGAAGCAGGACATGGCCCCGGCCAGCCGCTCGGCCCAGTCGCTCGGGCGAAAGGCCCGGCCCTGGCGCGTCACGCCCTGGATGTAGTACTGGCGAAAGGCTTGCTCGGACATCGGTGGCCGGACGCAGGCAGCGCCTGCAGGCAACCCGTGCTTTTAAACCCTGCGGGTTTCCCGAAGCTGACGGGATTCGGCGCGCGCGAACGCGCGCGCGAACACGCGCACACGCGGCAGCGACCTTTAGAATCCGCTCCCGGCCGGCGGTGACCGATTGGGGTTGTCCGCCGGCTTTGTGTTTGCAGCGAACCCGCCCGAGCTCGAAAGGAAGCCATGAACGCCCAGGCCCCCGCCCCCGCGAACCCGATGCCTCACGTGATGTCCACCTACGCGCGCCTGCCGCTGGCGCTCTCGCATGGGCAGGGCTGCCGCGTCTGGGATACGCAGGGACGACGCTACCTGGACGCGCTCGCCGGCATCGCCGTCAGCACGCTGGGCCACGGCCATCCGCAGCTCGTTCCCGCGCTGCAGGACCAGGTCGCCAGGCTCATCCACTGCAGCAACTACTACGAAGTGCCGCTGCAGGAGCAGCTCGCCGCGCGCCTGTGCGAGCTCTCCGGGCTCGACGCCGTGTTCTTCTGCAACAGCGGCCTCGAGGCCAACGAGGCCGCGATCAAGCTCGCGCGCAAGTTCGGCCACGGCAAGGGCATCGCGCGCCCGGAGATCATCGTCTGCGAGAAGGCCTTTCACGGCCGCTCGATCGCCACGCTCTCGGCGACCGCCAACCCGAAGATCCAGGAGGGCTTCGGCCCGCTGGTCGAAGGCTTCGTGCGCGTGCCGCTGAACGACCTGGCCGCCGTCGAGGCGGTGGCGAAGTCGAACCCGAACGTCGTCGCCGTCTTCCTCGAGACCATCCAGGGCGAAGGCGGCATCAACCCGACGCGCGCCGACTACCTGCAGGGCCTGCGCGCGCTCTGCGACCGCCAGGGCTGGCTGTTCATGCTCGACGAGGTGCAGTGCGGCCTCGGCCGCACTGGCAAGTGGTTCGCGCACCAGTGGGCCGGCATCACGCCCGATGTCATGCCGCTGGCCAAGGGCCTGGGCTCGGGCGTGCCGATCGGCGCCGTCGTCGCCGGGCCGAAGGCCGCGCGCCTGTTCCAGCCCGGCAACCACGGCACCACCTTCGGCGGCAACCCGCTGGCCATGCGCGCGGGGGTCGAGACGCTGAAGATCATGACCGAGGCCCGGCTGCTGGAGAACGCCGCCGCGCGCGGCGCGCAGCTGCGCAGCGCCTTCGAGGCGGCCTTTGCCGGCCTGCCCGGCGTGCGCGAGATCCGCGGCGCCGGGCTCATGATCGGCATCGAGCTCGACCGCCCCTGCGGCGCGCTGCTGCAGCGCGCGGCCGACGCCGGGCTGCTGATGAGCGTCACGGCCGACAGCGTCGTGCGCCTGCTGCCGCCGCTCATCCTGTCGGCCGAGGAGGCCGAGGAGATCGTCGCCATCCTCGTGCCGCTGGTGAAGGCCTTCCTCGCCGAAGCCAAGGCATGAAGCCGGGGCATTCGCTGATGAAGCACTACCTGCAGTTCAAGGACCTGCGCACCGAGGAGTACGCCTACCTCTTCGAGCGCACGCGCATCATCAAGCGGCGTTTCAAGAACTACGAGCGCTACCAGCCGCTGGCCGACCGGACGCTGGCGATGATCTTCGAGAAGGCGAGCACGCGCACGCGCGTGAGCTTCGAGGCCGGCATGTACCAGATGGGCGGCTCGGTCGTGCACCTGACGACCGGCGACAGCCAGCTCGGCCGCGCCGAGCCGATCGAGGACAGCGCGCGCGTCATCAGCCGCATGGTCGACCTGGTGATGATCCGCACCTTCGAGCAGAGCAAGCTCGAGGCCTTCGCCGCGCACTCGCGGGTGCCGGTGATCAACGGCCTGACCAACGAGTACCACCCCTGCCAGATCCTCGCCGACATCTTCACCTTCATCGAGCACCGCGGCGCCATCGCCGGCAAGGTCGTGGCCTGGGTCGGCGACGGCAACAACATGGCGGCGACCTGGCTGCAGGCCGCGCACATCCTGGGCTTCACGCTGCACGTGAGCACGCCGCGCGGCTACGAGATCGACGCGCAGCAGGTCGGCGACGCCGCCTCCTGCCTGAAGACCTTCAAGAGCCCGGCCGCGGCCTGCGAGGGCGCGCACCTGGTGACCACCGACGTCTGGACCAGCATGGGCTTCGAGGCCGAGAACGCCGCGCGCCAGGCGGCCTTCGCCGACTGGTGCGTGGACGCGCAGATGATGCAGCTGGCGCGGCCCGACGCGCTCTTCATGCACTGCCTGCCCGCTCACCGCGGCGAGGAGGTCGCCGCCGAGGTCATCGACGGCCCCCAGAGCGTCGTCTGGGACGAGGCCGAAAACCGAATGCACGTGCAGAAGGCACTCATGGAGTACCTGCTGCTCGGGCGCATCGGCTGACCTTGGTGCGGGCGCGCAGCGCCCGCAGCCCGCTTACGCCTCGACCTTGAGCGCGCCGCGGCGGATCTGGTCGCGCTCCATGCTCTCGAAGAGCGCCTTGAAGTTGCCCTCGCCGAAGCCCTCGTCGGCACGGCGCTCGATGAACTCGAAGAACACCGGCCCGAGCAGGGTCTGGCTGAAGATCTGCAGCAGCAGCCGCTTCTGCCCGCCGGCGGTGCTGCCGTCGACGAGGATGCCGCGCGTCTGCAGCTCGGCCACCGGCAGGCCGTGGCCGGGCAGGCGCTCGTCGAGCATCTCATAGTAGACCTCGTTGGGCGCCGTCATCAGCGGCACGCCGGCCATCTGCAGCGCGTCCACGGTCTCGACGAGATGGTCGGTGAGCAGCGCGACGTGCTGGATGCCCTCGCCGTTGAACTGCATCAGGAACTCCTCGATCTGCCCCGTGCCCTTGCCCGACTCCTCGTTGAGCGGGATGCGGATGAGGCCGTCGGGTGCGGTCATCGCGCGGCTGGTGAGCCCCGTGTACTCGCCCTTGATGTCGAAGTAGCGGATCTCGCGGAAGTTGAAGAGCCGCTCGTAGAAGCCGCCCCAGTAGGCCATGCGGCCGCGATAGACGTTGTGCGTGAGGTGGTCGATGGTCTTCAGGCCGTGGCCGCGCGGGTGGCGGCTGGCCGGGTCCTCGAAGCCGGGCAGCCACTCGAAGTCGATGTCGTAGATGCTGCGCCCGTCCTCGAAGCGGTCGATCAGGTAGAGCGGCGCGCCGCCGATGCCCTTGATCGCCGGCAGCTTCAGCTCCATCGGCCCGGTGGGCACGTCCACCGGCTGCGCGCCGCGCTCGAGCGCCAGCGCGTAGGCCTTGTGCGAATCGCGCACGCGAAAGGCGAGCGCGCAGGCGCTGGGCCCATGCTCGGCGGCGAAGTAGCCGGCGAGGCTCCGCGGCTCGCGGTTGACGATGAAGTTGATGTCGCCCTGGCGGTAGAGCAGCACGTCCTTGCTGCGATGGCGCGCCACGCAGGCAAAGCCCATCTTCTCGAACAGCGGCTCGAGCACGCCCGGCGTGGGCGACGCGAACTCGACGAATTCGAAGCCCATCAGGCCCATCGGGTTGTCGAAGGTTTCAGGCATGGTGCGTCTCCCGTCTCGTTGATGTCGAGCGGCGATGGTAGCGAAAGCCTCTTGATGCAGGTCAGTTGACAGAGTCGACACGTCGATGGCAGGGATACGCGCGGCAAGCCCTTGACGCTGCGCGCCGAGGCTTGCTTGAATTGCGCCATGAACGGTCCTGCCTCCGGCGATCGCGTCGACGCGACGGGCGGCCGCCGCGCGCGCGCACCCGGCCCGCCCGTTCTCGGCCCCGCGCACCACCGCTTCGAGCGGCTACTTGCCGAGGCCGACGTGCGGCTGGACGGCGACCGCCCCTGGGACATCCGCCTGCTGGATGCGGCCGTGCCGCGGCGCGTGCTGCTGCGCGGCTCGCTCGGCCTGGGCGAGGCCTACATGGACGGGCAGTGGAGCTGCGAGCGCCTGGACGAGCTCTTCGCGCGGCTGCTGCGCGCGGGCCTCGCCAACCGGCTGCACACGCTCGGCGGGCTCTGGTATGGCCTGCAGACGCGGCTCTTCAACCTGCAGACGCGCTCGCGCGCCTGGCAGGTCGGCCACGCGCACTACGACCTCGGCAACGACTTCTACGCCGCGATGCTCGACGCGCGCATGACCTACACCTGCGCCTTCTGGGCCGGCGCCGACACGCTGGACGCAGCGCAGGAGCACAAGCTCGATCTCGTCTGCCGCAAGCTGCAGCTGCAGCCGGGCCTGCGCGTGCTCGACATCGGCTGCGGCTGGGGCAGCTTCATGCGCTTTGCCGCCGAGCGCTACGGCGTGCAGTGCGTAGGGGTCACCATCTCGGCGGAGCAGGCAGCGCTGGGCCGCGAGCGCTGCGCCGGCCTGCCCATCGAGTTCCGCCTGGCCGACTACCGCACGCTGGACGAGCCCTTCGACCGCGTCGTCAGCCTGGGCATGTTCGAGCATGTCGGGCAGAAGAACCACGACGCCTACATGCGCGTCGTGCGCCGCTGCCTGCACCCCTGGGGCCTGGCGCTGCTGCACACCATCGGCCGCAACGAGCAAGGGCACGGCACCGACCCCTGGATCCACCGCTACATCTTCCCCAACGGCGAGCTGCCGACGCTCGCGCAGATCGGCCGCGCCTGCGAGCATCGCTTCGTCGTCGAGGACCTGCACAACTTCGGCGCCGACTACGACCGCACGCTGATGGCCTGGCACGCCAACTTCACGCGCGCCTGGCCGCGCTTCGCGCAGCGCCTGGGCGATCGCTTCGAGCGCATGTGGCGCTACTACCTGCTCTGCTGCGCCGGTGCCTTTCGCGCGCGCGACGTGCAGGTCTGGCAGTGGGTGCTGTCGCTGCCCGGGCGGCCGGGCGTCTACCCGCGGCTGGCGGGTTGAAGCCCGGGCCTCCCCCTCAGGCAGGGGGGCAGGCGACGGCGTTTCCGGAACGTTGGACGAACGGTTGCGGCCGAGCATCGGGTCGACGTCGAATCGACGGACAAGCCGACAGGAGCACGCACCATGAAGCGAAACGCAAGAACGACCCGCTGGCTGGCTGGCCTGCTGGGTGCCGCCGTCCTGCAGGGGGCGGCGCCGAGCCTGCACGCCGCACCCGTGCAGTGGGCCTTGGGCAGCGGCGGCAACGGCCACTGGTACGAGTACGTGCCCGCAACCAGCATCTACACGCCCATCGACTTCGCTACCGCACGCGCCGCGGCGCTTGCCAGCAGTCATCTGGGACAGGGCGGCTACCTGGCCAGCGTCACGTCCGCCGCGGAGCAGACCTTCATCCAGTCTTCCTTCAGCTTCCTGTTCGGCTTCGGAGCCACCGCCACCGCCTGGCTGGGTGCGAGCGATGCCGCGGACGAAGGTCAATGGCGCTGGCTCGATGGCCCCGAAGACGGGGATCTGGTGAGCTACACGAACTGGTTGCCGGGCCACCCGCTTGGCACGGGTTTCCCGGAATACGACTACCTGGCGCTTTACATCAACGCCGCCACCGCCGGAGTACCTCCGACTTATGGTTGGGCAAGCTGGCTGGGCAGCGGCGCCTTAGGCTACGTCGTCGAGTACGACGGCGCGCCGACCGACCCTGTGGACCCGCCCGACCCCAACCCGGTGCCCGAACCCTCGGGGATGCTGATGGCCGCCACGGCCCTCGCCCTGGCCGGGCTGCACAGGCGCCGCCGCCGCGACTGATCAGCGCGGCAGCGGCAGCATGCGCCGCGCCTGGAGCACCGCATCGGGCAGCGAAAGCGCCTGGCCGGCGCGCCAGATGGCCTCGGCCAGCGGCGGCGTCAGCCGCTGCCGGCAGGCGCGACGCACGCGCAGCAGGTCGCGCCGGTCGCTGCGGCCGAGCGGGCCGAACTGCGTGCGCCAGGCCTGGTCGGCAAAGGCGAGCAGCCGCGCCGCCGGCTCGGGCTGGCCCTGGCGATGCGCCAGCAGCGCCAGGTTCCACAGCGCGTAGAGCACGGCCTCGGTGTCCAGCGCCGCCCAGGCGAGCTCCAGCGACTGCACGGTCGCCGCCACGGCCTGCGCAAGTTGGCCCAGGTCCTGCAGCGCGCTGCCCAGGGCGTTGTGCAGCGGCGCCAGCAGTTGCTCGTCGCCGCTGGCCTGCGCGTCGGCGATCAGCGGCTCGATCAGCGCCAGCGCCTCCTGCGGCCGCCCGCCGTAGACGAGGGCGATCGCCACGTTGTGCTGCACGCCGCGCAGCGCGTGCAGGGGCCGCGGTCGCACGTCCTCCAGCAGCGCCAGCGCACGCCGGTAGCCGGCCTCGGCCGCCGCGGGGTCGGCGTCGACCTCGTTGGCCAGGGTGGCCAGCTGGTTCACGGCTTCGGCCTCGGTGGCCGCGTCGCCGACCACGCGCGCGGTGGTCGCCGCCTGTTGCAGCAGGGCACGCGCCTGCTCGACCTCGCCTTGAGCGCGCCAGCGCACCTTGGCCACCGCCCACTGCGCCTGCGCGCGCTCGGCCGCGTCCTCCGGCCAGGCGGCCTCGGCACGCGCGGCGTGGCCACAGGCCAGATCGCGCAGGCCTGCGGCCAGCGCCAGGCGTGCCGCCAGCGCGTGGCAGCGCGCGCGCATCGCCGCCGGCAGCGCCTGCGACGAGCCCGCGGCACGCGGCGCTGGCGGCCTGTCCGAGGCCTTCTCCACCTCCCCGGCCTGCCCGTCCTCAGCGTCCTCACCCAGCGCGCGGTCCAGCCTGCGCACGAAGGCCGGCGGCGGGCTGCGCTCGGCCCAGGCGGGAAGAAGGGCCAGCGCGAGCCGGCACACGGCGGCCGCGGGCACGTCCTCGCCCTGCGCCTGCGCCAGCCAGGACAGCAGCGGCCACAGCGGCGCAAGCCGCGCCAGCGGCCAGGGCCTGGCCAGACCTTCGGCCCAGGCGGCGAGGGCTTCGTACCAGGGAGCCATCGCCGTCGCCGCCTGCTGCTCGAGCACGCGATCGCGTACCGGCTCGCGCAAGGCCCACCAGGTCTCCTCGCCATCCTCGCGCGCGGGGTCGAGCAGGCAGGCGGCGACCAGTTCGTCCAGCGCCGCGCGCGCCGCCGCCGCGTCGGCCGCAAGGCCGACGACCTGGGCGAGCAGCGCCAGCAGATCGCCGGGCAGCGGGGTCGGTGCCGCGGCCAGCCAGGGCAGCAGCGCCGCGGCCGGCGGCGGCAGGCTGGCCAGGCTGTCGTCGACCACCGCCAGCAGCGAGGCGTGGCGCGGGTCGTCGCAGGCGCGCACGCCGCTGCGCGCCAGCAGCGCCCAGCGTGCCGAGCCCGGCTGCGCCAGCAGCGCCAGCAGCGCCGCCGGAGGCAGGCTGCGCACGCGCGAGGCGGCCAGCTCCAGCGCCAGCGGCAGACCCTGCAGACGCCGCACCAGCGCCGCCACGGCCTCGGCGTTGCCGGCGTGCAGGTGGAAGTCGGCGCGGCTGGCCACCGCCCGCTCGACGTAGAGCCGCACGGCCGGGTTGAGGGCAAGCTCGCTGCACGGCTTGCCCGCGGCCGGCAGGGGCAGCGCCAGCACCGGGTGATCGACCTCGCCGGGCAGGCCCACCACGCGACGCGAGGTGAACAGCAGGTGCAGCCCGGGCAAGCCCTGCAGCAGCTGCAGCAGCCCCTGCAGCGCGGCGAGCTCCAGTCCCTCGGCGTTGTCGAGCACGAGCAGTGCCCGCCGGCCCCTCAGCGCCTGCGCGCAGCGGGTCAGCGCGTCGCCCTCGCCAGGCGGCGGGCGCAGCGCCAGCAGCAGAACTTCGTGCAGCGCCGGCAAGGCCTGCACCTGCACGCAGGAGACGAAACGCAGCACGTCGAAGGGCGCACCGGCTTCGGCCAGGCGGTGCAGCAGCTCCAGCGCCAGCCGCGTCTTGCCGATGCCGCCGGTGCCGCGCAGCGTCAGCACGCGCTCGGCACGGGCGCGCTCGGCCAGCGCCGCCAGCACCTGCGCATCGCCATGCCAGCGCCCGCCGGGCAGCGGCAGAGCCAGCGCCGGGTCGACGATCGGCGGCGCGGGCGGCGCGCGCTCGCCGAGCGCGGGCGGCTCGTGCAGCAGCCCTTCACCGGGCCATGGCTGCAGGGTCGGGGCCGCGCGCCGGGCGCTTGCTCCGAAGCGGTCGGCCAGCGCCTGCAGGCGCAGCCGCTCCTCGATCACCCACTCGTCGGCAAAGCCCGGCAGCAGCTCGCCCGTGTAGAGCCGCAGGGCCGTGCCGGCCTCACCTTCGGCGCAGGCCCGCTCGAAGGGCCAGACGTCGCAGCTCAGCGCGCCCGGCACCAGACGAAGCACGCGGCGGTCGGCGGCCAGCAGCGGCCGCAAGACCGCCATGCCGCTGTGCCGCTCGAGCGTTGCACGCAGCGTGCTCAGCGTCTGGCGCAGGCGGGACAGTCCGGTCACCGCGTCGGCCTGCGGCCACAGCAGGGCCGCCAGCTCCTCACGCCCGTGGTCCCGCCCCGGACGCAAGGCCAGCCGCGCGAGCAGCAGCACGGCGGCGCGGCTGTGCAGCCGCGTCAGGCGCCGCCGACCGTCGTCCAGCGCAAAGCCGCCGAGCAGGCGCAGCCGCCAGGCTGCCGGCGCGGGGCCAGGGTCGCAGGCCGCCGCCGCGGCTGCGGCCTTGTCCCGCCGGAGCTCCTCAGCCACGCACGAACAGGGTGACGAGCGCCTCGTCGCCGAGCTGGCGGCTACAGTGGCCGTGCAGCTTGGGATCGAAGACCGCGCCGGCGGGCAGCAGGTCGGCCGAGTAGAAGAACTCGCCGGGACCGAAGTCGCGCGTGCTGCCGTCCTGCAGGCCGATCTGCATGCCGCCCCGCAGGATGAAGACCCATTGCGCCTCGCCGGTGCAATGGAACTCGCTGCGAAAGCCGACCGGGCTTTGCCGCAGCTGGTGACCGGCGCTGGCCGCCAGGGGCGACAGCCGCGCCTGCGGCTTGCCCTCCGTGAGCGCCACCGCCTCGTCGCGCCAGCGCGCGCGGCCGTCGGCGTCGGTGAAGAGGACGGGCTTGGTGAGCGTGGGCACGGTGTTCATCGCATTCATGGCCGAAAGGCGTTCGCAAGACCAGGCGTCCCGGCCCATGGCGCCGGGTTCGGCTTGCAAGCATAGGCGAGCGGCGAGAATCGCCGCCTCACGACCTCGAGGATTCGACCATGAAGTACGCCGCCGTCACCGGGGCCGGCTCCGGGATAGGCCGCGCCTGCGCGCTGGCGCTGGCCCGCGCCGGCTGGAGCGTGGCGCTGCTGGGCCGCCGCGAGGGCCCGCTGCAGGAGACCGCCGTGCAGGCCGGCGAGGCCGCCGCGCGCTGCCTGCCCATCTCCTGCGACGTGGCCGACGAGGCTCAGGTGGCCGCCGCCTTCGCGCGCATCGAGACGGGCTTCGGCCGCCTGGACCTGCTCTTCAACAACGCCGGCATCTTCATGCCGACGCAGACGCCCGACGAGCTGAGCGGCGCCGAATGGCGGCGCATCGTCGACGCCAACCTGAACGGCAGCTTCTACTGCCTGAGCCGTGCCTTCGGCCTGATGCGCCGGCAGCAGCCGCAGGGCGGGCGCATCATCAACAACGGCAGCATCTCGGCCTACGCGCCGCGCCCCGGGTCGATCGGCTACACCGCGACCAAGCACGCCATCAGCGGCCTCACGCGCGCCGCGGCCCTCGACGGCCGCGCCTTCGACATCGCCGTCGGGCAGATCGACATCGGCAACGTCGCCAGCGAGATGACCGAGCGCATGGCCGCGGGCATCCTGCAGGCCGACGGCAGCGTGCGCGCCGAGGCGCGCATGGACCTGGATTGCGTCGTCGACGCCTTCATGACCATGGCCTCGCTGCCGCTGTCGGCCAACATGCTGTTCGTCAACGTGATGGCCACGCGCATGCCCTTCGTCGGCCGCGGCTGAGAGCATCCCCAAGAGCATGCGCACAGCGATCCTGTCGGACCTGCACGCCAACCGCGAGGCCCTCGAGGCGGTGCTCGAACATGTCGCAGCACAGGGCATCGACCGCTTCGCCCTGCTCGGCGACCTCGTCGGCTACGGCGCCGATCCGGCCTGGGTGCTCGACCGCGTGCGCACGCTGGTCGAGGCCGGTGCCATCGCCGTGCAGGGCAACCACGACCTGGCGATCGTGCGCGGCGCCAACCCCGACATGCGGCCCGAGCCGCGGCAGGTGATCGACTGGACGCGCGGGCAGCTCGACGCCGCGCAGATCGCCTTCCTCGCCGCGCTGCCGCTGACGCAGCGGCGTGCGGACTGCCTCTTCGTCCACGCCAACGCCTGGGACCCGGGCGACTGGGGCTACGTGCTCGAGAGCCGCGACGCCGTGCGCAGCCTGCAGGCGACGAACGCGCATGCCACCTTCTGCGGCCACGTCCACGAAGCGCGGCTCTACCACCTGGCTTCCACCGGCAAGGCGGCCGACTTCGTGCCGACGCCGGGCGTTGCCGTGCCGCTGCTGCCGCTGCGGCAGTGGCTGGTCATCGCCGGCTCGGTGGGCCAGCCGCGCGACGGCGACCCCGCGGCCTGCTACGCCGTGCACGACGACGAGGCCGGCAGCGTCACCTGGTGGCGCGTGCCCTACGACCACGAGAGCGCGGCGGCGAAGATCCGCGCCGCCGGCCTGCCGCCGGCCCTGGCCGAACGGCTTGCGCATGGCTACTGATGCCTTCGATGCGCGCAGCGCGGCGGGTGTCCCATGAGCGCGCCGGGCCGTTCCCAAGCGCTCATCCCGCAGCGCGCAGCGCGGAGGGTGACCCAATGAGCGCGCCGCTGCCCAGCCTCGAGCTTCGCCCGGGCCAGCGCGTCGACGGCTTCGTCGTCGAGGCGCTGCTGCACGAAGGCGGCATGGCCAGCATCTGGCGCGTGCGCCGCGAGAGCGACGACGCGCAGGACGGCGATCACGCCGGCAGCCCAGCCATCGACGAGGCCGACGCGCTGCCGCTGGTGATGAAGCTGCCGCGCCTGCACGGCGGCGAGGACCCGGCCTCCATCGTCGGCTTCGAGGTCGAGCAGATGATCCTGCCGATCCTGCACGGCCCGCACGTGCCGCGCTGCGTGGCCCGCGGCGACTTCACGCGGCTGCCCTACCTCGTGATGGAGCGCATCGAAGGCCCCTCGCTGCGCCCGCGGCTGGACGCCGCGCCGCTGCCGATCGACGAGGTGATCGAACTCGGCGCGCGCGTGGCCACCGCCCTGCACGACCTGCATCGCCAGGGCCTCGTGCACCTGGACGTGAAGCCGAGCAACGTCATGCTGCGGCCCGACGGCACCGCGGTGCTGATCGACTTCGGGCTCTCGCGCCACGACAAGCTGCCCGACCTGCTCGACGAAGCCTTCGAGCTGCCCATGGGCACCGGCCCCTACATGGCACCCGAGCAGGTGCGCCACGTCCGCAACGACCCGCGCAGCGACCTCTTCGCGCTGGCCGTCATGCTCTACCACTTCACCACCGGCCAGCGCCCCTTCGGCCAGCCCGAGACGGTGCGCGGCCTGCGCAGGCGCCTCTTCGAGGACCCGGTGCCACCCAGGCAGCTGCGGCCCGACTGCCCGCCCTGGCTGCAGGAGCTGATCCTGCAGGGGCTGGAGGTCGACCCCGCCGCGCGCCTGCAGACCGGCGCCCAGTTCGCGCTGGCGCTGCAGCACCCGGCCCAGGTGCCGCTCACCGCCCGCGCCGACAAGGGCGAAGTCGACGGCCGCTGGCAACGGCTCAAGCGGCGGCTGCGCAGCGTCCGCGACGAGGCCTCGCGCAGCCCGGCCCGCCTTGGCGCGGCCAGCCGCGTGATGAAGAACCCCATCGTCATGGCCGCCATCGACGTCGAGAACGCCGGCAGCGGCCTGCTCGAACAGTTGCGCGAAACGGTGCGCCGCATCGTGCTGACCGAGCCCGGCGCGCGCCTGGTCTGCGTCGGCGTGCTGCGCACCGGCCGCATGGCGCTGGATGCGCTCGTCGAGGCGCCAGGCCACAGCCGCCACGTCAGGCAGCGCGTGGCGCTCAAGCACTGGGCGCGCCCGCTGCTGCTTGGCCTGGCCATGGACGAAGCGCGGCTGTCCGTGCACGTGCTGGAGGCCGCCGACGTGGCCGAGGCCCTCGTCGACTTCGCCGCGCGCACGCGGGTCGACCACATCGTGATGGGCGCGCGCGGCGCCTCCGCGCTGCGCCAGCACTTCGGCAGCGTCAGCTCCGAAGTGGTGGCCAAGGCCGGCTGCACCGTCACCGTGGTGCGCGAGTAGCGCGGCACGCTCGATCCCATGGGCGCCGACAACCCCTGCCTGCGCTGCGGCGCCTGCTGCGCGAGCTTTCGCGTCGACTTCGCGCGCGAGGAATGGGCCGGCGCGGGCGGCTTCGGCTTCGTCCCCGAGGGCCTGGCCGAGCCGATCAGCGAGCACCTATGCCGCATGCGCGGCACCGACCACGCGCAGCCGCGCTGCGCCGCACTCATCGGCCGCATCGGCGAGGCGGCCCGCTGCGCCATCCACGAATGGCGCCCCTCCCCCTGCCGCGAATTCGGCCTGCGCGCGCCCCTGGGCATCGGCGACGAAGCCTGCGACCGGGCGCGGCGAAGGCACGGCCTGGCGCCGCTGGGCGAATGAGGCGCAACGCCAGGTTCGCCGGCACACCGTTGCGACAGCGCACGAACCTTGATTTCCGTATCGGGAAGTCAAGGTTCGTATCGGGAACTAGCTTTCCTGGATCGAACGCCCTACCATGCGAGTGACATGCAGCCCTCGTTCGTCCAGAGCTTCGCGCGCTTTCCGTTCAGCCATCTGCTGGCCAGCGGTGGGCATGTCCGCGTGCTGCGTGCCCTTCTCAATCATGGCGGCGCGCAAAGCGCGGCACAACTGGCCCCGGACTGCGCAATGACCCCGCGCGGCGTACGCAACACACTCGATGCCCTGGTAGCGCAGGGCGTCGTCAAGGTACTGGGACCGGCCGGGGCGAGACTGTTCGAACCAGCACTCGACCAGCCACTGGTGTCCGCGCTGGCCCAGCTTTTCGATGCCGAGCGACAGCACTGGCAGCGGCTTCAGGACGATCTGCGCGACGGGCTGGACGCGCAAAGGCAGATCCGCTCGGCATGGTTGTACGGCAGCGTGGCACGCGGCACCGACGAGCCCCGCAGCGACGTGGATATCGCGCTGGTGCTTGCAAGCGGCAGCGTCGAGGTCGGCCGTCAGGTGCACGACGCCATTCAGGTGCTTGCGGATCGGCTTGGCGTGCGCATCTCGCCCGTGGTCCTCGCGCCTGCCGATGTGGCCAAGCTGTCACTCACCGACCACCCTTGGTGGGCGGAGCTGTGCCGGGACGCGCGGATACTCAAGGGCGTCGCGCCAGCCAAGGAAGCCGCCCGCTGCGCCAAAGCGGCCCCGCGCGCATGACCGGCAAGAGCCCGCGCAAGAAGGTCGACGCGCTGCACTGGCAGGGCCGCTTGCGCGTGGCGCAGGCCTTTCTCGAAGCCGCACAGCAGGCGCATCGTCTTGCCACGCCAGGACAGGACTGCAATCCCATCATCAGCCAGATCGTCCTGGCCACCATTGCCTTTGGCGACAGCCTGACGGCCAAGCGCGCGCAAGTCGTCAATCAACACGACCATGCCCAGGCGCCTCGCCTTCTGCGGGACGTCCTAGGCAATCTGCTTCCCGATGGCCAGGAACGCCGCTACCGGCGCATCTTGAGCTTCAAGGACGAAGCTCAGTACGGCACCCGCCAAGCCCTACGCGACGAGGCCACCCGCCTGCTCGCCGACCTCGAGGAGTTCGCTCGCTGGACGGAGGGGTTCTTCTAGATCGATGCAGGGCTGACACTCGGGGTCCCTCGTCGTTTTGTGTGGAGGCCACATCGACAATTGCTGGTCGTAGTCGAACCCGGTAGGCATGTGGGCAGGCCGCGTCCGGGCCTGTCCACATGTCCACGGGCGCTGGCTCAGGGATCGAGGAGCGCACGCGCGTGAGTGTCGACATGGACGCGCTGTTCACCAGCGCGTTGGGCCTGCGTTGATCCGCCGGCTAGTGCTGGCCTTCACACCCAGTACGCCGAGGTCAACGAGCGAGCAGGAAGCGAGCCTGACCTGCTGCTCGGCGCGCCCGGGTCGCTGGCCTTGAAGACGGGGCCGGCCATGGCGAAGGCATGGCCTGGCGCCACTGGGACTGTGAGCGGTGACGAAGCGGCGCGCTGGGGTTCATCAGCGCGCCAGCGAACCCGCGCGTGCCTTGCGCAAGACGCGCTCGGCGCAGCGCAGGCCGCGCCGGGCGCTCAGTCCGTCGCCTTCTCGAGCGCGGCGTCGAGCGCCGCCAGCGGGATTTCGCGGCCGTCGATGCGCGCGCGGCGCGCGGCGCAGTCGATCGTGAGCACGGCGTCCATGCCCTTGCCCCCGGGGTACTTCCGGAGTTCGAGCCGGACCACCGAGTCGCTCTCCCACCGGGCCTGCTCGAGCGACCAGGACGCGTCCTGCGGAGCGTAGACCACGGCGGACGCCTGCTGGTCGACGATCGATGGCGACTCGATCCAGTGCGACATGCGCACTTCCCAGGCGTGCGAGCGCACTTCATAGCGGCCCGAAGGGGACGCGGCCACGATTCGCATCGTCATGACTCGAAGCTCCGGTCGTGCGCGATGCCGCGCGCCATCCCGCGGGCGCGGCAGGATGCGATAGCCCGCGCCGCCGTCACGCCGGCAGCGCCAGCGCCTGCCGCACCAGCTTGCGCAGGGCCTCGAAGGTCGGCTGCAGCGGCTTGGCGCTGGTGTCCAGGCGGAACTCGGCCTTGGAGTAGAAGGCGGCGCGGCCGGCGAGGATGCGGCGCAGGTCGTCCATGGCCTCGGCACTCGCCGCGATCGGCCGCAGGTCGCCCTGGGCGCGCACGCGCTTCATGTGGTCTTCGGGCGCGGCCTGCAGCCACACCGTGGTGCAGTGCGCCAGCAGCAGGTTGAAGGTGGCGGCGTCCGACACCAGGCCGCCCGGCGTGGCGATGACCGCTTCGGGGTAGATCTGGATCGCCTCCTCGAGCGCGCGGCGCTCGTAGCGGCGGTAGGCGTTGACGCCGTAGAGCGCCTGGATCTCGCTCACGCTGCAGCCGGCGAACTGCTCGATCTCGTGGCTGAGCTCGACGAAGGGGTAGCCGAGATCCTCGGCCAGCATGCGCCCCAGCGTGCTCTTGCCCGCGCCGCGCAGGCCCACCAGCGCCACGCGCGTGCTGCGCTGCGCGGGGTCGGCGGCGTTGGCGCCGCCAGTGCCGAGCATCTGCCCGATGACCACGCGCGCGCGGCGCAGCGCGGCCTCGTCGCGGCCTTCGAGCAGTTCACGGATCAGGAGCCATTCGGGGCTCGAGGTGGTGACGTCGCCGATCAGCTCGGCCAGCGAGCAGTGCAGCGCCGCAGCGACCTGCAGCAGCACCAGAATCGAGGCATTGCCCAGGCCGTATTCGAGGTTGGCCAGATGCCGCTCGGAGACATCCGCCGCCAGCGCCACCGCCTTGCGCGTCATGCCGCGGCGCGCGCGCAGCGCACGCACGCGCTCGCCCAGCGCGACGAGGAAGGGGTTCTTCTCGGGCATCGCAGCCTCGTCGACGGCCATCGGAGCCGGCGCTTCGGGCTGCACCAAAATGCTGTTCTCGGACACGAATCGATCACCGATCAAGCGGTATGCGCATGATAGTGCATCTCGGTTCGAAACTGCGGCCTCCGCGCATGCGGCGCAGGGCAGCTTTCGCGGCGATGCGGCAGGCCCTCGCGCCTGTCTTGGCGCTGATGTTTGCCGTCCTGCTGTCGGCGTGCGCGATGGTCGACTACGAGCAGCGGCGCTGGATCTTCCTGACCACGCGGCAGGCCTGGGCGCCGGGCGTGCGCGCGGCCCAAGGCATGCAGGACGTGTGGATCGACTTCACTTCGGCGCACCCCGAGCAGCGCGGGCAGGCGGTGCGCCTGCACGGCCTGTGGCTGGCGCAGGACGAGGCCGATGCGCCGGTGCTGCTCTTCCTGCACGGCGTGCGCTGGGACGTGCGCGCCAGCGCGCCGCGCATGCGGCAACTGCACGCCCTGGGATTTGCGGTGCTGGCCATCGACTACCGCGGCTTCGGCCGCAGCAGCGAGTGGATGCCCTCCGAGACGCTGGCCGCCGAGGACGCACTCGCGGCCTGGCGCTGGCTCGGCCGGCAGCACCCGCGCTCGCGACGCTTCGTCTTCGGCCACTCGCTGGGCGGCGCGATCGCGGTGCGCCTGGCGCACGAGGTCGACGACGAGGCCGGGCTCATCGTCGAAGGCGGCTTCCCCTCGGCACGGGCCGTGCTGCAGAGCACGCGCTGGGGCTGGCTGCCGGTGCAGGGCCTGATCACGCAGACGCTGGACGCGGGCGCGCGCATCGCCGAGGTCGGCGCGCCGGTGCTCGTCGTTCACGCCGCAGAGGACGGCATGATCGCCCCGGCGCTCGGCCGCGCGCTCTTCGAGCGGGCACGCGAGCCCAGGCGCTTCCTGCTCGTGCCGGGCGCGGTGCACGAGGACGTGGGCGTGGTCGGCGCGGCGGCCTACCGCGAGGCGCTGCGCGAACTCTTCGGCATCCGGCCGCCGCGGCACTGAGGATGCGCTGCAGCCCCTTCTGCCTGCGTACGACGCCCGTCGCTGCCGCGTGCTGCCTGAAGCCAGCGGCGCAGGCAGACCCCTCGCTCAGGTCGAGGCGCTGACCGCGATGGTCGGGAACTTGCCCGAATAGTCCTTGGCCTTGAGCGCGATCTTCACCGCCACCTGGCGCGCCACCGCCTTGTAGATGCCGGCGACCTCGCTGTCGGGTTCGGCGACCACGGTCGGCTTGCCGCTGTCGGCCTGCACGCGGATCTGCATGTTCAGCGGCAGCGCGCCGAGGTAGTCGACGCCGTACTGCTCGGCCATGCGCTTGCCGCCGTCGGCGCCGAAGATGGGCTCGGTGTGGCCGCAGTTGGGGCAGCAGTAGACGGCCATGTTCTCGACGATGCCCAGGATGGGCACGCCGACCTTCTCGAACATCTTCAGGCCCTTCTTGGCGTCCAGCAGCGCGATGTCCTGCGGCGTGGTGACGATCACCGCGCCGGTCAGCGGCACGCGCTGGCTGAGCGTGAGCGCGATGTCGCCGGTGCCCGGGGGCATGTCGATCAGCAGGTAGTCGAGCTCGCGCCACTGCGTCTGGTGCAGCAGCTGGTCCAGCGCCTGCGTGGCCATGGGGCCGCGCCAGATCATCGCCTGGTCGGGCTCGACGAGGAAGCCGATCGACATCACCTGCACGCCGTAGTTCTCGAGCGGCTCCATGCTCTTGCCGTCCAGGCTCTCGGGGCGGCCCTCGATGCCCATCATCATCGGCTGGCTCGGGCCGTAG
Source organism: Pseudomonadota bacterium (assembly GCA_963205125.1). Lineage (GTDB taxonomy): Bacteria > Pseudomonadota > Gammaproteobacteria > Burkholderiales > Burkholderiaceae_C > Rubrivivax. The sequence continues at coordinate 17,170 of CAUJJO010000150.1, read as the reverse complement.
ATGTCGGCGTCGAGGATGCCCACGCTCGCCCCTTCGGAGGCCAGCGCGAGCGCCAGGTTCACGGTCGTCGTGCTCTTGCCGACACCGCCCTTGCCGGAGGCCACGGCGACGATGTTCTTCACCTTGGGCATCAGCTGCACGCCGCGCTGCACCGCGTGCTTGGTGATGCGCGTGACCAGGTTGACGCTGACGTTGTCGACCCCGGGTACGCTGCGCGCGGCGGCGATCAAGGCCTTGCGCAGCGCCGGGTGCAGGCTCTTGGCGGGGTAGCCGAGCACGATGTCGAAGGAGACGTCGCCGCCCTCGACGCGCAGGTTCTCGAGCTGGCGCGAGGCGACGTAGTCGACGCCCGTCTGCGGGTCGCGGACGGCTCGGAGCGCTTCGGTCAGCGCGGCTTCGGTGACGGTGGACATGGCGTGGGCTGCTTGGGGGTCGAAGACGAAGGGGAGCGGGGCGGCGCTGCGCGCGCGCACCGCGGCTGGCGGGCAGTCTAGCCAAAGGCGCGCAGCCGGGATGGCAGTGGGGTCGGCATCCTAGAATCGCGCCCCTGCTCCGGACGGCGCCGCCATGACCCGCAAGCTCTTCGTCACCACCGCCCTGCCCTACGCCAACGCGCCGTTTCACATCGGGCACATGATGGAGTACATCCAGGCCGACACCTGGGTGCGCTTCCAGCGCATGCGCGGGCACGAGGTGCGCTTCGTCTGCGCCGACGACGCGCACGGCGCGCCGATCATGATCGCCGCGGAGAAGGCGGGCCTGACGCCGCAGGCGTTTGTTGCGCAGATCGCCGCCGGGCGCGCGCGCTATCTCGAAGGCTTTCACATCGGCTTCGACAACTGGCACAGCACCGACGCGCCGGAGAACCACCGGCTCGCGCAGGACATCTACCGCGCGCTGCGCGCGAACGAGCTGATCGAGACGCGCACCATCGAGCAGTTCTTCGACCCCGACAAGGGCATGTTCCTGCCCGACCGCTTCATCAAGGGCGAGTGCCCGCGCTGCGCCGCGCGCGACCAGTACGGCGACAACTGCGAGGTCTGCGGCGCCGTCTACCAGCCCACCGAGCTGAAGAACCCGTACTCGGCGCTCTCCGGCGCGACACCCGTGCTGCGCACGAGCGAGCACTTCTTCTTCAAGCTCTCGGACCCGCGCTGCGTCGAGTACCTCGAGAACTGGACGCAGGACGGGCGGCTGCAGCCCGAGGTCGCCAACAAGGTGCGCGAGTGGTTCACGCGCGACGAGGACGGCCGCGTGAGCCTGGGCGACTGGGACATCAGCCGCGACGCGCCCTACTTCGGCATCGAGATCCCCGACGCGCCGGGCAAGTACTTCTACGTCTGGCTGGACGCGCCCATCGGCTACCTCGCCAGCCTGAAGAACCTCTGCGGCAAGCTCGGCGTCGACTATGACGCCTACCTCGCGCAGCCCGAGCTCGAGCAGGTGCACTTCATCGGCAAGGACATCGTCACCTTCCACACCCTGTTCTGGCCGGCGATGCTGCACTTCAGCGGCCGCAAGGCGCCCGACCGCGTCTACGTGCACGGGCACCTCACGGTCAGCGGCGAGAAGATGAGCAAGAGCCGCGGCACCGGCATCAGCCCGCTGCGCTACCTCGAACTCGGCATGGACGCGCAGTGGCTGCGCTACTACATCGCCGCCAAGCTCAACGCGCGCGTCGAGGACCTGGACTTCAACCCCGACGATTTCGTCGCGCGCGTCAACGCCGATCTCGTCGGCAAGTACATCAACATCGCCAGCCGCGCCGCGGGCTTCATCGCCAAGCGCTTTGGCGGGCAGCTCTCGGCCGAGGTCGGCGTCGAGGGCCGCATGGTGCTGGATGCGCTGCGCGCGCAGTCCGAACCGATCGCGCAGCTCTACGAGGGCCGCGAGTTCGGCAAGGCGCTGCGCGAGATCATGCTGCTGGCCGACAAGGTCAACGAGTACGTCGACGCGCACAAGCCCTGGGAGATCGCCAAACAGCCCGGGCAGGAGGCGGCGCTGCACGACGTCTGCTCGACCTGCATCGAGGCCTTCCGCCTGCTCACGCTCTACCTCAAGCCCGTGCTGCCGGCGCTGGCCGGGCAGGTCGAGGCCTTCCTGAAGATCGCGCCGCTGCAGTGGGCGGACGCCGCGCGCAGGCTGGGCGCGCACGCCATCGGCAGCTACACGCACCTGATGCAGCGCGTCGACGCGAAGATGATGGACGCGCTCTTCGAGCCGCCGCCCGCGTCGGCCGCAGCGCCAGCCCCCGCCTTGATTCCGGGCGGCGAAGCGCTGGCGCCGCAGATCGGCATCGAGGACTTCGCCAGGGTCGACCTGCGCCTCGCGCGCATCGTCGCCGCCGAGCGCGTCGAGGGCAGCACGAAGCTGCTGCGCCTGACGCTCGACGCCGGCGAGGGCCGCACGAGGAACGTCTTCAGCGGCATCGCCGGCGCCTTCGAACCGGCCGACCTGGTCGGGCGGCTGACCGTGCTGGTGGCCAACCTCGCGCCGCGCAAGATGAAGTTCGGCGTGAGCGAAGGCATGGTGCTTGCCGCCAGCCACGCCGACGAGAAGACGCACCCGGGGCTCTACCTGCTCGACCCCTGGCCCGCGGCTGCCCCCGGCCTGCGGGTGCGCTGAAGGCCGCGCAGGGCGCGCGCCAGAGGGCCCCGATTCGCGGGGTGAGCCGCCGCCGCAGGCTGCCGCCTTGATACGCTTGCGCCCCCATGCCTGCCCCCCGCCCGCACCGCAAGACCCCGCCGCCCACGCCGCTGCCCCTGGGCACGCGGCTGGGCAGCTTCGAGGTTCGCGGCGTGCTGGGCCTGGGCCAATACGGCTACGGCTACCGCGTATGGGACGCGGAAAGCGAAACCGAGTACGCGGTCAAGGAATACCTGCCACAGGATCTGGCACGCCGCGAAGGCGCGACGCTCGTGCAGCCGCGCCGGCCCGACGACGCCGAGCGCTACGCCCAGGGTCTGCGCGCTTTCGTCGACGAGGGCAAGCTGCTTTCGCGCGTGCGTGAGCCGGGGCTGGTGACGGTCTACGGCAGCTGGGAGGAGAACGGCAGCGCCTACATGGCGATGGACCTCGTCGCCGGACGCAACCTGCAGGAGACCATGCAGGCGCGCGGACGCCCGCCGCGCGAGCCCGCGCTGCGCGCGCTGCTCGAGCCCTTGCTGACGGCCGTGCAGGCCCTGCACCGCGCGGGCATCGAGCATCGCGACATCGGCCTGTCCTCGATCGTCATCGGCCCCGACCACCGGCCGGTGCTGATGGACCTGGGCTCGCCGCGGCGCCTGGCGGCTGCGCGCGGCGACGGCGGCGCGGCGGGCCCGCGCGAGGGCTTCGCGCCGCCCGAGATGTACGCCGCCGGCAAGGAGCTCGAGCGCGGGCCCTGGACCGACGTGTACGCGCTGGGCGCCGTGCTGCACTGCCTGATGATCGGCAAGCCGCCGGCGCCGGCGCCGCAGCGCCGCGAAGGCGCGGCCGCGCTGTCCTGGCCGGCCTCGGTGCTGCGGCGCTATTCGCTCGAGTTCCTGGCCGCGGTCGAGTGGATGCTCTCGCCGCTTCCGCAGGACCGCCCCCGCGACGTCGACACCGTGCGCGCCGTGCTCGGCGATCCCGCGCGCCTGCCGACGCACCTGCGCCCGGGCTGGCGGCAGCGCCTGGCGCTGCGCCTGTCGCGGCATCGCCGCGCGCTGTGGCTGCTGGGCAGCGTGCTCGGTCTCGCGCTCGTCGCCGCCCTGTTGTGGCGGCTGCGCCAGGCCGGCCTGCTGCTGAGCCTGGGCCTGCCGCCGCCCGGCAGCTGAGCGCGCGGGCTCGCCCGAGCCTGCGCGAGCCCGCGCCCGCCTCGACGGTGGCATGATCGGCCCCATGCACGGTCCCTCGGCGCCCTGGGCGCGGCGAATGTCAGTCCTGCACTGGACAGTCGATCCGCGCGTCTGCCTGCTCACGCGCCGCCGCCGCTTCATCGTGCGCACGCATCACTGCGGACCTCCCGCGCTGGCGCCCTCTGGCCCCATCGCTTGCCCGGAGACCGCATGCTTCCCACCCGTCTGCACCCCTTCCGCCCGCGGCTGCTCGACAGCCTGAAGGGCTACGACCGCCAGCTCCTGCTGGCCGACCTCGGCGCCGGCCTGACGGTCGGCGTCGTCGCGCTGCCGCTGGCGATGGCCTTTGCCATCGCCTCGGGCGTCAAGCCCGAGCAAGGCCTGTTCACCGCCATCGTCGCCGGGTTGCTGATCGCGGGCCTCGGCGGCTCGAGCGTGCAGATCGGCGGGCCGGCCGGCGCCTTCATCGTCATCGTCTACGGCATTCTCGAGCGCTACGGCCTGACCAACCTGCTCATCAGCACCGCGATGGCCGGCGTGCTGCTGTTCCTGATGGGGCTGTTCAAGCTGGGCGTGCTCGTGCGCTACGTGCCGGTGGCCATCGTCATCGGCTTCACCAACGGCATCGCGGTGCTGATCGGGCTGTCGCAGGTGAAGGACTTCTTCGGCCTCGTCACGCCCAAGCTGCCGGGCGACTTCTTCGCGCAGATCAGGCTGCTGGCGCAGCACGCGCACACGCTCAATCCGTACGCGCTGGCGATCGCCGCGGGCAGCCTGGCGATCGTCGTGCTCTGGCCCAAGAGCTACACGATGCCGGTGCACGCGCAAGGCACGGCGCCCAGGCTGCGGCGGCTGGTGGCGCATGTGCCGGGGACCATCGTCGCGCTGGTGCTGGCGACGCTTGCGGTGACCGTGTTCGGCCTGCCGGTGGAGACCATCGGCTCGCGCTTTGGCGGCATCCCGCACGCGCTGCCGCAGTTGACGCTGCCCGACTTCGACTGGGAGACGGCCAAGCAGCTCCTCATCCCGACGGTGACGATCGCCCTGCTGGGCGCGATCGAGTCGCTGCTCTGCGCACGCGTGGCCGACACGCTGATCGAGGCGCCGCGCCACGACCCCAACCAGGAGCTGATGGCGCAAGGGCTGGCCAACATCGTCAGCCCGCTCTTCGGCGGGCTGCCGGCCACCGGCACCATCGCCCGCACCGTCACCAACGTGCGCGCCGGCGCGCGCACCCCGGTGGCCGGCATCGTGCACGCGATCACCATCCTGCTGGTCGTGCTGGTGGCCGCGCCGCTGGCCACCAACGTGCCGCTGGCGGCGCTGGCCGGCATCCTCGCCTTCGTCGCCTGGAACATGGGCGAGTGGCGCGAGTTCGTGCGGCTGAAGAAGTTCAGCCTGCAGTACCGCACCATCCTGCTGGGCACCTTCCTGCTCACCGTCGTGTTCGACCTCACGGTCGCGGTCGAGGTCGGCCTCGTGCTCGCCTGCGCCTTCTTCATCCACCGCATGAGCACGCTCTTTGGCGTGCACGCGCTGCCGCGCGAGGACCTGCCCGAGGGCGTGCAGGCCTTCGAGCTGTCCGGGCCGCTCTTCTTCGGCGCGGTCGGCAAGGTCGAGGCGCTGCCGGCCAAGGTCGACCCGGCGACGCGGGCGCTGGTGCTGGACATGCACCGCCTCTTCTCGATGGACACCTCGGGCCTGGACGCGCTGCAGGAACTGCACCGCACGCTGCGGCGCCGGGGTGTCGCGCTGGTGCTGGCCAACGTCAACGAGCAGCCGCTGTCGCTGATGCGCCGCTCGGGCTTCGCGGCGCTGCTGGGCGAGGACCAGATCGTGCCGACGGTGGCCGCGGCCTTCGACGGCATCGACCGCGGCGAAGGCGCCGCCGCGCCGCCCTGATCAGCGCGGCGGCGGCCGGTTGGACAGAGGCTTGGAGGCCGGCTCGGAGGCTGGCTCGGAGGCTGGCTCGAAAGGCGCCCCGGCGCCGGGCTCGCGCGCGGCGTCCTCGCGCTCCAGCCGCTGCATCGCCAGCACGTAGACGGCGACGATGGCGAGGAAGACGAGCAGCACGCCCTGCGCGCCGAGCCAGAAGGCGAAGCGCGTGCCGAAGAAGGCGAAGTCGATGTCGCGCGCGAACCAGGTCGCCAGCAGCACGACCAGCAGCCAGACGCCGAGCAGCGCGCCGGTGAGCCGTCGCGTGCGGCGCCAGAGGCTGCGGGGCGGGGTCATCGCGCGGGCTTCCTCGCCGTCGGCCTCAGGCTTGCCGCAGCCGCTCGACGATGGCCGCCGAGCGCGCGCTCGAGTCGCCGCCCAGCCGGCTGACGAGCAGCACCGCGGCAAAGCTCGCGGCGACGCCGAACACGCCCGCCGAGGTCGGTTCCAGGTCGAACCAGCGCGTCTGCGCCAGCGGCAGGCCGACGCCGAGCAGCTCGCGCGACCAGGGCAGGTTGATCGCCATGTAGCCCAGGCAGGTGGCCAGCCCCGCCAGCATGCCGGCGACCGCGCCCCAGCGGCTGGCGCGGCGCCAGAAGATGCCGAGCACGAGCGGCGCGAACAGCGCCGAGGCGGCGATCGAGAAGGCCGCGGTGACCAGCGCGACCAGGCTCTCGGGCCGCAGCGAGGCCGCCATCGCCGCCATCACCGCCATCATCAGCACCAGCGCCTTGGAGAGGATGACGGCGCGCATCGCCGGTGCGCGCGGGTCGATCACGCCGCGGTAGACGTCGTGCGAGAAGGCGCTGGCGATGGACAGCAGCAGCCCGTCGGCGGTGGACAGCGCCGCCGCCAGGCCGCCGGCGGCGACCAGGTAGCCGATCACCGCGGGCAGCCGCGCGATCTCGGGCGCCAGCAGCACGATGACGTCGCTCGAGAGGTGCAGCTCGCCCAGCTGCAGGATGCCGTCGCCGTTGATGTCCTCGAACGAGACCTGGCTCGGGTCGCGCCGCGTCCAGCGCCGCAGCCAGGCCGGCAGCTGCGTCAGCGGCTGGCCGACGAGGCCGTCGAGCACTTCGGCCTTGATCAGCACGGCCAGCGCCGGGGCCGCCATGTAGAGCACGATGATGAAGAGCAGCGCCCAGCCCACCGAGCGCCGCGCCGCCGCCGCCGACGGCGTGGTGAGGAAGCGCACCAGCACATGCGGCATCGCCGCCGTGCCCAGCATCAGGCAGAAGACCAGCGCGGTGAAGTTGATGCGCTCGCTGCGGTAGGCGCGCTGGGCCTCCTCGCTGCCCTGCGGATCGCCGCGCGCATAGGGGGTGGCCTGCGGCGCCAGCCCGCCCAGCGGCCGCGCGCGCCGGAGCGCCTCTGCCAGCTCGCCCTCGTAGCGCGTGCGCGCCGCCGCCTCGGTCTGCGGCAAGGCGCGCAGGCGCCGCTCGGCAAGCTGGATCTGCAGCAGCGGCGCGCGCTCGGCGCGCAGGCGTCGCAGTTCGGCGCCGAGCTGCCGAACCTCCTCGGCCATCGCCGCGGGCACGTCGGCGAGCCTGGCGCGCGCGGCCTCTGCGCGCTCGCGCCAGCGCTGCTGCACCTCCAGCTCGCGCGGGTCGGCCTGCAGCTGGCGCTCGCGCGCGCTCACGCGCTCGAGCACGCTCGTGTAGGCGAGCCCCGGCACCACCGTCCCGGGCTGCTTCAGGCCGATCCACACCAGCGGCACCAGGAAGGCGAGGATCAGCACGATGTACTGCGCCACCTGCGTCCAGGTGACCGAGCGCATGCCGCCGAGGAAGGAGCACACCAGCACGCCGCCCAGCGCGATGAAGATGCCGACCTCGAAGGCCAGGCCCAGCAGGTGCGAGGCGATCAGCCCCACGCCGTAGAGCTGCGCCACCACGTAGACGAAGCCGACGACGACCGTGGCCAGCGCGCCGATCAGCCGCGGCGCCACGCCGCCGTAGCGCTGGCCGAGGAAGTCGGCCACCGTGTACACCGGCAGCCGCCGCAGGTAGGGCGCCAGCAGCAGCGCCAGCAGGCAGTAGCCGCCGGTCCAGCCGATGATGTAGGCCAGACCGCCGAAACCCTGCAGGTAGAGCACGCCCGCGGTGCCGATGAAGGAGGCCACCGACATCCAGTCGGCGGCCGTGGCCATGCCGTTGTAGAGCGCCGGGACGCGCCTGCCCGCGACGTAGTACTCGCTCTCGTTGGAGGTGCGGGTGAAGAAGCCGATCGTCGCGTAGACGAGGATAGTGCCGGCCATGAAGGCCGCGCCGATCCAGCCGTTCGGAACGCCCAGGCGCTCGGCCACGCCCATCGCCAGCACGAAGGCGCACAGCCCGAGCGCGAATCCCAGGTAGCGCAGGTGCAGGCGCCGCAGGCTGCCTGCCGGGACCGCCGTCGCTGGTTCGCTTGTGCCGCTCACGGGCGGATTCTCGCCGACCGGCCGGCTGGCGCCTGGCGGGCGCCTGGCCGTGCCTGCGGCCGTCTGTGCCTGCGGCCGTCGAGCCGGCCGATACAATCGACGCCGTTCCCGATCTTCTTCGCCGCGCCTCCCGCGCGACCGCGCCATGCACTTCTTCTGGAAGCCCTACAAGTCCGAGGCCAGCGCCTTCATCGACGAACTGAAGGCGAAGAAGCCCACGCTCGAAGCCGAGCAGCGCGCCGGCCGCGCGCTGCTGTGGGACCGTCCGGTCGACCGCCAGGCGCAGGCCCGCTGGCGCGAGGCCCGCGTGCCGCAGCAGGGCTACGTCTACTACCACTGGAACAAGCCCTGAGGCGCAAGGCGCGGCGCGGGCGGGCATGGTGAGCGAGGACGAGGCGCCGGGCACGGCGCCGGACGGCGCGCAACTGCCCCAGGTGGTCGACCAGGTCGCGGTGGCCCGGCTCTACGGCGAGCCGCTGTTCCGGCTGCCGCAGGACCTCTACATCCCGCCGGACGCGCTGGAAGTCTTCCTCGAGGCCTTCGAAGGCCCGCTGGACCTGCTGCTCTACCTGATCCGGCGCCAGAACTTCAACATCCTCGACGTCCCGCTGGCCGACCTGACGCGCCAGTACCTGGACTACATCGAGCAGATCCGCCGCCACAACCTGGAGCTCGCCAGCGAGTACCTGCTGATGGCGGCGATGCTCATCGAGATCAAGTCGCGCATGCTGCTGCCGCCCAAGCAGCGCGAGGACGGCGGCGAGCCCGAGGATCCGCGTGCCGCCCTGGTGCGCCGCCTCGTCGAGTACGAGCGCATCAAGCTCGGCGCCGCCCAGCTCGACGCGCTGCCGCTGCTCGGGCGCGACTTCCTGCGCGCGGTGGTGACGATCGAGCAAAGTCTGCAGCCGCGCCTGCCCGACGTCCACGTCGCCGACCTGCGGCAGGCCTGGGCCGAGATCCTGCAGCGCGCGCGGCTGACGCAGCACCACACCATCAGCCGCGAGCAGCTCTCGGTGCGCGAGCACATGAGCGTGGTGCTGCGCCGCCTGCAGGGCCGGCGCTACCTCGAGTTCGAGCAGCTCTTCGACACCACGCGCGGCATGCCGGTAGTCGTCGTCACCTTCATCGCCATGCTGGAACTGGCGCGCGAGAGCCTGATCGAGATCACCCAGGCCGAGGCCTTCGCGCCGATCTACGTGCGGCTGGCGTTCACGCCGAGTTGAGGGGCGAACGGCACCTCGGCACCTCGGCGCCTGGCTCCCGGCTGCCCTGGCTCGCAGTTCAGATCAAGCCAAGGTAGGCCGAGAGCAGGTCCGGGTCCTGGCGGGCTGCCGCGGCGGCGCCTTGCCAGACCGAGCGGCCGGATTCGAGGACGCAGACCTCGTCGGCGACCTGCAGCGCGCGCTCGGTGTTCTGCTCGACGAGCAGGATGGTCATGCCTTCGCCGCGCAGCGTCTGCAGCGCCTGGTAGCAGAGGTCGATCACCTTGGGCATGAGGCCCAGCGACAGCTCGTCGATCATCATGAGGCGCGGGCGCGTCATCAGCGCGCGGCCGATCGCCAGCATCTGCTGCTCGCCGCCCGAGAGGTTGCCGGCCAGCGAATGCAGGCGCTCGCCCAGGCGCGGAAAGAGCGCGAGCACGCGGTCGCGGTCCTCGCGGAAGACGCGTGCGGGCTGCACGAGGCCGCCCACGCGCAGGTTGTCCTCGACCGAGAGGTCCTTGAAGAGGCGCCGCCCCTCGGGCGAGATGGCGATGCCGCGGCGCACGCGCTCGGTCGGCGGCAAGGCCCCCAGGTCCTGCCCGTCCAGGCGCAGGCTGCCGCCCTGCTGCTCGACGTGACCGGCGATGCACATCAGCGTCGACGACTTGCCCGCGCCGTTGGGGCCGAGCAGCCCGGTGATCGTCCCCGGGCGCAGCGTGAGCGTGAGCTCGTGCACCGCCTGGAAGGCGCCGTAGCCGCAGGACAGGGACTGCAGTTCAAGCATGGGCGGCCTCCGCGGCGTCGGAATCCTCGGCCGACGCGGCCGCCGTGCCCAGGTAGGCTGCGCGGACCACCGGATCGGCCATCACCGCGCGCGGCTCGCCCTCGCCGATCTTGCGGCCGTTGTCCAGCACGACCAGCCGCGTGCAGATGCGCAGCACCTCGCCCAGGTTGTGCTCGATCAGCACCACCGTCATGCCCTGGCGGTTGATGTCGGCGATGGTCTCGGAGAGCGCGCGCGCCTCCTTCGAGTTCAGCCCGGCCAGCGGCTCGTCGAGCAGCAGCAGGCGCGGATCCAGCGCGTGCGCGCGCGCCATCTCCAGGCGCTTGAGCACGCCAAGCGGCTGCTTGGCCGCCGCCTGCGTGGCCAGCTCGGCGATGCCCACGCGCGCCAGCTCGTCCTGCGCGCGCGCCATCTCGGCGGCGCTGCAGACATGCGTGATCGCGCGCCAGGGCCGCAGCGTCTTCGCGCGCCCCGCGGCCAGCGCGACGTTCTCCTGCAGCGAGAGGCTGCGCAGCGGCCGCACGAGCTGCTGCGACAGCGCAAGGCCCCGGCGGATGCGCTCGTGGATCGGCAGCGCGCCCAGCGCCTGCCCCTCGAGCCGAACCTGCCCGGCGGCCGGCCGCACGACGCCGGTGATGGCGCGCAGCATGGTCGTCTTGCCGGCGCCGTTGGGGCCGATGAGCCCGAGCAGCTCGCCCGGCTGCACGGCAAAGGACACGTCGTCGATCGCCGTCAGGCCGCCGAAGCGCACCGTCACGCGCTCGACCTCGAGCAGCGGCGCGGCGGCGGCCGGCGCCGCCGCGGTGCGCGCGGATGGGCGCGCGCTCACGATCGCCGCTCCCGCGCCGCCGGCAGCGGCAGCAGGCGCCGGACCATCCCGGCCATGCCGTCGGGCGAGAAGCGCATCATGAGGAAGAGCAGCCCGCCGTAGACGAGCAGCTTGTAGTCGCCGATGAACTGGAACCAGGCCGGCAGCGCCGACAGCAGCGCCGCGGCCACCAGCACGCCGGGCACCGAGCCGATGCCGCCGACGACGACCATCGACAGCACGGTGATCGACTCGATGAAGCCGAAGTTGTCGGCGCCGATGAACTGCAGGTGGTAGGCGAGGAAGGCGCCCGAGAGCCCGGCCAGCGCGGTGCCGATGGCAAAGGCCGCGAGTTTGTAGCGCGGCACGTCGATGCCGAGCACCCGCATCGTGTCCTCGTCCTCGGCGATGCCGTTGAAGACGCGCCCCATCCAGGCGCGGCGGATGTGCGCCGACAGCAGCACGACCAGCACGCAGGCCAGCAGCGCCACCGCCATGAAGCCCAGGCGCCCGAAGCCGTGGTCGGGGATGCCCGAGACGCCCAGTTCGCCGCCCAGCACGTCCTGCTGGCGCACGACGCCGACGAAGAGGAAGACCACGCCCATCGTCGTGATGGCGAGGAAGTCGTCGCGCACGCGCAGCGAGGCCAGGCCGACGACGACGCCGAGCACGCCGGCCAGCAGCATCGCCGCCGGCAGTGTCGCGAGGAAGGGCCAGCCCGCGGCCTTGCCCAGCAGCGCCGCGGCGTAGGCGCCCACGCCCTGGAAGGCCGCGTGGCCCAGGCTGATCTGGCCGCAGAAGCCGGTGATCAGGTTCAGCGAGAGCGCGAACATGACGCTGATGGCCATGCCCGTGAGCAGGGTGATTTCGTAGTCCATGCGGCGGCCCGGTTCCGGTGTCGGCTCAGCGGCGTGCGAAGAGGCCCTGCGGGCGCAGCATCAGCACGAGGATGAGGAAGGCAAAGGCGATGGCGTTGCGGTCGAGCAGCTTGCCGAGGTAGATGGTGCCGAAGGCCTCGATGACGCCCAGCACGAGCGCTGCAGCCAGCGTCCCCGGCACCGAGCCCAGGCCGCCGAGCACGATGATCGCCAGCGCCTTGTAGGAGGGCACGCTGCCCATCGTCGGCTCGACCAGGTTGTTGAGCAACGCGACCCAGACGCCGGCAAAGCCCGCCAGCGCCGAGCCGACGAAGAAATTGATGTCGCGCACCTGGCGCAGCGAGATGCCGAAGGACTCGGCCATCTGCGGGTCGGACACCGTCGCCTGGCAGGCCACGCCGATGCGCGTGCGCGACTGCAGCCAGGCGAGGATGCCGATGATGACGACGGTGCCCGCCATCACCATCAGCTCGGCCTGCTTGAAGTGCAGCCCGCCGCCGAGCGCGATCTGCCCTTGCAGCGGCGGCTCGGTGAAGGACAGGCCCTGCGCGCCGAAGACGATGCGAAAGGCCTCCTCCGACGCGATGTAGAGGCCGATCGAGGCGATCAGCGCGACGAAGGGCGGCCGGGCCAGCAGCGGCTGGTAGGCCAGGCGGAACATCAGCACCCCGGCTGCGCCCGCTGCGAGCATCGCCGCCGCAAAGGCCAGCGGCAGGCCGGCCCCGGCGTTGGCCGCCAGCACGCCGACGTAGGCGCCCAGCGTGAACAGCGAGGCGTGCGCGACGTGCAGGATGCGCAGCAGGCCGTAGACCAGGGTCAGCCCCAGCGCGATCAGCGCATAGATGCTGCCCTGCACCAGGCCCTGGGCGACGAGTTCGACGATCAGCATGACGGCCGTGGCAGGAGGCAGCGCGCGGGGCTCACTTGCCCTTGCTCGGCGGCGCCAGCAGCACCGGGTCATTGATCACCGAGTGGCGATGGAAGGCCTTGTCCTTGACGATCTGCACCTGGATGTCCTTCCTCACCTCGTGCAGGTCGTTGAAGGCGAGCTTGCCGATCGGCGTGTCGTAGCTGCCCGCGGCGAGCGCGTCGCGCAGCGCCGCGCCGCCCTTGCCGCCGGTCTTCTTCAGGCCGTCGATGGCGACCAGGGTCGCCGTGTAGCTGGTGGCGGCGACCATGTCCGCGCCCACGCCGGTGGCCTTGCGGTAGTCGGCGAGGAAGGTCTTGGTCGCGGCGGCGTCGGAGTCGCGGTCCAGCGAAGTCGTCACCAGCGTGCCTTCGGCGGCGGGGCCGGCGATCTCCATGAACTTCTCGGAGTCGTAGCCTTCCTGCCCGATGATGGGCGCGGTGATGCCCGCCGCGCGCAGCTGGCTCACCAGCGGGCCGGCGTTGAAGTAGTAGCCCGAGGCGTAGATCACCTCCGGGTTGTCGGCCTTGACCTTGCTGACCAGCGGGCCGAACTGGCGGTCGGGCATCGCGTACTCGTACTCGTTGACGATGGTGAGGCCGAGCTTGGGCGCGGCCTCCTTGAAGCCCGCGGCCAGCGCCTGGCCGAAGTCGTTCTTCACGGTGATCAGCACGACCTTCTTCTTGCCCAGGCTCTGCACCAGCTTGGCGCCGCCGCGGCCCTGCACCTCGCCCATCGCCGAGACGCGGAACATGTAGTCGCCGGCCAGCGTGATGTCGGGGTGGATCGCGTAGGCGACCACGTAGGGCACCTGCGCGCGCTGGAAGATCGAGGCCGCCGCACGCGTCGAGCCCGAGTACGAACCCGAGACGCCGACCACGACCTTGTCCTTCTCGACCAGCTTGGTGGCCACCGGCACCGCCTCCTTGGGCGAGGCCTGGTCGTCGTAGACGACGAGCTCGAGCTTCTGCCCGGCCACGCCGCCTGCGGCATTGGCCTGCTCCACCGCCAGCTTGGCGCCTTCGAGCGCGGACTTGCCGTCGGCGGCGGCAAAGCCGGTCAACGGCACGTTGAAGCCGATCTTGATCTGGGCAAGCGCCGCGCCCGCGGGCACGGCCAGCGCGGCAGCGGTGATCAGCAGGCGGGGAAGACCGCGTCGGAAATCCATGGAACGCTCCTCGAAGGCTGGGTCAGTGGCGGATGACAGCTTGTATAGACAAGTTGCGGCGCGATGCTAGAGCGCGTGGCGCGCGGTGTCAATGCTGGTTCCTGCCCCCGCGCTTGCGCCGACAATGGCGCCATGTTCCAGCCCTCGCAGGACGATGTGCGGCGCTTCTTCTGCGCGGCGTTCGCGCGTCGGCGTGCAGGGCAGCCGCTGGCGCCGATGGATGCGCTGGCGGCGCGCTGGATCGACGAGCACCCCGAGTACCACGGCGATCTGGCCGATGAGGCGGCCGCGCTGGCTGCGGTCTACCGCGTCGAGGACGGGCGCACCAACCCCTTCCTGCACCTCTCGATGCATCTGACGATCGAGGAGCAGTGCAGCATCGACCAGCCCGGCGGCATCCGCCAGGCGGTGCAGTTGCTGGCGGGGCGGCGCGGTTCGCTGCACGCCGCGCACCACGAGGTGATGGAGTGCCTGGGCGAGATGATCTGGACCAGCCAGCGCAGCGGCCTGCCGCCCGACGGGCTGGCCTACCTGGACGCGGTGCGCCGGCGCGCCACGCGCTGAGCCGGCACAGGCTGCGGCCGCCTTCCGCGCGGCGCGATCAGGCCGCGCGCGGCACCTGGCCGTCGATCCAGAGCTCCTCCAGGTGCTTGAAGCCCCATTTCGCGGGCGACTCGCGGCCGACGATGCGGTCGCTGCTGCCGGCGAGGTCCAGGCGCTGCACGGGGATGGGCAGGTTGCTCTTCGTCGAGAAGAAGACCTTCACCGTCGGCGCGGTCAGCGCCTGCGCGTCGTGCTCGACGACCACGGCGAGCCGCCCCGAGTGCAGGCGCACCAGCGAGCCCACCGGGTAGATGCCCAGGCTCTTGACGAAGGCCTTGAAGAGCGCGGGGTCGAAGTGCCCCTTCCACGAGGCCATGCGGGCGATCGACTCGGCCGGATCCCAGCCGGCCTTGTAGGGTCGGTTCGAGGTGATGGCGTCGTAGACGTCGCAGATCGCGCCCATGCGCGCCAGCACCGTCAGCGCCTCGCCCGAAAGGCGGTGCGGGTAGCCGCTGCCGTCGACGCGCTCGTGATGGTGCAGGCAGACGTCGAGCGTCTGCTCGCTCGCACCGCGCCCTTCCTGCAGCAGCTCGTGCCCGCGCTCGGGGTGCGTGCGCATGATGGCGAACTCCTCGTCGCTCAGCTTGCCGGGCTTGTTGAGGACGGCCAGCGGCATCATCGCCTTGCCGAGGTCGTGCACCAGGCCCGCAAGAGCCGCGGCGCGGCGCGCCTCGTCGTCGAAGCCGAGTTCGCGCGCCAGCGCGACCATCAGCGCGCACACCGCCACCGAATGCATGAAGGTGTAGTCGTCCTGCGTCTTCAGCCGCGCCAGGCTCACCAGCGCGCCCGGGTTGCGCATGACCGAGGCGCTGATCTCCTCGACCAGCGGCTCGCAGGCCTCGGCGTCGATCGCCTTGCCCAGGCGCGCCTCGCGGAACATCGAGACCATCTGCTGGCGGCTGCGCTGGCAGACTGCGGCGGCCTGGCGCAGTTCGTCGCTCATCGCGCTTCGCGCCGGCCGCACCGGGGCGTCCCCACGCGCCTGCATCCCCGCGGCGCCCGCTTGCGCCGAGGCCGCGGATGCCGCGGACGCCTCGGGCGCGGTGGCGGCCGGCGGGACTTCGACGCCGGCAAGCGCCGCGGCGTCGGCCGCATCGATGCCCTTGGCCACGTCGATCCAGACCTCGCGCACCTTGCTGCCCCGCAGTTTGCGCAGGTCCTCGGGGTCGTCGATCGTGAAGCGGTTCTTCCAGAACGGATGGTCCAGCCACGCACCTTCCAGGGCGTGCAGGTGCATGCCGACGCGAACGTCCTCGACCGGGATCTTCTTGAGCATGAGCGTGCAGCGGCCGGCGCCCGTGCCGGCGAGTCTGCACCGGCTATCGGCACGAAGCCGCTGCAGCTTGAGCGCGGATCAGCGGAACTTCGCCTGCGGCACGGTGGCCATGCTGCCCGGAAGCGAGCCGATGTAGTTGGCCAGCGCCTTCAGCTCGGCGTGCTTGAAGGGGGCGACCTGCCCGACCATGATCGCGTTGCCGCGCCCGATGCGCGGGTTGTCCGTGGTCTGGTAGGCCTTGAGCGCGACGTAGAGGTAGTCGGCGTACTGGCCGGCGAGCCGGGGGTAGCTGCCGTCGATCGGCTTGTTGAAGTCGGCGCCGTGGCAGGACGCGCAGTTGCCCTTGGTCAGCAGGGCCTCGACCTCGGCCGATGGCGCGGGCGCCGCCGCCACCGTCTTCACCGAGCCCGGGCCCAGCGTCTCGTAGTAGGCGGCCAGGTCTGCCATGTCCTTGTCGGACAGCGAGGCGGCGATCGCCTTCATCGTCGGGTGCTTGCGCTCGCCCTTCTTGTATTCGATCAGCGCGTTCTCGAGGTACTTGGCGTTCTGGCCGGCGATCATCGGCACCTTGTGCACCTCGGGGAAGCTGGCGCGGTAGCCGACGATGCCGTGGCAGCCGATGCACATCGCCGCCTTCGCATGGCCCGCGGCGGCATCCTGCGCCTGGGCGACGGGGGCCATCGATGCGGTGCCGGCGAGGGCCAGCAGAAGGGGGATCGCTTTGATCATGTCGGCGGCGTGAGGTGGATGAGGCGGACGGATCGCACCGATTCGCGTAGCGCGAGAAGGCGCAGCGGGTATTGATGCAGCGCAGGAGTATAGGGTGACGATATCGCTTTTCACGCCCGCTTATACTGGGTTCAACACCAGTATCCCCGCGTTGCCGACGATGAAATTCCAGGGTTCCGACCAGTACGTAGCCACGCAGGACCTGATGCTGGCGGTCAACGCCGCCGTCACGCTGCAGCGCCCCCTGCTCGTCAAGGGCGAGCCCGGCACCGGCAAGACGATGCTCGCCGAGGAGGTGGCCGCCGCGATGAAGATGCCGCTGCTGCAGTGGCACATCAAGAGCACGACCAAGGCGCAGCAAGGCCTCTACGAGTACGACGCGGTCAGCCGCCTGCGCGACAGCCAGCTCGCCGACGCGGAGAGCGCCGGCAAGGTGCGCGACATCCGCAACTACATCGTGCAGGGCGTGCTCTGGCAGGCCTTCACCGCCGAGCGGCCCGTCGTGCTGCTGATCGACGAGATCGACAAGGCCGACATCGAGTTCCCGAACGACCTGCTGCGCGAGCTCGACCGCATGGAGTTCTACGTCTACGAGACGCGCGAACTCATCAAGGCGCGGCACCGGCCCATCGTCTTCATCACC